>CALHOI010000070.1 GCA_938035525.1 uncultured Granulosicoccaceae bacterium
CCAATGCATCCGTGTTGTCTTGTATATTTTTCTGCGAATCAAAGAATACGTCTGCCTGCAGGGTAGTTGATAAAATAAGGATAAACGATGCGCCACCGCCTATTAAGCAGCGGCGCATCGTTTCCAACTTCAATAGGGAGCCATTGATTCCAGTATTTCTCTTAGCTTGAATATACATTTCGCCAAAGCTCCTATTACTATCACTTAAGTATTTACTTAATTGCGCTTGCTTTTTGACCAGCTGTGTGGCCTTTAGCAGCGTCAGTTTGCGATTGGGTTACAGCTGCAGTCGCATTACCAAAGGAATTTGCGATTTCACCACCGTACAGAACCAGCGCAATAACCAATGGCAATACGATCAACGCAATGATCAGAATCGGACCAATTGGCATTTCACCACGCTGACGCAGTTGTCTCATTTTCTGTTTTTGCTTAGCTAACATTTTCACGATATCTATCCTTTTTAAGTTAGTCCGACTTTGTCGGGCCATATAAATTAATTTAATACTCGTATTTGAGTCGTCATATGAAACGATTATAAATACGCACTTCTTCTTACTACTTACATCATCAGGTACAACTCTGATTCGGTTTACTACCTTGAGCTATGCCCAAAGCGGTTCTGTTAGTTCTATTTTTAACTCATGACGCGCTTGTTGAACTTGCTGAACAAAAGATGGTCTGACTCCTGTCCATTGCAACTCACGTTTTCCGTCCGGCTTTTCCACTAATACAAAAATGTCTTTGACTGTACTGTGCCCTTCATCGTTGACAGGGCCAACTTCCGACACGTGGGTTAACATTCGACTACCGTCGTGAAATCGACTGATCTGTACAATGATTTCTATTGCCGAGCTAATTTGCGCGCGTATGGCACTCAGTGGCAAATCAACACCGCCCATTAATGACATGACTTCTAATCGTGCGATTGCATCAAGTGGTGTATTCGCATGCGCGGTAGACATGGAGCCGCCATGGCCGGAATTCATGGCCTGAATCATATCGATGGCTTCACCACCACGACACTCACCAACAACGATTCTGTCTGGTCGCATTCTTAATGTGCCGCGAAACAGTTCGCGCATAGTGATGCCACCGCGCCCATAAGCATCTGGTGGTTTAACTTCAAATTGCACCACATGGTCTTGCTGCAACTGCAACTCTGTTGAATCTTCCAAAACGATGATTCTTTCGTCACTGGGAATCATTGCCGACAAGCAATTCAGTAGCGTGGTTTTACCTGAGCCCGTGCCACCAGAAATAATCACATTCTTTGCAAGGTGAACAGCAATACCAAGAAATTCAGCACATTGTTCACTCATCGAACCAAACTTAATCAGTTCAGCGACATCAAGCTTTTCCTTGGCAAATTTTCTTATCGCCACGCTGGTACCCGAAATAGCCGCTGGTGCTTGTACAATATGGACTCGATGACCTTCGGGTAACCTCGCCTCAATGGATAAATTTTCAGGAGTCAGTCGTTTGCCAACAAACTGAGTAATGTTGCGCACGGCAGCTTCCCAGGTTTCTTCATCTTTGAAGCTATCGGTTGTCTTAGTAATTTTTCCTTTGGATTCAACATAGATGGTGTCGAATCCGTTGATCATGATTTCAGAAACTGATTCATCCTCGAGGTGTTTCTGGATCGGCTGAAGCAAACGACGCATACTTTTTTGATAAAGCGCCGCTTCCGGGTCAACCATTGAATCTGATTCGTCAGTTGATGCTTTCACTTCTTCTAATATGGCAGCCATGCTCGTGATATCCGATAGTGATAACAGTTAAAGTGGCGTAACCAGCATCAGAAGCTGGTTTTGAAAAACCCATTTAAGTAACCTTTCAAATCCGAAAACCACCGAAATCACCAATGGCAGTATGAATAAAGCTACTATGAGTACGTATGCCGCGGTATCTTGCATCTCTCCATTCCTTATATAAGCCAGAGCATGGAAAAATAATTTTCATCCAGCTGCTTTCATGGAGACTAACGCTCGCAAAATTATTTTTAAACGGAATTTATTGGAAAAATATGAAAGTGATAATCGGGGCGCGTTTTTACTTAGTCTTAAGACTAGTTGCCAACATCAAGTAAAAGATGCGTGTGATAAAAAGTTGTTCTTCTTACGATTGCATGGTCCTAAACGCACACAGCACCGCACTTGTTTAAACCATAAACCCGGTTTAACTTGATTTATCCGGAGCTGTACGACAGGGACGGCCACTTCCTAGACCAAAGTCTAGGATAGAGAGTAAGCGTCGTATTTACTGTGTTAAAAAATGAATCCGTGAGCGTTACCTAGCTCGTGACGGTGGTCACTGTTTATATATTTGACTCTAGCCCACCACTAAAAACCTACGTTACACTCGGAAAAAACAAAGCAGCACGTTGCTCGTTATTCAAAAGGACAAAGGTATGAACGTATTCAAACGGAGTGCATTTCTATATGCACCAATTACACTACTCTCAATGGCTCTGCCTTTAAGCGTCAGCGCAGACTGGACTGGCGGTGTTGAGGGTGGAACTGTACTGGACGGTGATAACCCAACAACCAGTCTGGAATTTATTTTGAAAAACCTGGATCGACCATTCAGCCACGAATTTAATGCACAGTGGCTGAGCGACAGTGAGGGTTTTGATACTTACGAACTTTCTTACGAGCCAAAATATTGGTTCTCCGATATGACTTATGCTTTCGGTGAAGGCGCTATCAAGACTTTCGGTTCAGCTTCTCTGGATAACTACCAGAGATTAGTTGGCGGTGGGCTCGGCATCGAACTCATCAACACAGAAACCCAGAATCTGTTTGCAGAGGTGGGCGCTTTTCAGGTCACATCAATCGTGGCTGCCACAGAGTTTGCTCCAGAATTCAATGAGTCTGTTGTTTCGTCTGGGTTTGCGGTGGGCGGAACACAACTAATTTCAGATTTAATAAAACTCGAAGTAGACGCTGAGTTCTTAAGCTCTGACAATCTTGATGTGAGTACAGCTGAGGCCGGGATTTCAGTCAGGATTCCTAATGGCGCACTAAAATACAGTTTTAACTACATCAGCAGTACTTTAGGGGAACAGGAGCCAGTAGAAAACAGCACCTCATCAATTTCGGTTAAGTACGACTTTTAAAAAAATGTGGCGAGAAGGTGTCCGTTCCATCTCGCCACACACTACCTGGCAACCATCACAATCCTTTGCGAACATCCTTGTTGCCATTCCTACTCGGTACGAAATTATTGTTCAATATTGATACCGCCCAAATTGTTACGGGCAAATTGAACATTCTCTCCTAAATCAATATTGCAGATTTGACTGCCTGATAATCCTATCCCCCAACCAAAACTGTCCTCCAGACTTGTATCTGAAATACTCAAGCCCCCATATCTGCAATCCATCCAGATATTGCCCGGTGTGTTGCTTAAACCACCACCACCAAACGCTATGCTTGCGTGCTGAATTGTATTCAGCGTTGAGGTCGAAGTCAGCTGGATACCGAGCCATGAACCGGGAATGCCTGTTTCGTTATAAATACTAACCATTCTTTCGGCTGTACCCAGAATATTTAGGGTAGCGCTTCCGTAAACGTTAATCGAACTGTTATTAGGCATACTAAGCTGAACCCCCTCGTTAATGGTTAGCGTGGAGTCGCTTATCGTTAATGAATCCTCTGGTGCATAGGGCACCCCGAGGTCAATCAGATTTATATCGTTCAATATATTTGAGGTGTCGTGCAGCGTAATTGCCGATTCATCATTGTTTGAGAATCTGGAGTCGGCACCAAAAGACGCTATTTTCGAGATTGGGATACGTAGACTCTTGGCGTTGTTCTCAACCAATAAATCACTCACCAGCAGCGAATCACCAGAAACGTAGTCCAGTGCATAAGCACGGCTATTGCTGATATTCACGGAATTCAGTGTAAGATAGCCGTCATAAACGTAAATACTTGCATTGTTACTCCTCCAGAATTCACTGGAACCCG
This sequence comes from uncultured Granulosicoccaceae bacterium, assembly GCA_938035525.1. Lineage (GTDB taxonomy): Bacteria > Pseudomonadota > Gammaproteobacteria > Granulosicoccales > Granulosicoccaceae > Granulosicoccus. Next base: position 3,975 of record CALHOI010000070.1, read on the forward strand.
CATATTCAATATCCACATTGTTCAGTATCACCCTACCAACTGACCAAATTCCGGACCAATTACCTCGCTCCTCATTGACTCCGGTGAATTTGACCCTATCTGATTCGGTTCCATTGACAACCATTGAGCCAGAAACTGAAATTCCACTGTCTGAACGAAACTTGATTTCAACGCCTTTCGATACAGTTAATGTACCTTCGTTAACAATGATTCCCTCGGTGCTGTACGAAACGCCCAGATCTTTTAGTTGCGCATCCTTATCGACAACGGAATATCCTAAATCAATGATCGGGTTTCTATTATTTCTAAAATCGTTTCGTTGAGTAACACGGCCAATCATGGCTACATGAGCCCGTACAGGCACATCACAATCGGCTATCACTGTTCCATCCAATGTGGTCAAGTTGCCAAACTCGCTATCCGATGAAAACCCCACCCCACTGCAATGTCTTATGAGGTTGTTGGACATTTCCAAAGTCGTAATCGCAGAATTGAAACTCTCCATCGTTACTGCAGCCACAGTACCAATGCCAGCATACTCAACGACCGTATTAACCAACTTATTCCGACTGCTGTTTGATCGCTGAAAATACACACCATTCCAATAACCAGGCGTGGGGTCTTGTGAAGTCATAACAACAGGCAAGTCAGCTGTACCAATGGAGCTCAGCGAGCCTCCAGTGACCACGGTGATTCCGGTGTTCGCGCCAAATTTCAGCACAGCACCAGGTTCAATATTTAAGTGTCCCGTGTTCCTAACTTCAATCGAGCTGTCAACCAGGTAACAGCCAGGCTCAATTGTCGTTTCACTCACAATAGAATACTGGTCCCACTGCGTCGTACACTCTAGTGACTCAATGTCGGGGATACTCAGCCCCGCTAATGCGGGCACTTGACTAAACGCTGCGGTGTTAGATGATCTAATCTCTTCACCGGCGGCTGTTTCGCATTCTTCTGCGCTCCTGGCTGACTCGTTTCCACTCGCATCGACCGCTGTTACTTGGTAGCAGTAATTAACGCCGCTTGAGATTGTCGCGTCTGTCATAAAGGTGCTGGTGACAGTCGTGAGCGGTTGTAACGACCCACTTACCCGACCTCTATATACATCAAAGCTGACGACATCTCCAATGTCAGCCTGCCCCCAGATGAGTTCCATCTGTCCTGGAAACGCGTTAATGTTTAATTGAACAGGAGCTGGAGGCGCTAAACCATCCAGATCACCCAGTGTGTCGGTGGCTACCGGTGATGATGGTGCTGACGTGTTACCCGCACCGTCAATGGCAGTGATGTAATAAGTGTATAGTCGGTTGGCGCTGAGCCCTCCATCGGTAAAAACAGGAAATGGCGTCGTCGCGATAAGTGCGTCATCCCTGAATATTTCGTACCCAACGACACCTCGATTATCAATCGCCGGCTCCCAGACAATCACTATTTCATCACTGGCGCTGGGTAACGCTCGCACTGACATAGGTGTTTGCGGGCTTTCAATATCTTGCTCATCTGCCAGATCATAGAGCGAGAAGTTTGATCTGGTTGTACTCTGAACTTTGGTTTCGGGGTCGGTGATAACGACTGCGATTCTGTCATCCTTGATTAGCATTTGGTTTGCGCGCAAATAACTGTCGATTCCTTGAGGATCGTTACCCGAATCGTAGTCACCTGTAAGCAGCTGGTCTCCAGTTAAACCATAGGTATCCAGAACCAGGCTTACAAGACTTAATATTGCCTCTGCGTTTGATTCGAACTGGGCCTCGGAGGGCAAATCGGTGAAAAGCCGTTTTTGCTCGAATTCGGAATCGATATCGCCATTGTTTGCGGCGAACCAATTACGCATAATCACATCGCTGTAACTGTGCACGTTGGTGCGTTCCTCACCAAACGAAATCGCGTAGCGATATTCATCGTTACCCAAATCGGCCTGAATCAAGTATGGAGGTGCACCTTTTACAGATGGAGCACTGTATCGGCCAGTATCATCGATAAGCGCGTTACTTATTTCGCCGGAATCAGACATTATTTGCAGCGTATTGCTGGCAAACTGGCGCACATCTGTGACCGTGCCAAAGATCTGAATACCCGTACCAATTACACCGCCTTCAGAATCATCGTCGTCGTCAGGATCATCGACGGCACAACTAACTATAAACAGGAACAGGCAGACAGAAAATCCTAGTCTTTTGATTAGCTTTTTACTACGTATTGCTTCATGCATGATCTTCACTCGTCATCTTGACACTTTTAGTTATCTTAGCGCCGTCAAAATAATAAATTCCCAATCCAACCCTTTTACCACGGCCTGTTAGACCGGGGTCCGAATCATTTTCATCGTTAGATAGAAACTCGGTGAGCGTGTTGAAAAAGGCCATGGCTTTATCGTTACCAAGCTCATGAAACTGCTTGGCAAGCTTGTCCTCTATTCCACTATAAACTAGTTGCCAATTAAAACGAATATCATTATTCGATGCCTTCTCTTTATCCAGTGCTACAGAAAATAAATCAGTCGCGCACACTGACATCAATTGGACCTGTTCTAGCTCTAACTGCTGCGATGCATATTGAGTCCGCATCAATCTGACGGTACCTCCACTAAACTGTGACGTAATTCCCGCTTTGCAGAGCTCGCTCAATAGATTTTTATAAGCAATTGCCCCACTGTATTTGTTTACCAAGCTTTCGAAAGACGGGGACTTTCCGCTGACTGGAAGGTCAATCGGGTTGTTAGCACTGTCACCATAATCCTTGTCGCGTAACCATCCGTCAATTATTTGAGCAGACTCATTGCTGTGCAAATATTCCCATTGATTGTTGGTTTTGAGCTTATTTCGTAAACGGACCACTTCTTTTCGGCAAAGACCAGTGAGCGCGGCAACCCGAGAATAGGTTAGTTTATGACCAGTAGCAGCACACTCCTCATACGCTACATCAACATATGACTGCCTGACGATCTCTGTAAGTTCAGCATGCGTGAAGCCATTTCGAATCAGGACCTCAATAAGCGGCTTTAGCACTAGCGCCGCCATGTTGGACAGAGATATGTTGGGTTTTGATTGCATGGAAGGAAATTTATCCCAATGCTGAGGCTCTGTCAATAAACAATTACCCTATATCCAGTTTGGCGGGCTAGAATTCCCATGTATCTTGTTGTATTAATACGGAATTATTTTTAAAAATTATTTTGAAAATAATTAGAGAAAAGATTTTTTTGCGTGATTTCGACCATTTTTAGGTGTTCAAAGGCGCAATTGGTGGCATTTGGACGGTTGATTTCCTCCAAGGAAATGCGGTGCAGCGATATAATCGTCTGCCTACTTGGCTATTATTGGTGAAGAGAAAGTATCGTAATACGGCGTTACGGGCTCTTCTACGCTGTTTTGCTTACACATAAGCGTTTGCCGTCGTTCAATTACTCCACTATCACATTTGCGGTGCGGAATCGTAGAACTCCTTGCTGTTCGCTCCACCGACCCGACAGGTTCACTAGGCTTGGTACTAGATATGTGCTTAAACGTGCGTTTAACCACAAATCGGCAACGAGTTGGCAGCAGCCGCTTCTTACTTGATGAGTACAAACCTGTTGACTTGAGAGAGTCAGTGCTTGCAACTGCACGTCGTATTTCAAATTGGCCAGAATGAATCAGCTGATGATGAAACTGGCACAGACATACCCCATTATCAACTGACGTCTCACCGCCATCGGCCCAGTGCTGTATGTGATGTATTTGCAGAAAGCGGTGCGAGTGACAACCAGGGAATTGACAATGCCGATCTCGAGTCAGTATCGCCCTCCGCATGGAGGGTGTCCATAAGCGGTATTTACGCCCAACGGACAAGGGCTCTCCTTGCTCTGTTAGCAGTTTAATCACACTGCAGTCACAAGCTATTTGTCGTGCCGTGGTTATGGGCACACGACCTATACCTTCAATCATTGGGTTTCTTGGCGGTTTGTGCGATTGAGATAGTGTATGCGACCGGTTTTTTTCTTGAGATAAACTGTCTGTATCTATATTCAACACCACTTGATATCGATCAGCAGGTGCTAGATGCTCGCCACAAAACGCCACGCTGCGCTCTGCCAATAACACTGCTGCATCAGCTTTTCTTTGCGATGATGACGACGCATGGAAAGGCTCCCTCACCGCATTAACGCTGTCATTGGCATCTTGGTTAAATTGTAGTTGCGGCTCTGCTCCATCCTCACCTGCTTCATAAATGAGTTCCTCACATTGTTCAATAGCATGCAGGAAGTTCTGAGCGTGACCTGGTGGTAAAACCAATCTAATTTGCGTAGAGCCGTCGGGCAATTGTCGCCAATTTAACCGACGCCTCTCCCACTGCAAGTTCGCCCGTTGTGCATCGCTTTCAGCGTCGTCTGTTAACGGCCAGCGATACTCTTCGCACAATCTCTGTACGTCACTGACTGTGGCATCAAGCGAGGCATGAACAAGCATGGTCTCGTTTTCAACACTTGCAATGCGGGTAAGTAAACGCACTTTTGACCAGCTAAGCCGGCCAGATTTGAAAAATTGATGAATCATGGGTAATTCTCGTAACTGCCGACCAACTCGTAGGCGTTCCCATGCGGTGCGAGTGTCGATTTGTAGCTCGGAATTCATCCAGGCTGCACAGTTTTTTGCGCCCGACTCTCGCCAGCCTTGTAGTTCATCGAATCGAACCAGTAACTCCAGTTGTTCACATAAGCAAACATTTTCATGGTGACTGTTGATCTTAAGTGCAGCTAAGATTTCTTTTATCTCACTGCTTACGTTGGCAGATTCAGCTTGAGCAGCTCTTGGTTCTTTTTCGAGAGTGGTTTGCGTATACTCTTCTATTTTTTCAGATGTGTTATTTTCTTTTTTAGGTGATGATTCTAGACAGCCAATTGACTTTATTAATGCACTCTTTCTAGTGGATAACTCCAGAGCAAGCCTAACTTTTTGCCCTATCGGCATCGAAGATAAATCGTCAGGAGAGGGATTTTTGTTTGTAGTCAGATGATTCTTAGCCGCCTTCTGTTCCATGACATATCCTTGTGCTATGAACGAAATAGTTACTTAATTTAAAATTCTATTTTTATAACCGACGCAAGTAGACTACCATATAATAGCTGTTATTTTATACAGTATATATACTAAACTAACGATTTAAAGCATGCAAATCCAAACAGTAACGACCTATGATTGATTTGTACTTTTTTGAACACAAAAACGCACCTGGCGAATCAGCAAAAGTGGCTTATAGCAACATGGTATAAGTTAAAAACTTTCTAGACGAATTGAATTAAATGATGCAATGACCCTCCACGTGTTCACTAATTCCTAATTCCACTGTCCACGTGCTCGCTAATTCCGATGTTCCACTCTCCACGTGTTCACTAATTTCAAATTCCACTCTCCATGTGTTCACTAATTTCAAATTCCACTCTCCACGTGTTCACTAACTCCAATTTCCACCCTCCACGTGTTCACTATCTCCACTATCCACCCTCCAAGCTCTCACAAATTTCACCAATCCAAAGCCCAGTGAATTCATCAATCCAACCGTACAGCACACTCAAGTATATAAACCAATCCCATGCCCCCAATGTCGTATACTAAAATCCACTTTCGTTATCGAAGCGAGCAGAACTTAGTTCAAGTAATTGGGAGCCCTTGCAATGCAAACTGAAGAATTCGCAAAGAACCTGTGGGCCGCGCGGCAATCGGGTCAAGCGTGCGAGTTGCCAAGCGAGTTGCTGCCTAAACAGGCATTGACTGTCCCTTTGGCTTATGACATCCAGCTTGCTTGCACGAAAGCAGCTGGTGCTGCAGGCGAAATCGCTGGCTATAAAATCGGCGCTACCGTCCAGCCGATTATTGACATGTTTGGCCTGGATGAGCCTTTCTACGGTCCTATATATAAGAGTGCGTTGGACCACACCTCAGACCCATCAAGTCCATTGGATGTGCCGTTGTTTCTTCAGCATGGTTCGCGCATTGAAGCCGAATTTGTTGTCAGCGTAAAACATGACCTCATTAGAGAGAAGCAGGACATTACCGTTGCGGATTTACACAAGCACATAGACTGGATCGCGCCGGGCTTTGAGATTGTCGCGTCTCGTATCAATAACAACATCCCGCCAACAGGTCCTCTGGTTATTGCTGATGGAGGAGCGAATCAGCACATGGTGGTCGGCACTCCCTATAAAGAGTGGCAAAGCCTGGATGTCACCCAACTACCAGTTTCGCTCAGCGTTGGCGATCAACCTCCTATTGAAGGTAACAGCAGCATGTCAGTAACCGGCAACCCGCTGGAATTGGTTTGTTGGCTGCTAAACCACCCCGGTATGCGCAACACTGGTCTCAAGGCCGGGCAAATAGTCAGTTGCGGCACCTGCACGGGTGCTGTCGACGTGCTCGATGGTCAGAACATCGTTGCCGACTACGGCATTCTGGGCAAGCTGGCCATCAAAATTTCGTCAAAATCGACAGTTTCTACCTGATCACGTTGCCATAAGCAGCAAATTGATGTAATTTCGCACTACAAGCTTCGGGGCGGGGTGCAATTCCCCACCGACGGTAGGGCACACATATAGTGTGTCAAGCCCGTGACCTGCAAACCACCAGTGGTTTGCGGCTGATCTGGTCAAATTCCAGAGCCGACGGTTATAGTCCGGATGAGAGAAGTTTGGTACAGGACTGAATAAGAACGTGCTCACGCCATTGCGTGCGCATCGCTCCTAGACAAATATGTCTGGACAGATATGTCTAGTCAGATATGTCTAGACAGATAAGCCTAGAAAGATATGCCTAATCAGGCATGCCCAGGCGAACTTGTCCAGACAAACTTGCGAGGCAGATTCACCGCCAACCAAGCACCTTCCTGCGTCATACCGCCCCAGTTGAGCCTGCGTTTAATAAACGCCAACAGGGGTCCGGTGAATGCCGACACATGAACAACACATGCTGCGCGCCATTGAGTTGGCAGAACGTGCATTGGGCAATACCAGCCCTAACCCGCTTGTGGGCGCTGTGATTGTGCGTGCCAATAAAATAGTGGCTGAAGGCTGGCACAAGCAGGCCGGTCTTGCTCACGCCGAAGTCGCCGCCATTCAAGACGCCAAAGCTAAAAACCAGAACATAGAAGGCGCCACTATCTACGTGTCACTTGAGCCCTGTTGTCACCATGGTAAAACCCCGCCGTGCACCCAAGCAATTATTGATGCTGGTATCAGTCAAGTGGTTTACGCCACATCCGACACCAACAACAAAGCCAGCGGTGGCGCTGAAGTTCTACTCAATGCCGGCATTGATGTTGTTGGCGGCATTTGCGAAGAACAAGCAAAGCACACCAACCGGTTTTTCTTCCATTACTTGGAACATAAAACACCTTATGTTATTGCAAAGTTTGCCAGCAGCCTGGACGGCAGAACGGCCACGCGCACTGGTAACAGCCAATGGATAACGGGTAAACAGGCACGCGCGCAAGGTCATGTTGCACGCCAGGCCGTAGATGCCATTGTGATTGGCGCACAAACCGCCATAAACGATCAGCCTCAACTGAGTGTTAGAAACGCCAACGCGCACAAACACACACAAGCGGCCCACCCACTTCGTATTGTATTAGACAGCACCGGTCGAGTGCCGCTGGACAACGCTGTGTTCAACCCGGATTTACCTGCAAGCGCTTTGCTGGTTACCACCGAGGCCATAGACAAAAATCACAAGCAGCAATTAATAGACAACAACGTTGAGGTTTTAACGCTGCCCTGTGCAAACAATAGCACCCACCCAGACTTAAAGCTGTTGCTCAAGACACTTGGGGAAAGACAAATACAAAGCATGCTGGTTGAAGGTGGCGCACATGTTCATGGCAGTTTCCTGGATAGCAAGCTGGTCAACGAAGTATGGGCATTTATCGCCCCAATGATTATTGGCGGTAGAGAGGCACTGCCAAGTGTCGGTGGTATTGGCGCTGATTTACTTAAAGATGCGCTAACACTTAACAATACCACCGTCGAAATGTTTGATGCCGACCTACTGATTAAGGGCACCGTATAAACCATGTTTACCGGAATTGTAGAAGAGCTTGGCCATGTGTTGCAATGCGAGCCATCGAGCACGGGTTTTGACTTATCTATTAAGTGTCAAACCGTGTTAGGTAACACACAACTGGGTGACAGCATTGCTGTTAACGGTGTGTGCTTAACTGTTACTGAACTAACCTCATCAAGTTTCACTGCTGGCCTGGCCCCCGAAACCCGTAGCCGAACCAATCTGGATTCATTAAAACAAGGTGACCCGGTCAACCTTGAACGATCAGTCACTCCAACCACACGTATGGGCGGTCATTTTGTGCAGGGTCATGTTGATGCAACAGGCCTGATAAAAAGCTTTAAAAAAGATCGTGATGCCTTGTGGGTTGCCATAGAAGTTCCAGATGAGCTTATGCGTTACATCGTCACCAAAGGGTATATCACTCTGGACGGCACCAGCTTAACGGTCGTTGATACAGGCACGAACTGGTTTAATGTCACACTCGTTGCCTACACGCAACAGCACATCATCATGCCGGACAAATCTGAAGGTGCAAAAGTTAACGTCGAAGTTGACGTACTCGGCAAGTACGTTGAAAGACTTATAGAGCACAGAACCACAACTCAGCCGGGCATTTCTGCCGAATTTTTAAAAGAGAATGGCTATGACTAATATCAATATTGCACCGGTCGAAAAGGCCATAGAGGCAATAAAATACGGTGAATTCGTCATAGTGGTTGATGATGAAGACAGGGAAAACGAAGGCGACTTTGTCATAGCCGCAGAATTTTGTACTGCTGAAAAAGTCAACTTTATGGTGACCCATGGCCGCGGCCTGGTTTGTATTGCCATGCAAGGCGCTATGCTTGATCGACTAAGACTGCCCATGATGGTGCCCAAATATCAAAATCGCAGTGGCTTTGGCACGGCGTTTACGCTCTCCGTCGAAGCGAATGAGAATGTCAGCACTGGTATCTCAGCGCAGGACAGAGCACAAACCATCAAAACCTTGATTAACCCACAAACAAGGCCTGTCGATATTGCCACTCCCGGTCACATGTTCCCGTTACGAGCAGACGATGGAGGTGTGCTTAACAGACGTGGTCAAACCGAAGCCGGAGTTGATCTGGCCAAACTTGCGGGCCTGACACCGGCGGCGGTCATTTGCGAAGTCATGAAAGAGGATGGCGAGATGATGCGCCTTGAAGAACTGTGCGCATTTGCCGAACAGCATGGCATGCTGGTGACGTCGGTCGATGCCATTGCCAAGTACCGTCAAGCAACAGAACAAGTCGATAACGAAGATTCAACTGACACGACAAATAGCGGCGCTAATATCAGCCAAATTGGCACGAGCCAATTACCCACTGAACATGGCACATTTAACATAAGCATCTTTCGCGATGAACAAGGGCAGGAACACAGCCTGTTAACCATGGGCGATTTAAACAAGGACACGCCACTGGTTCGACTGCACTCAGAGTGCCTGACCGGGGATGCGTTTGGCTCCTTACGATGCGACTGTGGCGAACAGCTAAAAGCGGCCATGCAGCGCATTGGTGAAGAGGGTTGCGGGGCATTGGTTTATTTGCGACAGGAAGGGCGCGGCATTGGCCTGGGTAATAAAATTCGTGCCTACGAACTACAAGACTCAGGCATGGATACAGTCGATGCTAATCACCAATTGGGTTTTCCGGCAGATGCCCGAGAATATGACACAGCAGCGATGATGTTAAAAGCAGTTGGGCTTACCAGCATTCGATTAATGACCAATAACCCGGAGAAAGTAGCCGGTTTACAAGCGCTTGGCATCAGCGTCACCGAACAACTACCACACCAGGTAGAAACACACGAACATAACGCAGCTTACTTACAAACCAAAGCACAGCGTATGGGACATAACCTGAACTAGAGAACACCACTATGGCAAACACAATTGAAGGTAACTTAATAGGCACTGGCTTAAAAATCGGTATTGTTGCAACGCGATGGAATGACTTCATGGGTAAACAAATGCTTGCTGGTGCGCAAGATGCTCTCATTAGACACGGCGTTAAAGACAAAGACATTACCATTGCCATGGTACCTGGCTGTTTTGAAATTTCACTGGCCGCCAAGAAGATGGCCGAAAGTGGCAAGTATGATGCGCTGGTTTGTTTAGGCGTGTTAATTCGCGGTGGCACTATTCACTTTGATTTAATTGCCTCGGAGGCCAGCAAAGGTATTAGCAACGCTGCCAACGTGAGTGGTGTGCCTTGTTCATTGGGAGTCATCACTACTGAAACCATTGAACAAGCAATTGAGCGATCGGGAAGTAAGGCCGGAAATAAAGGTGAAGAAGCCGCCCTCGCCTCTATTGAAATGGCAAATTTGCTAAAACAGCTTTAGCGTTATTAAAACCAGCTTAATAATTTCTACGCTGCTCAGCGCCATAAAAGTAAATTACGCGCTTAATAATTTCTACGCTGCTCAGCGCCATAATAAAGTATGTCGCCAAAGTTCTTATTAACCACAGCGCGTTGGGCCACCGCCGTTTCATCCATATTACCTACCGGGCGATGCAATAGTTCATCGCCCTCGTCTCGCGCCTGACCCCGCACAGGTAGCCACATGTTTTTACCAATGTGCTGACGTATATGGTTAGGCATGTACGATTGCAACGCGAACCCTATTCGTCTCTGCTGGCTTAGATTAGCCTGCGAACCATGAACAATCTCTCCATGATGCACTGACATCTGCCCTGGCCTTAGAATAAGATCAACGGCGCTGGATTCGTCAACATCTTTTACCACCTGGCCACGCGTTAGAATATTGTCCTCGGCGAAGGTATCATCGTGTGGTCTAATGTGGTTTTTATGCGTGCCGGGAATCATGCTCATGCAGCCCGTTTCCCGGTTACTCGGCGACAATGCAATCCATGGTGTGACAAAATCGTTGGATGTCATGCCCATGTAAGTCGCGTCCTGATGCCAGCTAACATAGTGTGCCGTACCCGGGTCTTTAATGAAAAGCACGCTGCCCCACAAAGAAAAATCCGAACCGATTAAATCCTCCACAACATCCAGAACAATCTGATTAAAAGCCAGATCATCAAGAAAGCTAAACACCAGATGCGCGTTGTTACGATTTTCGGCGTTGATGTGTTGTGGGTGTAATCGTTCGGCTTCTTCAAGTTGCTCACGAATAGCAATAGCGTCAGACTCTGACATTAGATCTATTGGGGACAAATAACCTTCTTCGTGGTATTGAGAAACTTGTGCACTGGTGAGAAATTTAGGCATAGAAAAACCTGATTGTTATATCTGCTATTCAAAATTATTTTTGCGGCGCAAGCTCTTGACTTTACCGCGTTTACTTTTTGAGTCCATACGTCGTTTTTGCGCATTGCGTGAGGGCTTCGTTGGACGTCTTGCTTTTTGTACTACCGTGGCCTTCTTGATTAAGTGCTTGAGCCGCTGCAATGCATCGTCCCGGTTTTTGTCTTGTGAGCGAAACGACTGCGCTTTAATAATAATAACACCCTCATTGGTGATTCTTTGGTCCGCAAACGCCAACAATTTTTCTTTGTAGAACGCCGGTAGCGAGGACGCTTTAATGTCGAATCGCAAGTGAATGGCCGTTGACACCTTATTAACATGCTGACCACCGGCTCCTTGAGCCCGTATGGCCTCAAATTCGAGCTCGTGAGAGGGAATCTCTACGGTGTTGCTTATTCTCAGCATCAGGTGATTTCACTTGCCTTTGTCATTATAATAGCCCTAAACAAAAGGCAGAACACGCATGAACGACCAAAAAACCGCCCTCATTATCAGTGCACATTCTGCCGACTTTGTCTGGCGTTGTGGAGGCGCTATAGCCCTGCACGCCAAACTTGGCTACCAGGTTACTGTAGTCTGTTTATCGTACGGGGAACGTGGCGAATCGGCAAAACTATGGAAGTTGCCCGATATGTCGCTAGACAAGGTCAAAACAGAGCGCCGCAAAGAAGCCGAGAATGCAGCCAAAGCACTCAACGCACACGACATTCAGTTCTTTGATCTGGGTGACTACCCGCTCGACATGGACAGAGACGCAAAGTTTAAATTGGTTGACACAATAAGGAGTGTGCAACCCCAGTTCATGATGAGTCACTCGCACTACGACCCATACAACACCGATCACTCTTACGCGACTAAAGTTGCCATGGAATGTCGCATGATTGCACAAGCCTGGGGGCACAACCCCGAAGAAACTGTGCTCGGTGCACCGCAACTGTATTTGTTCGAACCACATCAAACAGAGCAAATGGGTTGGAAACCTGATGTGTTCCTGGACATAACAGATGTATGGGATAACAAACGAGCCGCCATAGAATGCATGCAAGGACAGGAACACTTGTGGGACTATTACACTAATGTTGCGCAAAATCGCGGCAATCATTTTCGTCGTAACTCAGGCGGCATGGCCGGTGGTCGGCCTGCGCGTTATGCTGAAGGCTTTCAGTCGGTTTATCCCCGCACTGTCGACGAGCTATAAACCAGGACAATAACATGCATGTTGTAGTTCAACACATAGAACGCCCAGACCCAAACGTCGTTGCCGGATTGGCAAAATGCGGTGTAGCAACCGTGCACGAAGCACAAGGTCGCATCGGTTTGCTTGCCGCTAATATGCGGCCCATTTACAAAGGCGCACAAGTCGCTGCACCGGCTGTCACTATTTCTGCTGCACCCTGCGATAACTGGATGCTTCATGTTGCTATAGAGCAAGTTAAGCCAGGCGATATACTAGTGCAAGCGCCCAGCTCACCATCAAACGCAGGCTACTTTGGCGACTTGATTGCCACATCATTAAAAGCGCGCGGTGGGGTTGGTCTGGTAACAGATACCGGCGTCAGAGATACGGTCGATCTGGAGAAAATGCAAATGCCTGTGTGGTCAACGGCGATTTTTTCTCAAGGGACAGTGAAAGAAACCATAGGCTCAGTTAATGTCCCTATTGTGTGCGCTGGTCAGGCAATCAACCCTGGGGATGTGATTGTTGCAGACGACGATGGCGTATGCGTCGTTCGTCGTGAAGATGCAGCGCAGGTGCTGGAAAAAGCCGAGCAACGTCTGGCCAATGAAGAAGCCAAACGCCAACGCCTGGCCAATGGTGAACTGGGTCTGGACATCTATGATATGCGTCAACGACTAGCCGACAAAGGGCTGAAGTATGTCTAGTGCCGGTTATGCCGACAACGGAATAGCCTGTACATGGATGCGCGGCGGTACCTCTAAAGGCGGATTCTTTCTAGCCAAAGACCTACCTGAAAATATATCAGAACGTGATGCGCTTTTACTGAGCATTATGGGCTCGCCCGACGCCAGGCAAATTGATGGTATGGGCGGTGCCGACCCCCTAACATCCAAAGTTGCTATTGTCTCACCATCCAATCGCGATAACACTGATGTTGACTATCTTTTCTTGCAAGTGTTTGTTGATGATGCACGGGTCAGCGATGCCCAAGGTTGTGGCAACATGCTAGCCGGTGTTGGTGGGTTTGCCATTGAAAATAAACTGGTCAACGCTGTAGGTGATGTAACACCCGTGCGTATATACATGCAAAACACCGATAGCATGGCCGTTGCACAAGTTAACACGCCATCGGGTCAAGTGTCTTACACCGGCGACGCATCAATCGATGGTGTTCCAGGCACATCCGCAGCCGTACCACTGGTGTTTAAAAATATTGCCGGCGCAAATTGCGGATCCTTACTACCTACCGGTCAAATACAAAACGCCATTGACGGAAAAACCGTGACCCTGATAGACAATGGCATGCCTACCGTTTTATTAAAAGCAGCCGATCTCGGCATAAGTGGTTACGAAACACGTGAAGAACTTGATGCCAATGACATCCTTAAAGACGCACTGGAATCCATCAGGCTACAGGCCGGCCCCATGATGAATCTGGGTGACGTGACTGAGAAATCGGTACCTAAAATGACCTTACTCGCGCCCGCGAAAAACAATGGCGTTATCATGACCCGTACGTTTATTCCACACCGTTGCCATGCCACTATCGGTGTATTCTGTGCTGTGAGTGTTGCCACAGCCTGTATTATGAAAGGTTCTGTGGCGTTTGATATTGCCACACCCAGCAGTGGATTAAATCGTGTACTCGACGTTGAACACCCATTGGGTAAAACAAGCACATTGCTAAATTTAGATGCTGAAGAAAAACTGGAATCTGCCGGTATGCTCAGAACTGCCAGAAAATTGTTTTCAGGTAGGGTGTTCCCTGCTTAGTGGTTCCAAACGCTTGCCCCAGCGGCGCTCCGTACGACGATGTTGTTCCAATCGCAAAAGCGCTGATCGGACAATCCCCTGATCGGGTAATTTGGGTCACCGATTGGGCGCACCCAAATATGAAAAGCCATTTGCCTGATGATGGATTACTAGTAGACTGAATACCCGTAACTGTACTGACAGAAACACTGCAACGAGAGCTGTTAGTCAGGAATCGTATACCTTTGTATTGGGCGTAAGTTCACAAAACCATTACAACCAACGCATTTAGTGAATATTTGACGTATTTAGTTCCAAAAATACCGTTAACAATGATGCATTTTCTTCCTCATATCTGTATCTTTACCTACGCGTTTAACGAATTGCATTAATCGCCAAACGCAACAACTTAAACTGTCTGCAAGGATGTTCGGTCAGGATTGTTATCCGACGATGCGTCAGTTTATTTCGGTAGAGACATCGATAGCAGGATTATCGACTATCGAGTTACCCAGCAAGCATCTCGAAGGATATTGGAGCTTGTGCGGAATCGCAGGGAGTTACTCTCAATAATATGTAGTTGACTACATCGATAAAGTAGCTGCACAGTTGTCAACAGCAAGATGCTACTAATACTGATTCGCTTAGTGGGAGGAGAAAATTCAGCAGAGTCAACACGGTTCGGACTAAGTGGCTGCTGACGCTATACCGTAGCGGAAAAGTTAGGATATTTTTCCGCTACGCCTTTTCCGTTACTGTCTATTTAGTTGCCTGCGCAAACACGCTGGTTGCAGCCTCAACCGCGCCCTTTCCACGCTCGACACCCAAAGCTTCCAGCGCCGCTTCAACAGTTCCTATTGTGCCCAGCAACATCGATGGATTCAAGTGCCCCATGTGACCAATTCGGAATGCATCGTTAGTTGTTGTACCACTGGCAGTACCAACCAATGCAACGCCAATGACTACACCGAAGTGTTCGTTGCAGTATTGTTGAAGCTTTCCACCAATCTCTTTTGGTGTTGTGATCATGGTGACGGCTTTTGATCGCATTGACTCGTCTTTAATATTAAACGTAATACCACCGCTCTGCCCCCATGCATTGACTGCTGCCCAAACGGCGTTGGCTTGCACTTCGTGTCGACGCCACGTGTTAGCGATGCCTTCTTCAAGTAACATGTTTAACGCTTCTCGCAACCCGTATAAATGATGTGTTGGTGGTGTTCCGTTGAAGTTATCCGGGAACATTCTTGGATACACTCGGGAGTGAAGATTCCAATACGGGGTAACCAGGTCGGCTTGCTTCTGATAGTCCCACACCTTAGCGCCGACAAACACCATGGCAAGACCAGGAGGTGTCATCAAGCCCTTTTGACTTGCCGTGATCATGACATCAACGCCCATGCTGTCCATGTTGAAAGATTCGCAGGCAAAAGAGGCAATGCTGTCAATAAAATACAACGCCGGATGACCAGCCGCATCAATTGCAGCACGAATACCACGTATATCGTTACTGGCAGAGGATGCAGTATCAGTGTGTACCATTAACACTGCTTTATAGGCATGTTGTTTGTCGGCGACAAGCCTGGCTTGTACCTCGGTAGCATGCACGGTTTGTTCAGTCCCAAAGTCCATTACATCGACATCGATTTTCAGGCCTTGTGCAGCTTGTGCCCAGGCATTACCAAAGCGGCCATTGACCAGAAACAACACTTTGTCGCCTCGACTGAAAAAATTCACCAGGCTCGCTTCCCAGGCTGCGTGACCATTCCCGATATAAATGCCCACCTCGCCACTATTACCGGCAAGCTTGTTCAGGTCACTTTTAACGCTGGCGGTAATATCAACCAAGTCGCCAGTGTAAATATTGGGCGCTGGCCGATGCATGGCATTTAAAACGCGTTCGGGCATCACGGATGGGCCGGGAATAGCCAGATGGTCGCGGCCATGCGCAAGTGTGGTTTTGACAGTGCTCATTACGTGCTCTTGGTTTTTCGTTTATGGCGCTAACATAGCATCTGTAAAGCATTGAGAGGGAAAGTTTGGCCGATATTTAGTGCACGCTAGAGACCCGCATTCCTTAGCGACAGCGCGTTATAATAACAACAGCTTGTCTTAACCAATCCATCGCTACCAGCATCAGGAGAAATTGTGACTGCGGTCATCGAAGTAAACCACTTAGTCAAACACTTCCAACCCGGTAAAAAAGAAGTGGTTAAAGCCGTCAACGATGTGAGTTTTTCAATTGAAGCCGGCATCTGCTTTGGCCTCCTTGGGCCCAATGGCGCTGGAAAAACGACGACCGTGGAAATGCTCGAAGGCATCGTTGAACCAAACAGTGGCTCAATTTTGTATCGTGGCGAGCCAATCGGCGAGGCATTCAAGCGCGACGCTGGCATCATGTTTCAACACACAGCACTACAAGACTACATGACCGTTATAGAAGCCCTCAAGATGTTTGGCAGTTTCTATGAACAGACAATACCAATTGAGCAACTGATAGAACAATGTTCACTGTCAGAATTTCTCGACCGAGATACTCGAAAGCTCTCAGGTGGCCAAAAGCAACGATTACTTTTAGCGGTAGCATTGGTCAATGACCCAGAGGTGATTTTTTTAGACGAGCCAACCACCGGCCTTGATCCACAAGCGCGCCGAAATTTCTGGCAACTGGTTGACGACATAAAGTCGCGCGGAAAAACCGTGGTGCTAACAACACACTATATGGAAGAAGCCAAGTTGTTGTGCGATGAGCTGGTGTTCATGGACCATGGAAAAATCATCGCCTCCGGCAGCCCAAGCGAGCTGCTATCCAATCGATTTAATGATGTACTTATTGAGCTTCCATTAAATTCGATCCCCGACTCCCTACCTGTTCTGGCGGCTCATACAATTCATCGAGGTGATGCTCATATCGACATTGTGACCACTGATATAGATCAAACATTGCAGCATCTGCTTGCTCACAATGTTTCATTAACCGGGCTGGAAGTTCGCTCACGTACCCTGGAAGACTTATTTATCGATTTAACAGGACAGGAGCTACGCGCGTGATTTCACTAAAGCATTTTCGCGCTGTGTTTATGGCTCGTAACCGCGAATTTATCAGAGACCGTTCATCCTGGGCCTGGAACCTGTTTTTTCCCGTGTTGCTTATTGCAGGACTTGCAGTCATGTTCGGCAATGACAACCGTTCTGTGTTCAAAGTGGGAGTATTCCCGGCAAGCGATAAAACAGAATCATTTTTTGAAACGCGACATATGCAGTTTCTGCCACTGGACAATCTTGACGCTGCCATTATACGTGTCCAGCGACATCAGTTAGATCTGTTAATCGACACAACGGAGAAACGTTATTGGGTTAATGACACCTCACCCAACGGCTACATTTCAGAGCAATTGCTGCTGGCAAAAACCGACGCTACTTACACACGCGAAACCGTCACTGGGCGAGAAATTCGATACGTCGATTGGGTACTACCGGGTATTCTGGGCATGAATATGATGTTTGCCTGCCTATTCGGTGTTGGCTATGTGATTGTGCGTTATCGAAAAAGCGGTGTTTTAAAGCGCTTAAAAGCCACGCCTTTGGCAGCCGTTGAATTCCTGAGCGCCCAAGTGGCATCAAGGTTATGGCTAGTCATGGCCATCACACTGAGTGTTTTCTTCGGTACACATTTTTTACTCAACTTCACCATGCATGGTAGCTATATAACATTGGTGCTAGTGCTCACTATTGGCGCAATTGCGCTGATCACACTGGGTCTACTGGTCGCCGCGCGAACAGCCAGTGAGGAACTGGCTGGCGGGCTGCTTAATCTTTTCACCTGGCCAATGATGGTCATGTCGGGCGTGTGGTTTTCGCTGGAGGGTGCGCACCCGGCTATCAAGAGCTTATCTCAGGTTTTACCTCTGACACACATCGTTGAAGCGGCACGATCTATCATGATCGACGGAGCCAGTCTGTTCGACATAAAATGGCATATTGCCTATTTAGTGGTGTTCTCGGTTTTATGCGTGTTCATTGGTGCTAAGCTTTTTCGCTGGGAATAGTCGCCAGGAATAATCGCTGGGAATAATATCAGTGCAGCAGTATCAGGGCGCTATTACCATGCGATTACCCTATAATAAACTCAAGCTAGCAGCGCTAGACAAGCTCAAACCAACCCGGAGTCTGATAATGAAAGCCTATGTTGTGGCAACCGTACACGTTGCTGACCCCGAAACGTACAAAAAGTATGCTGATAGAACACCTGCCATCGTTGCAAGACACGGTGGTAAATTTCTTGCTCGAGGCGGTGACGCGCGTGCCATAGAAGGCGAAGCTTTTAATGATCGTATGGTGATTATTGAATTTCCGAGCCAGCAAGCACTGCAAGCCTGGTATGACGACCCTGACTATCAAGAGGCCAAAGTTTTTCGACACGCGGCATCCGAAGGGCGATTTATTACCGTTGCCGGCGTTGCTGATTAAAGCTTATCGAAGCTTCAACTAACGATTACAAGAACCGATAGAATCCGTGGCGAAGAGCAAATTTTACGTCGTATGGCAAGGCAAACAGACCGGTATTTTTACGGACTGGGAAACGTGCCGAAAACAAGTCTCCAATGTTAAAGGAGCCAAGTACAAATCGTACGCTACCAGAGCAGAAGCGGAAGCGGCATTCGCAGCAGGCGCCGGTCAGGCGCTCAGTGCGGGACGCTCCGCAGGTTCTTCGCCTGAAGCAAATGCCAAATCGTCTGCCAAAGCCGTCAGCGCGAGTAAACCCAATTCAGTTAAAACATACTCTGCCGCCGAAATTAAAGAGCTACCTGGTGATACATTTATCTATACAGACGGTGGTTGTGAACCAAACCCGGGTGAGGCAGGTTCTGGTATGGCTATTTATCGCGATGGTAAAATAGATGAACTTTGGTACGGACTGTACAACCCAAACGGCACCAACAACACAGCTGAGCTGAATGCGCTGCATCAAGCATTGCTGATCGCTGAGCAGGAAATCAAGCTTAACCGCTCGGTGACGGTTTTATGCGATTCAAAATACTCTATCCAATGTGTTACACAGTGGGCGGTCAACTGGGAAAAAAAGGGCTGGACTAAAAGCGGTGGTGAAATAAAAAACCTGGATATCATAAAACCGATGTTTTCTCTTTACCAGTCAATAAAAGACAAGATCACAATTCTGCATGTGAATGGTCACGTCGGTGTTGAAGGCAATGAGCTGGCAGACCGTATGTCAATTTACGCCATGGAAAAACACGATACCGATTTTCGCAAATACCCAAAGGAAATAAACATAGAGTCTATTCTGGCTTTGCGTACGGGCTAAGGTTTTATTGACTCAGTATCAGGAGCGCTACCAACATGTTCAATCGTAAAACCGTAGCCTTTTTAAAAGAGCTGCAACTGAACAACAATCGCGAATGGTTTGCTATTAACAAGCAACGATACGAAGACGAGGTTAGAACCCCGGCATTCGACTATATCGACGCTATGAGTCAACACATGGCAAAAATATCCCCGCACTTTATTGTCAGTACAAAAAAAGTGGGTGGGTCTTTAATGCGAGTGCACAAGGACATCAGATTTTCTAAAGATAAAACACCCTATAAAACCAACATCGGCATTCATTTTAGACATGCGCGTGGCAAAGACGTGCATGCACCGGGGTTTTACGTCCACATTGAACCAGGGGATGTATTCCTGGGTGCTGGCATCTGGCACCCCGAAAGCAGCACGTTAAAAAATGTTCGTACGCTCATCGATGAATACCCAAAAGAATGGAAAAAACTAGCAAATAAGCTCACCGGCAAAGACGGTTTCGAGCTTGGCGGCGCATCGCTGAAGAGACCACCCGCTGGTTTTAGCAAAGATCATCCATTGCTTGACGACTTAAAGCGCAAAGACTTCATCGCTGTACAAAACTTGAAAGTATCGTCGGTCTATGCAAAAGACTTTGATAAAACCACTGCAAAGCTATTTAAAGCGGCATCACCGCTGGTAAAATTTATTTGTGAAGCCGACGATTTGTCCTTTTAAAAAAAACCACTAAGCAAAGCCATGCCGAGCAAATCTAATCAATGAAAGACTGCAATCAATGTGGCAAGTGTTGCATAAGGTACGGCGGTGGTGAACTTAGCGCCACACAAACAGAATTAGAGCACTGGGAAATTCATCACCCGGAAATATTCAAATACGTTAAAGACAACACAATTTGGTTTGAACCTAATTCGGGTGAAAAATTGGATCGCTGCCCGTTCCTTAACATTGAAGCAAAACAATTTGACAATGCACCCGATAAATACACCTGCAGCATTTATCAACACAGACCCGAAGATTGTCGCATCTACCCAAGCTTGATTTCGGAAATGATCAGAGACGAGTGCGAGATGATTGACGCAAGTGACCTGACCAACCCTAAAAAGGCACAACAACGTCTGGACTTTTTAATGAATAGATAAACGCAATGATTAGATAAACGCAATGAATAGATAAACTTAATAAATAAACAAGACTGGTTTAAGACTTGTTTTCAACAAATTCTTTGAGTCCCGCTAACGATGTTGGAATTGTTTTACTAATACTGTTACCCAGTAGTAGCTCAAATACTGGGCCAAGTAATCCTGAAAATTCAAGCTGATTAACTACGTCAGTGCCAGAGTCACTGGGCGTTAACTGATGAATAAAATGCATCTTGCACAAAGGCAATCCACATTCCACTGTAAACGACTGGTTTTCAGTCACCTCCGTTAACAGTATTTTTGATTCAGGTGAACCCTTGGGTTTTAGCTTGCCCTGTGTACCAACGGCAAAGTCTGATTCTAAGGATGCCGATTCCATTTCAAGATCCCACTGCGCCCAACCAGGCACATCTTTATAAACTGCAAATACAGTTGCCGGATCACTGTTAATAGAAATGCTATGTTCAATTTTCATTGGGTGTCCCTGCTTGCTACCAGCCGTGGCCTTCAGTATATCAAGAGTGCCACAAATAACAAAAACTATGCCGTGTCATTGAGCGGGTATCAATCCTGATAATACGTTGACCTGCCGATAATCAACCCACTAGGCAGGCGGCAGGTTTTCTTTCAGGAAAATTTCGATTCGAATGCGCTCCTGCAAGGCATTGTGGGGTACCGATTCAACGGTTGTTCGCATTAGCCGAACCGCGCTGCGTACTATGTGCCCGGTATCCTGTGAGATCAATGCATCAAATACTCCTTGCTGCAATCCAGCACGGGACGCCGGCGTCAATTCATGTGCAATCACAATCGGCTTTATGACAGATTGACGCAAATATTCAATGAGGCCATGGTTACTCGATAAGGATGCATAGACCCCAGCAATACCATTCCAGGTTTTAAATACATTTGGCAATATGCTTTCAACAAGATGGGCATCATCACGTACTTCAATGGTTGGTAAAACTTTAAAGCCTGGGAAACGAGCTGACATCACTGCATCAAAGCCATGACGGCGCTCAAGATGATCACGAGCCAATCTGCTGCTGGTTAGAAAAAGAATACACCCTTCATTGGCATTAATGAATCTCCCCATCAGTTGTGCAGCGGTTTGACCAGCAGAACGGTTATCAATCCCGATAAAGTGATCGCGAAAGGAACTGGGTAAATCCGATATGAGCGCAACCACAACAATACCAGCCTTGCGAGCTCGCCCTATGGCATCACGAACTGCCGGTGTCTCAGGTGCGTTAACAGCAATTCCATCCACACCCTGACTAGCCAGCTCATCCAAAGCCTCTACAACTGACTGCGAATCGTAAGCCTGAGTTCGCACAATATTCAACAGTGTTCGCTCGTTGGATAAGGCATCTGACTGCGAGTGAATTTGTGCTTCCAGTGAGTCATAAAATTCACTGGGACTATCGGGGAACACAAACGTAAATCGATAAACTCGGTTGCGTGCCAGATTAGCCGCTGCGGTGTCACGAACGTAGCCCAGCTCTACAATGGCCCTGTTGACTCGCTCTCTGGTAACCGGACGAACACCGGCCCTTGCGTTCAACACGCGATCAACCGTGGCCAGACTAACGCCAGCATGCCGTGCTATGTCATTGACAGTCGGTTTTGATAGGGTGGTTGTCATGGCTTATCTGCTTTTGACAAACGACAGTGCAACTTAAACTCTGACTATTTACGTCTTAGCCAATCCTTCAAACACCAATGCAACTGCCTCTGCACCCGGATCATTGTGGCCCAGCAGGTTCTCTTCAGGCACATAGGCTGCTCTGCCCGCTTTTGCCTTGGAGATTTTTGCTGTGGCTTGGGCACCAGCTCGCGCAGCAGCCGCAGCTTGCGCTATACCATCAGGTAGTGCTTGTAAGGCAGGTTCTAATGCGTCAATCATAGTGCGATCACCTTTTACCGCACCACCTACCTCACTGACTCGACTCAAACCCTCGGCCAGCGCTTTCTCTATTGGAGCACCACGCGCGCAGGCATCGCCGGTGGCGTTAAAAAAAATCGCGAGTATGACACCCGAAGAACCACCCATGGTTTGGCTCAGCTCGTTACCCATGGCAGGCATTAACTGAGTAAGATCTGCCAACGGCATTTTATCGAGGCTGTCTTTTAACGCTTTCGCTGCCGTGGCCAGCGTACTGCCGGTATCACCATCACCTGATTTTGCGTCGAGTGCATTTAACGGTTTCTCGGATGCAATAAGCAAGTCACAAATTGACGTAATAATATCGTGGGTCTCTTTGTTATCAGACGATACTGGTTGTACTGGCGTTAAGCCATCAGGTAAAGGTTGGACATTTTGTTCGGTGAGCGCAGAGACACCAGGCCACGCGGCTAAGTTGAGCGGTACCTGTAGCGCATCCACTTGATCTTGGCTTGCAGACAACACAGAAACTGAGAAGCCATGCATATCAAGTGATGTCATCATTGGTGCCGGCCCAATGATAAATTTGATTTGCTTACTTAAAGCCGATTGCGTTAGCTCCTTTGCCAATACAGACATTTCTAACGGTGTTGTCGAGCCCAGGTTATTGAGCATGGCAACCACAGTGCCTTTGCCCATGTGCGGTTGAAGTTTTGTTAACACGTTTTCCATAGCCGCCTTTGCGCCCTGATAAGACACTTGTTCTACACCCGGCTCACCATGAATACCCAAACCAAGTTCTGCCTTGCCTGCTGGTATACGGTCTTCTTTTTCTGAGCCCGGTACCGTGCATGTGCTTAATGACATACCGATAGACGCACTTTGCTCGTTAACCTGTTGCGCTATGGCTGCAATATTTTCGAGCGGTTGCCCTGCTTCACTGGCAGCACCGGCGATTTTATGCACAAACAAGGTTCCTGCCAGCCCGCGCGCCTGCGGTAAGTCGGGCAACGCGATATCATCATCAATAATAACCATCTCAACTTTCTTACCTAATGCACGCGCACGTTCAGCGGCCAAACCAAAGTTAAGACGATCACCGGTGTAGTTTTTGACAATCAACAAACAACCCGCCTCACCCGTTACAGCAAGGATGCCAGCTAAAACAGCATCAACCGACGGTGAGGCAAAAACCTCACCGCACACAGCTGCCGTTAACATTCCGGCGCCAACAAAGCCTGCATGTGCAGGCTCATGACCCGACCCGCCACCAGAGACGAGCGCGACTTTGGATTTGTCCCAATCGTTTCGACAGACCACTTTTATATGAGGGTACCCGTCTAGCCGGTATAAACTATCGCCAGTGGATGCGAGTAAACCATCAATCGCATCAGTGACCAGATCATTTTTATCGTTTATTAATTGCGTCATGCGTGTCTCCCAGCAATACGGTAACCACTTTCATCAAAACAAAGTGGATTGACAGGTTGTATTTTAATCGTTGAACCAGCGGCATAAGGATTGCCAGCTGGGCTTAACGCGATAATGTTGTGTCCGTTTAAATCCATGTGCAAACGTGTTTGATCGCCCAGATGCTCAACACGCTTTACCGCAGCTTCAATGCCCTGCCCGTACTCAATGTTTTCCGGACGCAAGCCAATAGAATGCGCGGCATCAGCCGTGCCCGGAAACAAGTCGCCGGGCAAGATATTGATTCGTGGCAATCCTAAGCGACTGGCTACATAAACACTGTTAGGATTTTCATAAATTTCCCGTGGCGTACCAAATTGCACTAATCGACCTTCCTGCAGCACACCCACTTTGGTTGCCATGGTCATTGCTTCAATTTGATCGTGGGTAACGTATAGCAAGGTTGATCCTAAATCGGAGTGAATACGCTTTAGCTCAATACGTAAGTCGGCACGCAGGCGAGCATCAAGTGAACTCAATGGCTCATCCATCAAGTATATGGCCGGGTCACGAACCAAAGCTCGGCCAATGGACACACGCTGCATTTCGCCGCCTGATAATTCAGTGGCTCGATTATCAAGTTTGGCCGTAATTTGAAGAATGTCAGCCACTTCATTGACTTTTTTCTCAATGTCAGCCTTGGGGGTATTGAGGATCGGGGAACGCAATGGAAACGCTAAATTATCCCTGACACTTAAATGTGGATACAAAGAGTATTGTTGAAACACCATAGCAACATCTCTTTGCGCAGGGGTTTCGTTATCAACAACACGACCATCAATACTAATGGAACCCGTGTCCATTTTTTCTAAACCAGAGATCAGTCTGAGCGTGGTTGTTTTACCGGCCCCTGTGGGGCCTAGCAATACAACAAAACTGCCGTTATCAATAGACATGGTCATGTCGATAACCGCGTCATCACGCCCAAACGACTTGGATACATTCTGAAGAACAACATCAGCCATGAGGGAACACTCCATCGTTTAGCACAGAGCGAATCGCTTTCCCGCTGGCTTTATTGAACAGCGTGATAGTCGATGCATTAAAAGACGCGCCTACATGGTCACCGACATTAACGGCCAGCGTTGAATCCACTCGCGCTTTCAGCTCACCATACTCGCTGGCCAATACAACAATTTGCGTGGTCCCCAAGTATTCTACTGCCAGCACTTCACAACGAATAATGCCATTGTCAGAAAGGCTTATATGCTCGGGCCGAACACCCAATACCAGCTCGCCCTCGACATTGGCTAATTGCTGCGGTATATCGACCATTTGCTGGCCCAGCTGCACACTGGCATGACCATCAAATACCTGCCCATTGAAATAAAGAAAATTCATTGATGGAGAGCCAATGAAATCAGCCACAAACAACGATGCTGGCTTATCGTAGATATCACGTGGTGTACCAAACTGTTCTACCACCGCATTGTTCATGACAACAATTTTATCGCCCATTTGCATGGCTTCCAGCTGATCGTGGGTAACATACACGGTAGTCGCGCCCATCCTGTCGTGAAGGGCTCTGAGTTCTTCTGACATATGCTCACGAAATTCAGCGTCAAGAGCACCCAGCGGCTCATCCATCATGAATGCTTTTGGTTCTCTGACAATGGCGCGCCCCAGCGCAACTCTTTGTCGATCACCACCGGATAAACCACCAACCGGACGATCAA
This sequence comes from uncultured Granulosicoccaceae bacterium, assembly GCA_938035525.1. Classification (GTDB taxonomy): domain Bacteria; phylum Pseudomonadota; class Gammaproteobacteria; order Granulosicoccales; family Granulosicoccaceae; genus Granulosicoccus. The sequence continues at coordinate 29,725 of CALHOI010000070.1, forward strand.
GCATGTGCTCAATGCCCAGAATTTTTGATACTTCGGCAACTTTCGCTTTAATGTCGCGACGACTCATACCTTGACTGGCCAGGGGATAGCTGATGTTTTTGCGCACATTCATGTGTGGATACAAAGCAAACATCTGAAAAACAAAAGCAATATCACGTTGGGATGGTGGTTTTTGACTTATTTCTTCACCATTTAAAAATATTTCACCCGAACTGGGCAGCTCGAGACCGGCTATCATGCGTAAGGTTGTCGTTTTGCCACAACCCGAAGGACCCAGCAACATAAAGAATTCGCCATCCGCGATGGTAAATGAAGATTCTTTTACAGCGGTAAAATCACCGAAGTCTTTTCTAAGGTCTTTGATCACGATTTCAGCCATTATTCCTGCTCCGCAAAATGACTGACAATAATGAACATTACCGTGCCCACCAACGTAACGATAAACGAGTAGGTATAAGCCCACATAACGAATGGCTGCATTAGCATTACCACACCGACGGCTATTAACAAGGTAGCGACCATTTCCCATGGCCCACGCTTGAGTGTGAATAAACCTTTAAAAAAGCGCCTCATTTACGTACCGCCCCAAAGGTGATACCGCGAAGCAGATGTTTACGCAACATAACAGTGAAGATCATCACGGGGAGTAAAAACAAGGTGGCACCGGCCGCAATAGCAGGCCAATCCAAACCACCAACACCGATAATAGTAGGAATAAACGGTGGCGCGGTTTGCGCAGTACCCGACGTTAGCAGCACGGCAAAGGCGTATTCGTTCCAGGCAAAAATAAGGCAAAAGATCGCCGTGGATGCAATGCCAGTGGCAGCTTGTGGCAGCACGACTTTATAGAATGCCTGAAAGCGTGTGTAACCATCGATCAATGCCGCCTCTTCGTACTCTCTGGGTATTTCGTCAATGAAGCCTTTTAGCAACCAGACCGCCAACGAAATATTAACGGCGGTGTATAACAGAATCATCCCCAGATGGGTGTCGGTCAATCCTAGTTTTCGGTACATTAAAAAGATTGGTATTGCCACCGCAATTGGCGGCATCATTCGCGTTGATAGTATAAAAAACAGCAAGTCATCTGCCAGCGGTATTTTAAATCTGGAAAACGCATAGGCTGCCAAGGTACCCAGAAAAACACTTAAAAAAGTGGAGCCAAAACCAATAATCACAGAATTCAAAAACCGTCCACCAAATTTTGACGGCCCGGCAATGACCATATTGCGATTGCGCACTATTTCTTCTGCAAAGTTTTCCGGTGGCGGCAGTGCTGCAAGGCGCTCTGGGCTAACACGGGTCCGAGTGGTAAAGAGATTAACGTAGCCCTCCAGTGATGGCTGATACATTACCTTGGGTGGATAACTGATACTGTCTGGAGGCGTTTTAAAACTTGTCATCATTATCCACAGCAACGGAACCATGGTAATGAGCGCATAAGTTATGACTAATGTGCCGGCAATCCATTTTTGCCGTGACGACGGCTCGGTGACGGAATAACTCATCGTTCCTTCACCTTGTTAAGTGCCTTGACGTAAATAGAAGCCAATCCAAAGACGGTTACAAATAAAATAATGGCAAACGCACTGGAGTAGCCTGTCCGCCATTTCTCAAAAGCTTCTCGTTTCAAGTTGATGGAGGCCATTTCGGTAACCGACCCCGGTCCACCACCAGTTAACTGCACAACCAGATCAAACATCTTGAAATTCTCGATGCCTCTGAACAGCACCGCTAACATTAGAAAAGGCAAGACCATGGGTATGGTAATGGTGAAAAATTGCCGCAGTTTGGATGCCCTGTCTATTTCTGCTGCCTCGTAAATATAATCGGGAATACTGCGCAAGCCTGCTAAACAGATGAGCATGACAAACGGTGTCCACATCCAGGTATCCACAATAACGATGGACCAGGGCGCTAAATCTACCGATCCCAACATTTCAAAACTGGACGGGTCCACACCAGTAAAAAAGGAGACAACATAATTAAACAGACCAATCTGTGGTTGGTACAAAAAGGTCCAGAAATTACCGACTACCGCTGGCGATAACATCATCGGCAGAACGATGATGGTGGTCCATAAATCGTTGCCTCGAAACTTTTTATTGATAAGCCAAGCTAATGCAAAGCCAATTAACACCTGAAAAAATAAAGTCCAAAACAAAAAATGCGCTGTGGCTTGCATCGAGAGCCAGATATCGCTGTCGCCAAGAATGCGTTCGTAGTTGCGCAAGCCAATGTACTCAACCTCTCGGTTGCGGTTGGCCTTGAAGTTGGTAAAACTTAAGTTAATGGTCCATATCAGCGGAAAAATATTGATGGCCAACAATAAAAATATGGTTGGCCCAACGAATATCCAGGCAATCGCCCTGTCAGACAGTCCTTTCACTTTTCTTGCAACTCGGGCAGGAGTGGCACTCGCTACGCGATCTATTGTCTTGTCAGACATACTGCGTTGTCCAATGAAGAATGAGTTGATACCTATTTAATAGGTGTGTTGCGAGGATCGGTGATGAACACATCACCACCGACCCAAAACCAACACAGACGTTACAGCTTTCCTTCGTCTTCAAACACCTCGGTCCAATCTTCAATCAGCATGTCGAGCGCTTCTTTGGCGGTGCCTTTGTCGGCAACCACAAAGTCATGCACACGCTTTTGCATTGCCAGCAGCAATTCTGCATAAGCGGGTTCCTGCCAGAAATCCTGCACGTTTTCCATGGCAAGCAGAAAGTCACCTGCGAATGGGGCACTGTCTTTGAACGTGTCAGCATTCAGGACAGAATTGTGAGCCGAGTAACCGCCGACGCTCCACCACTTGGCTTGTACTTCAGGGTTTGCAAACCATTTGATGTATTCCAATGATGCTTCCTGCTTATCAGAGTAAGAAACAACGGATATGCCCTGACCACCCAATGTAGAACCGGCTTGATTCTGAGGAGGGTTAACAAAGAAATCAATCTTATCGCCACCCGTGTCAGGGTCGGCATACAAACCTGGGAAGAAGGCAAACCAATTCATGGCCATAGCCACCTGCCCTGATTTGAATGCATCCAGACTTTCACCCATATAAGAGTTGGTGTAGCCAGGTGGTGTAGCAGTTTTGTAGAACTCTTTATAGAACTCTAATGCTTCCACGGCTTCAGCGGAGTTAACCGCACCTTCCATATCGTATTTACCGGGGGTATTTTCGTACTTGAATCCCCAGGGATATAGGGCACTGGTTGCACCCATGGTGATGCCTTCAGAGCCACGCTCGGTAAAGATAGCTGCTCCATAAACTTTCTTGCCATCGATTTCACGCTCTTGGAAAAACTGCGCTATTTGCAGCATTTCTTTTTGCGTTTTTGGCTCACCCAGTTCAGCACCGGTAGCTTCTTTATAAGCGGCTTTTATGTCGTCTCGTTCAAACCAGTCTTTACGATAAAACCAACCGTTTGCATCACCCATGGCCGGCAACGCATAGTAGTTTGGTGTGCCCTTCGGCCAGGTTGAGTAGGCATACACAGTAGCTGGTGCAAAGTCGTCCATGCTGATGCCTGCCGAATCAAAGAAATCATTCAGTTTGACGTAGTGACCATTCTCGGCGCCACCACCAATCCACTGGCTATCGCCAATGAGCAAATCACACAGCTTGCCACCTGAGTTCAATTCATTGAGCATGCGATCGGCAAAGTTCGGCCAAGGCACAAACTCGAAATTCATTGTATGCCCACTTTCTTTTTCAAAGTCTTTACTCAATTCCACCAAAGCATTGGCAGGATCCCACGCTGCCCAGCACAGGGTTAGGTCTTCTGCCTGTGCCGTGTGCGAGAGCGTGCTTGCAGCTAAAGTCAAAGCCCCAACAGAAGCTAGTTTTAGTTGATTCATTTATGTCCTCCGAAGTGTGTTCGCGCTAACGATAAAGAGAGCAGCCCAGAACGTGATGTCTCCAAGCCTGTCCCGAGTCTATATGACGAACGTACCTCAAGTCGAGTACAACTTTGAGGTACGTCGATCAAAAAGCACGCCGAGGGTTAAAGGTATTATGTAGATACTAAATCGTAGTAGTTGTTTTTACCATGATCCTCATACAGAGCTTTAACATGCAAACCAGCTTTGTGAAAATGCTGACGGTACCTGTCGACACCGAGCGATGTACATTGGGTACCGGATAATGTGTCGGTCCATTGGCCCGTTTCAACCGGTGCGGTTAGCAACCAACGCCCGCCAGGTTCTAGCAAGCGAGCAACATCAACAATCAGTTTTTTCTGGTCTGGTTCTTCGAGTAAAAAAATTAGCCCTATGGCTACCACAAAGTCGAAACGACGATTAAAAAAATCGCTGGTCTGCACACGCTCACACTGAATGGGTATGTGCGGGAAGCGCGACGAAAATGCGGCAACCAGCGTTGGTGACGCATCAATAGCCCACAAATTGACGTTAGCGCTATTGAGTACGTGAGTAATAGGGTACCCACCACCACAGGCCAGTTCTAAACCAGTCGCGCCTGCTGGTAACTGTTTACACCATTGTTCAACTATTTTTGTACCGACAAGCGAGGCATCACGCCGTTCTAAAAATGTTTTCGCGTGATGCTCGTAGGCATGGGCTGAGTCAGTCATGGAAGGGATTTGATCAGGTTTTTAACGTATGCCATTCCTTAGTCCAGATACGACGATGGAAAAAAGGAAACTTTACACATTCTTCTAATATAAACAGGGCAAAGACCCACGTAGCAGATAATTCCAGTACCAATATAAAAAAGGCAGTCACCGGCACCATAAATAACCAATTTGCTGACAGATGTATGTTCATTGAGGTTTTGGTGTCACCCGATGCACGCAGCACGTTGCCACAAATGGCGTTTGACACACGAGGAAACGGCAGCAGCAGCAAAAAGGGTAGAAAGCTGAGTAAAGCTAAGCGTGTTTCCTGAGACAGCTCTACATAAATAAAGCGCGTGGCAAAAATAATCAGCGCGTAAGCCATTGCAACTATAACAGCCGCAACAAACGCACCTCGCCACGCTCGGCTCAAGAATTCATCGAGTGCGTCAGGTGATAACGACTTTCCAAGCAGTTGCGCAACTAAAATACCGGTGGCCTGCGTCCATGTATAACTTAGCTGTCCGGCAATACGTATCCACGGCATGATGAGCGTCATGGCAGCAAACTGGCTAACATTCAAGTTTGAGTAAAGCGCCATACAAGCTTGATTCGCAAACGTCATACTGACAAACGTGGCCGCTATTGGCCATGAAAAATTGAATTGCCTTTGCGTGGCAACCGTAAAGCTGTCGTGTAACCACCCTTTTACATTGGCAAATACACCGTGAGACTGATAAAACTTAGCACCTAAAAAAAGCATCCGTAATAAAGCGCCAATAAAAGAGCCCCATGCTGCACCGACTATTCCTAACTCGGGAAAACCATAAAGACCAAATATCAACAAGATGCTAGTCGCAATGTTGATCGGAGCAGAAATGAGAAAACTATAAAACGCCAACTTGGTCCTACCACAACCATTAAAATGACTGGTGAAAGCACTACTGAGCGCTTCGGCAAACATCACCAACAAAAACACGGTTAAGTAGTGTTGAGCGGACTGAGCGATCTGGGCCGAATGCGCCATTAGGTCAAGCAAGGAACGGCCAACCAGCAATATCAGCACGATGCCAGCAATCACAAGAGACACATTGATAAACAGACCGCTGCAAAATGCTGTTTTAAGCTCTAATGGCTCGTTTGTGCCATACGCCTGCGCGACCTTAATTTGCATGGCATTGGCAAACGCCAGTATGGTCCCCATGACCATGCCGGAAATAACACTGGCGATACCAATTGAAGCAACCGCCTCTTCACCCAAAAAAGAAACCAGATACAAATCGATAATAATTATGGAGAACATCATGACTGCGCGCAGCGCCATGGGCCACGACATACTGAAGATGTCACGCGTGGAGGGTGTGGTCGTTTTATTAACGTGATTTACCTGCATGCATGGATTATCACCCATAAATACGCAGCGTAGGTTAATGCAAAGTATTCTGCGCTTAATGCAACAATAGCCAGGCTACTGCGTTACTTCAAACTACGTTACTGGTGCGTTAGTACCACCTGCGTTAGTACCACCTGCGTGAGTACCACCCGCGCTCGTAAAATCAGCGCCATTTTCGGTGCATTCATCCCGGCAAAGCGCTTGTGCCAAACAATGCACTCCGCCACCACCTAGTGTGAACATTGACATATCGGGGTCGTATACTTCAAAACCCAAAGCACGCATTTTTTCGTTTAACTGCGTGGCACCCGACATGGACAGTACCTTGTCGTTACCCAGCGATACCAGGTTAACACCTAAATTCTTGGCCTCGATATAAGGCACATCGACAAACTCGAATCCCCAGTCGCGCAATTGCTGAACCACCCAGGGCTCTAAAGCATCAAGACAGGCCACCAATAATTTTTTTGCCAACGGCACAACCAACCCATCCATGTGTACAAACTCCCTGCTAATGGGCGCGGTGACTGCCTCCCATCCTTCATCACGCACAAATTGCGCGACCTGCTCTGAGCCGGCTTGTTCAGAACGTTCCCCGCAGTAACCAATCAACACTCTGCCCGGCTCAACAATCACGAAGTCGCCACCCTCAAAGTGCCCCGCTGTGGCGTACTGCCATATCGGGATATTATTGTCTTGATAAAATTTGATGGCGGTGACGTAGTCTGCTCTGCGGACCTTTAACTGCATATGGCAAATCAAAGCGCCCCAGGGTGTCATTGCAGAACTGTCGCGTGCAAAAAAATTTCGGTGCAACACCGGGTCTGAATCGAGGTAGTGGCATTGCACCCCGTTTGCCTCATAAATACGCACCATCTCTGCGTGTTGAGACATAGCCAACTGCAAATCAAACTTAACGCCTGTTTTATGGGCATTTTGCAGGGTTCTGCCAATAAGCGGACCCGCTTCTACCCATTTAAAGTACTCAGGCACACCAAGCAACACGTCATGCAGCTTGGCGTAGTCATTGTTTATACCCCACTTTTTGTTACTCACCGACATTCCCTCAGCTACACGCGCTCAGCTACACGCCCTCTACTTTGCGGCGGTACATGCCTTGAGCGATCCGATCGATGACCATGGCGCACAATAAAATGGCGATACCACCGAGCAATCCCTGACCTTTTGCTGCGTACTGCAAAGCCTCGAGAATCAATGCTCCTAATCCTTCGGCGCCGATTAAGGATGCAATCACCACCATACTTAATGACATCAGGATGGTTTGATTAACACCCGTCATGATTGAAGGCAATGCCAATGGTAATTCTACATTTTTAAGTAGCTGCCATTTCGAACAACCGAAAGCCACCGCAGCTTCTTTGGTGGTCTCAGGTACGCCCCTCATGCCCAACGCGGTGAGTCTAATAACCGGTGGCATGGCAAATATTAAAGTGGCTAAAACTCCCGGTGGTTTGCCAGTACCGAAAAAAGCAATAATCGGTATCAAGTAAACAAACGCCGGCATGGTTTGCATGAAGTCGAGCACGGGCTCGGCAATAGCGTACGCGCGTCGGGATTTACCAAACCAGATTCCCAACGGGATGCCAATAAGTATGCACAGAAACGCACCCGCACCAATCAGCGCTACAGTGATCATGGACAATTCCCATAAACCCATGAACGCAAGGTACATTAATGAGGCCGCAGTAAAAATGGCCACACGTATACCGGCAAGCCGAAAAGCCATAACCACAATCACGATCATGACGACTGGCCAGGGAGTATCTATTAACACGACTTCAAGGCCATCAAGTACTTTACGGATACCGGCAGTGATACCATCAAAAAAGTCACCCCATTTTATGGCCAGCTTCTCAAACCCAGCATCACCGTATTTTGAGAGAACCGCCAGATATTCTCGTCCAACCGGAAACTGAGTTAACGGAATTTTTTCACCCAAAAAGCCACCGGTTAGCGCTGCCAGCTTACTGTCTGGGTCGGCAACCGTGAATCTAAATAACGTCAATGGCCAGATAGCGATCAGCATTAAACCGCCAAACCATAAACTGCCGCGACTGGTACCTGATGCAACCGTTTTGGGTTTAGCGCGCCACCGAAGGTACTGCTTTTCATAGGCCACATTGGCATACAGCCCTTCTATAATTTTAATGGCTAACAACAAGCCCAAACCAACCAATAAAATGCTGAGGGCTTCATTGCCGGCTAGATCTGCCTTTTCTTGCGCTTCTGCAGCCACTCTTTTTAAGTTATCCGCAATTTTCTGTTTGGCCGCCGCACCGGCCTCATCACCAGCGGTAAGCAGTTCTTTAGCTTGTTGCTCTCGACGGGCAATGTTAGCGGCAAGCTTTTCAACACGCGCCAGTTGATCAGCACCGAGTTCTCCCCACAGACCTCGACCTATTTGCACCAACGCAACGAGCTCGAGCACCAGGAAGGTCCAAAAAAATCCCCAAACACCACGAAACGCGCCCCAGATCGGTCCAAGAATCGCAGCGGCTGTATTCCAGCTAAACACAAATCCGGTAGCATCTTGAATGCTTTTAAAAGCGCGAGAGTAATAATCGCTGTTTTCAACAACGAACTCTTCAACCGACGAATCATGAGAGTTTGGTCCCAGCTCCAGCCCAGTATCTGTGCTCATGCTTTTCCTCCCTTGATACCTTTTAATAATGTTGCTCTGGTAATGACGCCAACGTCATTGTTGTCATCGTCGGTAATAATGATCGGGTTCTCGGTGGTGGTAGAGATATCTATCAGGCTGTCGAGGTCTGTGCCGTGATGAACACGGGGACTTTGCGACATATCGTCAATGTCTCGCGGTTTAAATTCGGCAATGGGCTCCATGATGGAATGCGCAAAAACCAATTTTAGTTTTGAAATACCTTCAACAAAATCACTGACGTATTGGTCAGCCGGTTGCGTCACGATTTCCTCTGGTGTGCCTATTTGCACTATGCGTCCATCCTTCATGATGGCAATGCGGTGCCCGATACGAATGGCTTCATCTAAATCGTGGGTGATGAACACCGTTGTTTTGTTCATTTCTTTTGACAAGGCCATAAACTGGTCTTGCAGTTGTCGTCGTATTAATGGGTCGAGAGCAGAAAACGGCTCATCCATTAATAACACTTCAGGGTCGGACGCCAACGCTCGCGCCAAACCAACGCGTTGTTGCATACCACCCGAGAGTTCATTCGGGAAGCGATCTTCGTAACCATCTAGATTGACCTTATGTAAACACTGTCTGGATACTTCCCAACGACGCGATTTTGGTTCGCCCCGTACCTGCAATGGAAAACCAACGTTATCCAATACGGTTCGGTGCGGCAACAATGCCATGTGCTGAAAGACCATGCCGATATGACGTGCACGAAGCTCACGCAGTTCAGACGCGTTCATTGCCATAACGTCTCTGCCCAACATGTGGATACTGCCCGCAGTGGGTTCAATCAGCCGATTAAGATGACGCACCATGGTTGATTTGCCCGAGCCCGATAGACCCATCACACAGAAAATCTCTCCACGTTGTACTGAGAATGTGCAATCGGCTATCCCCACAACGCAGGCAAATTCTTCAAGTACCTCAGGTTTGCCAAGCCCTCTTTCCTTTATCGCGGCAAGCGCCTCATCGGCACGATCACCGAATATTTTCCAGACGTTCTCAAGGACAACAACATCTTCAGTCATGGGATTCTAATGGGTGGCTGTTAAGACAATTTATGAAAAAAACGGCAAAGCTTAAAACAGGACAGGCTGCTTCGTAGTCAATACGAAGCAGCCTGTTATACCGAACTGAATTACTTATTCAGTACTACTGCAACCAGCTATCAACCGTGTCGGCGTTTTCTTCCACCCATTTTGCAGCAAAATCTGCCGGGTCTTGCTTGTCGACAACCAATGCAAAAGTCATGGCTGACACAGTATCGGTATCTAATGAGACTTTTGACAACATGGCTGCTGCCTCTGGTTGGTCTTCTTCAAGAGACGCCGCATAGTGGATATGCAAATACGCTGTGCTCCAGGCAACCCCTGCTTCAGACTTGCTCAGCCATTCAGGGTCATCGGTTGGCTGAATAACATTCCACGCTGCTGCATCGTGGGCTGGCTCTTTAAGAATAACCAACTCGTGCAGTGCAAACATGTGATGTGGTGTGTAGCAAAAGAACGCAATGTTCTCGTCTTTGCTTACCGCCGAATCAACCTCGGCCAGTGCCAGAGTCTCGTCCATTTCTTTTAGCGTCATCGTGGCATCATAGCCGTATGACTTGGCTCGAATTTTTTCAACGTTTGTTGAAGCCCAACCGGCAGCACCAATCCAGATTTCACCTTTGCCATCGCCGTCTGTGTCGAAGTTCTTCGCCATTTCCGGATCGGTTAAGTCGGTGAGGTTAACAATGCCAGTACGCTCAGCGGTGCCTTTGGTGACACACATTGCCTGATCACCAGCAACGCCATTCGGGTTCATGCGAACCGTCTTTTTTTCACCAACGAACTTGTCGTTCAAGTTTGTTTGGTTTGGCAGCCATACCTCAGGGTGCACATGCATGGAACCCGAGTCCATCGCTTCAAATACAACTGGATTAGTGCCGTTTTGCAGTTCGACTTCTAAACCAAGGTTATTTTCAAGTGCCACTTTAAGCACGTGTGCAGTCGCCAACACAGATGGCCAATTTGGCACACCGATAACGACATCTGCGGCCTGAGCTGCAGCACCGTAGACAGACATCGCAGAAGCGCAGCTAAGTGCAAGCAATTTTTTTGAACAACGCATAATCGTGAACTCTCCAAGTAATGAATGTTTTGATCAATCAGGACAGCTCTGTCTTTAACGCTGAGCCGATCTTCCATAATCCTACTCATTCACCACCCAAATTTCCAGTGATTCAATGACATATGTATAAAAAGTACGCCTACTCTTGTGGCAAAGCCGTGTCAAAGCCGCACACTTATGTAACAAACTTAGGTAGTCGAGCGCTTTTGACGCGATTCCGCTACCACGCACAGCAACTCAAACAATAAATTAGCACCCGCCAATGCGGTGTTTCCTGATGAATCAAACGCCGGCGACACCTCTACCAAATCAGCGCCAACAATATTAAGATCACGACATCCCCTGATAAGTAATTGCGCCTCCAGCGTACTCAGGCCGCCAATTTCAGGTGTACCGGTTCCGGGGGCGAACGCAGGATCTAAACTGTCGATATCAAAACTGATGTACGTCGGTCCATCACCGACAACACGTCGTGCTTCGGCTATGGTTTTTTCGACCCCAAGTTTATAAAACTCTTCCATGTAAACAACACGCATGCCGCTGTCGTGCGAGAATTTCCATAGATCAAGATCGTTGATCGAACCACGAATACCAATCTGCACTGTTCGCTTGGGATCCAACAAGCCTTCCTCTACAGCTCGACTAAACGGCGCACCATGATGAAAGCGTGAGCCCATGTAATCGTCACCGGTATCGCAATGCGCATCTATATGAATCATGCCAACGGCTTGATCTTTTGCGATGGCCCGGAGTATTGGCAAACTAACAGAATGATCGCCACCAACAGCCACAGGAAGAATATTACGTTCATGCAGTTTTTCAAACGCCTGCTGAATACTGGCATGACTACCTACTAACTCAAACGGCGACGGCACCCAAGCGTCACCAACATCAGCCACTTTGCAAAGCTCGTGTGGACTGACACCAGTGGCCTGGTTTTTCATACGCACCATCGTGGATTGATTACGTACTTCTCTGGGCCCATGACGAGAACCCGGTCGACTGGTAACACCACCATCAAATGGCACACCAATCAACCCAATATCAACGTCTTCCAGATTTTCTTTTAACGGCGCACGAAAAAAAGTGGGGATACCAACATAACGCGGACGCATCATTGGGTCGTTGGTGTCGTTAAGGTCTCGTTTAGTCATTGAATGGGCTTATTGGTTTGTGATTAGAGCAAGTGCATAGTGTAACGAAACTGGAACGTTTAGCCAAAGCAAAGCTGTGTTCAGCAGGCGTATTTTAATTAAGGGCGAGTAAAAAAGCCACCAGGAACAGGCACACAAAGAGCGCCACGAATAAAAGCTTGCGACCCAATTTTGAGTGGGATTTATCTTGCTCGAGAAGCTTTTGCTTAAATGCTACTAGCTGGGTGTCGTTTAAGTTGCCGCAGTGACTACAATCAGCCGCGTCTTTTGAATACTTCAAGCCACAGCGTTTGCATCGTTTTTTATTGAGGTGTTTCTCTACCTCTCGCCATTTTAATCCTGCGCCTCTCATACTTGCTTCGATCGCCTGATATATTAGAGAACTTGTTACATGATGTTACTGGCCACTACTGGTCATTATCATACAAACTTACGGCTCTTTCGCACGCATTTAAATGCAGTAATGTGACAACAGCCCACCAGTCGATTAGTTTACGTGCTAACAAATCCAAAATCAGGAGGTTTTATGCGATATCTCGTGATAGTGACACTATTGATTTTATCAGCCTGCGACAGCAGCGAAAACGACACATCAAGCTGATGTTTGATAGTGCTGTTTTACAATAAGGCGCTGTTTTACAATAAATTGAACAAAACTATTTAACCGACAAGGACAACAGAAATTCAACCAAGTCATTGCGCTGTACTTCATTTAAATTTAGAGGCTTAAGTATGGACTCACCCTGTGCATGCAAACGATCGGTATCTATATTGACATAGGCATCCACGACATCGCGAAGCGTTTGCAAGCTACCATCGTGCATGTACGGGGCTGTGTGTGCCAGATTACGCAGAGAGGGTGTGCGCCATTGCCCCCAATTGATCTGACCGAGTTTTACTTCCGATGTTTTAAGCTTATCAACGTCAGAGCTGCCAACGGCGTATTGGCCTAGTAAATTAAAGGGGTCATTTTTTACCCGCTGAATCCCTGTGTATCGCCCAGGGTCAACCTGACCCACACCCGTAAAAAATGGACGACCAGTATCATGGAACTCAGCGTTCGAAAAACTAGCACCAAAATGACACATGCGGCAATTAGCTTCGCCGATGAATATTTTTAAACCACGTTTCGCTGAATTGGAGTAAGCCGCCTGAGCTTCTACGTTGTTTTCCAGCAGCGCAACGCGAAACAAATCAAATTCTGTTGCTTCCGATTGCAAAGTTCGCATAAAAGCTGCCATTGACTTACCTGCCACAACAACCAATTGTTCATCATTTAAATCGGCAGTAGCGCGTACTGGTTGACCATTAAAAATGATATCCGAGGCATGGGTTTCGACGGCGGACATAAATACTTTGTTATCTCGCAGCGCATTGCCTAGAGAGCTTATATCAAGACCCATCTCGTGCTTGTTGAGCATGGGTCTAATAGAGGCTGACCATAAACTATCTGCGCCTCCGTCCCAGCCAAACCATCGTTGCAATCCCACGTCGAGCAAACCCTGAGTGTTGCGTACACCTTTCTCCAAACCAATAGCAACGGGCAGTTGATCGCTGAATCCATTCTCAATTTGATGGCATGTGGCACATGAGATTGCCTGATTGGAAGAAAGAGAGGGATCGTGGAAGAGCGTTTCGCCGAGCTTCTCTGCCCATAATTTTCCGGAAAGCTCGTTACCGACGTCAGCCGGCATGGCCATTGGCCAGGGGCCCTGCGCTGCAATGGCTTCTACTTCAAGCATGGTATAAGACACCTGGCTTTGCGACCAAGCCACCGGGGCCACAGTCGCCAACACAGCTACTACTACAGCGCAAACGCCTGTGGTGCACCTTTTATTAAACAACAAATGATTAAGCACTACGCCCTTTCGCACCACAGTGGTTACAAACGATCTACTTGGAAGTGATCTACTAAGCAACGATCTACTAAGCAACGATCTACTTAACAATGAACGCCTGCTCTAAAACTTCAGAGCCAGCATCGTCCTGAATTTCAATATCCCATTGCCAATTTCCTGGCATGTGCAATACAACGCCATCGACGTTGTAGTTGATCATGTTCTGCGACTGTTGATCGATGCTGACGCTGGGCGTGTAGTTGGTACCATGCCCATGCGCTGGCATACTCGCATCGAGTTTAAACGAACTTACCTTGCTGACATCACCACACAAGGTAACATTCACGGTAGCCTGTTTACTCACTTCAAGTGCTGCTTGCGTTTTTAACAGCACTTTGTATCTATCACCTTCGAGCAAAACTGCATTGTCTGCGTCTTCTAATTTGCAGGCATCAAGAGGCTGAATCATGGTTGCTGCAGCAGTCTTCCGGTTTGCCTCCCAAACCGGCATGATTAAATTAAAACCATTTCGCCATGCTACATTTGCTGCCAAGTCTGCAGGCAAAGTGTTCAGCCAAGTACGTGCACCAGCGGCATGATCGGGAATAAAATACATTCGCTCTGGTGTGTAGGTATCGGTACCCAGCATCATGCGTGTAGGGTGATCTTCAAACAATTTTCGCCACGCGTCAGATAAGCCACCACTTCCGACCTCACCCCTGAATGCCAGATCAGCCCAAAGCCTATTGTGCTTGGATAACATTGCTGAAATGTCTTCTGGTGAATCAAAACCCGAATGGGCCCAAATCACTTTGACAGAATCGCTTTGCGCCAAAAGTCGTTCTACTGCATCCGCATCGGAATGCGCATGCAGAATTAAATTATATTCCTCAGCCAGCTCCACAATGCGTTTGGGAATTGGCAGTTCAGCGTCGCTACCGTATAGGTGAAACTCACCGATGGTGGCGTATTGATTATTAACCAATAACAGCTCCACATATTCCAAGGCATCGGGGTCGGTGAACCACGTGCCAGTTTCGCCTCGCCGTCGGTAAGGACGTAATCCAGGAACAATTAAATCTGGTGCGAGCTCACTCAGGAGTTGAGTGCCATTATCATCTGAACTTGATACCAGTGCGAACTTTAAGTTTGCTTCACGCATGATCTCGATAACGCGCTCTGGCGGGGTTAGCTCAACCGAATCGTGACTGTAGTGAATATGAACATCCGCTATAGGTAGAGAATCGGATTGTGCATGGATACTTGTTGACACTAGTGTCCCAAGTGCGATGCCTGCCAAAACGATGGCCTTGGAAACTGATGTGAGAGCGTTGTAGATGGGCATGATGTTAACCTGAGCCATGACAGAATGGCTTGTATTACGATGAGTATTTATACTTGGCACTATTATACATTTATTCCATGCGGAACTACACGGCGCTAACGCCTTAAACGGGATCTGCTAAAACGATGTGTGCGTGCATATAAACTTTAAGCTGCGCTTTTTTGCTGTTGTTGTGCAACCACACTGATACCAATGCCGGCCACTATAACCACAGCGCCAAACCACGTAACAATAGAGTACCGCTCACCTAGAAACAGCGTCCCGACAAACAAGGCAACCCCGGCTGCAATGTAGCCAATTTGGCTGAGATAGGTAGGTCCTCCAACTTGTTGCAATCGAAAGAACACACTGAACATGGCAGCAGACGCAATTATCTGCACTAAGGCAAGCTTTTTTACAGATAGCAATTCGTGAAACGCCGAGGGTGGCGAGTAAACAAGTGCCATAATAAACAACAAAATAGCCGCTGCCATATTGCTGCCAATGGCTAACTCGAGGTGCTGAGCTCCTTCTGGCCAGCTCATTGTTCTGTACAAATTACCAATGGCGAGCGACATTGGTATACACAACCCTGCCACGATCCAGATCATGCCCACCGGTTGGTTCATTTCTCCACGCGTTAGCGTTACTAATATTGCGCCAATAAAACCAACGGCAATACCAATACAACCCAGTAAGTTAGGCATCCTGACTTGCCACAACGACGAAAGCGTCAACGTGAATACTGGTGATAAGGTGAATAGTATCCCTGTAAACCCTGACCCGAGCTTTGGTATGACATTAAAAATCAGGATATTCGGAAGTACCAGGGAACAGACAGACAACACCAGGTAATAACGCACATAGTCTGGACGTAAAGACACTGACTTACCCGATATAAGCTGTATAAACAATAAGACACAACCTCCCCCGGCTGAAATCAACCAAGCCCATACAATAGGAGATATTGATGCTTCGCCGGCCAGCTTACCCAGCGGAAAGGTTAATCCGAGAAAACCGCCAGTTAAAAACAGTAGTGCAACGGGCGAGTCTTTTAAGGTCATTCTGACTCTTTTACCGGTGTTGCGCATGATGACAACGTACAAATCATGACTGCGCCTACGATTAGTTTAGGAAAGCCTGTACGAGAGCTTAAAACTTGAGGGTCGAATTTTTTTATTTGAATCCTATTTTTCGTCACAGCAATAACGCTAATGCTTTGTGAACGGTAACTGCGAATCATTGTTGCGTTTTTGCTTCACGCTGATTACCCCAGAAAATAAGTTTATTGCCGTCCGGGTCTTCAACATCGAATTGAAAAAGATTGCGTTCCCAAACGACCTCAAAAGGCGGGGTAGCAATAGTTGCTCCGCGAGATACGAACTCATTGTACAGAGTATCCAGTTGATCGGCCCGATGAAGCGTCAAGGTAAGTACAGTCGGGATTGCAGGCATTGGAATGACGCTTTTAGAATTCAGCATAATCTCGAGCCCATTGCGGCCCACTTGCGCAATGATGGGGTTGCTATCCGGGGAGCTCCACATTTTTACGAAACCAAGTTTTTCGCAATAGTACTCAATGCTGGCTGTGACTTCTCTAACGGCTAGCAATGGCCTGGTGTAGAATTCCTCCTGCATTTTGGCAACACCCTTTTACGATTCATAATATCTAAATATTGCGTATTTGGGTATCCGTAAAAGCATAGGCATGAATTACGCTTACTTCATTGAAAAAGCCCCACCCACTAAATAAATAACCAGTACCCCTTGCAATCTGCTTAAACTGTAAATATACTCAGTATTAGCCCTTTTCTTTCTCACGGAACCAGAATGCAGGGATTAACACTATGCAAGGCCTAACTAAGCGCCAACAAGAAATACTACGAATGATTCAGTCGCATATTGCGTCCACCGGGTTTCCGCCTACGCGTACAGATATATGTGAATACTTTGGTTTTCGCTCGCCTACAGCGGCCGAAGACCACTTGCGTGCGCTTGAGAAAAAAGGCGCTATTGAACTCATATCAGGTACATCACGTGGTATTCGTGTCATTGAAGACATACAAGAAGATGGCTTACCCCTGGTTGGGCGCGTGGCTGCAGGTGAGCCCATTATGTCCAGCGACCACATTGAAGACCACATACAAGTCACCCCTGATCTGTTCTATCCGCATGCCGATTACCTGCTGCGTGTTAAAGGTGAAAGTATGCGCGATGTGGGTATTCTTGATGGCGACTTATTGGCGGTGCACGCCACCACACAAGTCAACACCAATCAAATTGTGGTGGCGCGTGTAGACGATGAAGTCACCGTTAAACGCTTTCGCAAGCGCGGCAATATTGTCACGCTATTACCCGAAAATGAAGAGTTCGACCCTATACGTGTAGACCTTCGCGAACAAGACTTCTCGATTGAAGGTGTGTACGTAGGCGTTTTACGGCTCGAACACTAGTAACTTTAAAACTAGTGGCTTTAAAACTAGTGACTCAAAAACCAGTGGCTTAGACACCTAGCCGCTTCAACACTGGCCGCTTGAACGCAGCGGCCTGAACATAGCAGCTTAGCAGGTGCACCATAGCAACACTAACCAACACAACACTGGAACACCTGCTTAAAACACAACCAGCACTGTGGCGTGGTGGTGATCAGCATAACGATGAAGCCTCTATTCCTACAGGCTATGCCCAACTAAACGAGGCATTACCATCTGGTGGCTGGGGTATTGGCTGTTTAACCGAGCTGCTGTTAGCACAGCACGGCATTGGCGAGTTCAGTTTGTTGCTGCCAGGCTTACAACAAGTGACATCAGGCAACCTTTCTGGCCAATCCCCTGGCAATACCACCGACGGTCTTTCTGGTAAACAATGTTTTCCTGGTAAACAATTTTTTCCTGGTAAACAATTTTTTCCTGGTAAACAATGGGCAGCATTGGTTAATCCGCCCTACTTGCCTTATGCACCAGCGCTGGTTAACGCAGGCATTAACCTTGAACGCTTGCTGATTATCAACACCGATAACGACACCGATACGCTATGGGCAACCGAACAATTACTGCGTGCCGGGATTTTTGCAGCCGTTGTCAGTTGGGTTACTCATACCACAGCGCAAAAGCAACGTCGTTTACAACTGGCAGCAGAACTGGGTAAAACCTGGGCAACGGTTTATCGCCCGGCCAGTGCACAAAATCAACACTCACCTGCAGCACTGCGTATTGTTGTAAGTCAGTCGCAGCACATGGTGCTTGATATTATTAAAGCCCGCGGTGGTAAACAACAAACAGTATCCATAAACCCGAACCAGTTCGATCAGTCACAAGGTGTTGAGTGGCCAGCCATGCCACCAGAATTTAACACTGACGTTAATCCTGTTGCCATAGCCTCTGTCAATCCTGGGCCCTGACCATGCTGTGGGCTTGCCTTTATTTTCCGCAGTTGCCAATCGACCGGCAACAAGCATCAACCGACGCTGACACACCAACAGCCGTTATTCATCAGCATGGTTCGCGTAAGCAAATTATGGCTTGCAATAATGTGGCAACTGAACTGGGTATTCACACCGCTTTAGCTTTAAACAGTGCGTATGCTATTGCACCGCATTTACAAATCAGCGAATACAACGAAAAGGAGCAGCAAGCACACTTAAAACAACTCGCTTTGTGGGCCTTGGGTTATTCTTCGTGGGTAACACCGCGTATGCCTGCATCCATTTTATTAGAAATAAAAGCCAGCTTGAAGCTCTTTGGCGGTTTGGATGCTTTACTCAATCAACTCTATACACAGTGCGACGAACAAGGCTTGACACTCACCATTGGTGTTGCACCAACCTCTACAGCCGCGGCTCTGTTTGCCTATAGCGGCATTGAAGAACCGGCCCGTACCAAAAGCGCCATGCAAAATAGGTTGCGCGAAATACCAGTGGAGTATTTATCTTTAGATGAATTTACTCAACGCGGTTTACGTCAATCAGGCATTCGTGAATTGCACCAATTAATGGACATTCCAGCAGCAGCCCTGACGCGACGCTTTGGTCATCAATGCACTGACATTGTGTATAAAATTAACGGCACACTGCCAGATCCATGTCCGGCATTTATTGCGCCCGACACTTTCTCACAAGCCTTTGACTTACCTTTAGAAGCCCCAGATACCAACGCTTTGAGTTTCCCGTTAAACCGTTTATTAAATGCCTTGGGCGGTTACTTGAAATCAGGTGACAATGGTGTGAAGTCGCTCGACATTGTCCTGTATCACCATCGCCATGCACCCACCACAGTGGCGTTGCGTTTTTTAAGTGCCACCGCAGATCACGCTCATTTATTTAAAGTTGCTAAAGAACGTCTGGCCAATACCGATTTGCCAGAACCCGTGACACGCATAAAAATTCAAGCCACAGAATTGGCTGACATCGAGCGCGATGGCAAAGACCTGTTTCAAAAAAGTCAGGCACAACCGATTAGCGTGCAACACGTATTCGATAACTTGATGGCGCGCTTGGGCAACGATGCGTTGTACACAGCTTTACCCGATGACGACCATCGACCAGAAAAAGCCTGGCTGGCCGCCATGCTGGAAACCAGACAAGCCCCCAGTGAATGGCCGGCGCGTCCATTATGGTTATTGCCCGAGCCTCGCCGTGCAACCGAGACACTGCAATTGGCCACTCGCCCAGAACGCATTGAAAACGGTTGGTGGGGTAACGATGACGTGCGCCGCGACTACTGTATTGCCCACAATGAGCAAGGCAGTTACTACTGGGTCTTTCGTTCCAGGCAGGAACCAGACGCACTTTTTATTCACGGTATTTTTGCGTAGGCATACACATCACATATAGAGCTAATCCATTGATTCTGTACACGGGCGCAGTTCACAAAACGCATAACATTACGACAGCAAACCTTACCGAAATAACTATTTATCTCATTGTTTTAATTGACTTTTTTATACCCAACCTCAAAATAGGACCTATATTGCACCAAATTAAGTGAATTTGCTCAAAAAAACGGTTAATGGATAGGTTATTTCGCCGTTAACACTTGTAGAGGACACGATGTCACTCAGAACTATCACCGCTTCTTCGCACAAAAGCTGAAAAGCGGATCGGTCAACATAAGGATTAAACGCACTCAAATGCAACACAATTTGGTGTTAGAGCAATTCCCACGGCCGGGAAACTTAACGATCAAATCGTTAGATCTCGCCAACCTCAAAAAGCCGTTCCTATCCAGGAACTTCGGCTCTGTATGCACACGCTAGTGGAACACGGAATATAACCACAATGGCCGACGCGTACAAAAAGGACAATACAAAAACAGTCATCACCATTGGCTTCCTGGCTGTGTTTGCGTTTATGGGATTAGCCTTGGTGCTCTCCATGGCAACGTTGAGTTCAGCTAACGACAAAATGTCCACCCTGATTGAGGACAACGCTGAAAAAACCGGGCTGGCTTATCAAATGCGCGATGTCATTCGTTCTCGCTCCAGCGCAATGAAATCATTGCTACAAATAAACGACCCAAACGAGCGTGAACTCGTTTTTGACAAGCTCATCCAGACCACTCGATCATACCGACGAAGTCGACACACGCTCGAGTCGCTGGGAGCGAACCAACGCGAACAGGAAATCCTCGACAAAGTTGAAGAAGCTGACCAACGCGTTGCAGAAATCTATAACAAAGCCAACGATAAAATCTATAGCATGGACAGCACACCTGACTCGCTAAAGTCAGTGCTTGGTCAAGTGCAACTGCAAGAGCTTGTGCTACTCAATCAGCTAAACGATCTGGTACAGCTGGAAAAAACACTGGCTGAGGAAACACTCGCTGCAAGCCAATCCAGATTTACCAATATCAAAGGTTTGTTGCTTACACTGTGTACAGCCGCATTTGTGTTGTCGTTGATGATTTCAGGTTTTGTGGTAAGGCGAGTAACCAGTGCCAATCGAAAAATTGCACACTTGGCCAGTCATGATGATTTAACCGGTTTACACAACCGTCGTTCTTTTGAAGCACAACTCGAGCATATTGTGGCTATTGCACCGCGCGCCAAAGATGCACACGGTTTGATGTTTGTTGATCTGGATCGATTTAAAATAATAAACGATACCTGCGGCCACCATGCCGGTGATCAGCTGTTAATTCAACTGACTCAGATGATGAAAAATCGTCTGCGACGCGGTGATATGCTTGCACGTATCGGCGGCGACGAATTTGCGATTATCGCCCGCGCAGATACATTCGAAGATATCGTGTCTCTGGCTGAAGAACTACGTGCCTTAGTGGCAGATTTCAATTTTCTGTATGCTGGCCAATCGTTTAAAGTCAGTTTAAGTATTGGTGTTATTCCGGTTGATGGGATAGAAACCGATTTAGAATCTATTTTAAGCGACGTTGACTCGGCGTGCTATGTGGCAAAACAGTCTGGTCGAAACCGAGTGCACGTCACGCAAGAAGACGACGCAGAAGTAGTCAAATACAGAAACGACATCGCTGGTATGCAAAATATCAAGACTGCTTTAGCTGATGATCGTTTGGTTCTGTTTCATCAACCAGTTTATAAAATACTAACCGATGGTGTTGAAACTGCACACAGCGAAATTCTGTTGCGCATAAAAAGTGAATCAGGCCAGCTGTTTTCCCCGGCCGAATTCATTCCCATTGCCGAAAAATACAATATAATGACCGAAATCGATCGATGGGTATTTAGTAACGTGGTCGATTGGATGGCAGCACATCAAGATGAATTTGAAACGCC
>CALHOI010000071.1 GCA_938035525.1 uncultured Granulosicoccaceae bacterium
GTAAACCAATAGCAATGCCCCAGAAAGCACCGCTGACGCCAAGTAAGGTCATACCGCTGGCCGTTAACAGAAAAGTGAATGCGGGTGCTTCTGGTTTATTGTGATTGGTGAAAGCGGCAGATAATGAAGCAACCAATGCTGGTATCAGCGCGAGTCCGGCTACGCTTGCAATCAGTCCTTCAGGTGCAACACTGGCAAGCTGTGTGAACGGTTCGGCTGCAAAGGCCAGAATAATGTATGTGATACCGCAAATGATCACCGCCCAATAGCGTTGTTCTTTGTGTTTACCGGCATCCTCGCCGCACATCATCGCAGCCGTAATAGCAGACATATTAACCGGTATTGATCCAAATGGAGACGCAAGCAGGCTAGCTGCTCCGGTGCTGGTTAGCAGTGGTGGTCGATTGGCTTTGTAGCCGTTTAATTCGAGTACTGCAAAGCCAGGTATGTTTTGGCCTGCCATTGTGACAAGGTATAAAGGGATTGCAACCGAGATGAATGCCTGGATGCTGAATATCGGTGTGATGAATTCAAGATCGGGCAACCAACGTGGGCTTAGCGATGCTGTTCTATCGCCCAGCGATAAGTACACGCCAAGAACAATAAAAAAACTGACCACGGCAAAAGGCATTGCGGCGAGTTTGTGCCACAGCATCCCAATCAGCCATGCAGCGATGATGGGTAGAACCAAAAAAGGGCTGACACCCAGTGTTAATGCTGGCGCTAAACACAGTTTTAATAACACTCCCGCCAGTAAAGCATTGGCGATGGGCTTGGGTATGCTGGCCACAGCTCGGTTTAGTATGGGTAGCAGGCCGGTCAGTAACAGCAACACGGCACACCCGATAAACGCACCCGTTGCTTCGGCAAACCCTTGGGGTAGTAGTGGTGCTGAAACAAGTAATGCGGCTCCCGGAGTAGACCAGGCAACAGCTGCGGGTGCGTTGGTTGTCCAGGCCAGCATGACGCTGCAAATACCCATTGCAAGGCTGGCGAAAAACAACCCTGTTGCAGCTTGTGCCGAACTTGCGCCAGCGGCTGTGAGTCCGGCAAGCACAATAGTAGCTGATGCAGCATACCCGACAAAAGCAGCTAACAAACCCATTCCAAAGGACTGCAGGGATAACTCGTTTAATTTAGCGGGCACGTTGTCGTATTGTCGATTTTTTTAATATGAGCTTGGGTTTAAAAAAAGAGCCAAGGTATTTAAGAATACAACTCACGATTATCAGATATTCCTGCGGCCAGTACTTTGTCTTGTTGGGCTCTGATTTTCTCGTAAATAGCCAAGCTGGTTTTTGAGAATAGCGATGCAGGCTTTGCATGATGAATGAAACTCTGAGTACTATTCATACCTCTGGCTAATACAGCGTATTCGCGTATGTCGGATTGCTGTACGGCTTGCGGGTTTATGTATCGAATGGCGAAACCAATACGTCTGTCGTTGGACGTATTGGGTTTAGAACCATGAATGGTTTGGCCATGATGCAATGACATTTCACCGGGCTGCAGAACGACGGCTGTTTTATCGTCGTCGCTAACATCCACATCTACCTCTTGACCTCTGGACAACATATTGTTTTTAGCGTGGGTGTCTGTGTGCGGTAAAATAGCGTTTTTGTGACTGCCCTTAACCAAGTCCATACAACCCGATTCGACGGTTGCAGGCGACAACGCAATCCAGGCGGTGACTTGATTAGATGTTTCTCCGAAACCCCAATAGGTTAGGTCTTGATGCATGCTGACTACGTTGTCAGTATTGGCTTCCTTGATAAAAAATTCGGCACCCCAAATCATGATGTTTTCGCCCAGAATGCTCTCCACCGCGTCGAGCACGGCCGGGTGTTCGGCCATTTGCGCTGCGAAAGGTAAAACCGCTTCTGAGTGGACGCGTAAATACTGTGAGAGGGGTCGGGGAAGGTCTGCCCCAGACCACTCTTTTTCCACTTGTTCCAGCTGGTTGCGATAGCCTGCCGCTTCGCTGCTGCTGAATACCCTAATGGGGAACACAAATCCGTTGTCCCAGTATTGCTGCACACGGGTTTGGTCCAAGCCGTTGAGCGCTTCGCTTTTCATGATTTTATGCCCCCCTATTTTGCGACCCATCGTAACTGACCCATCGTTGACACTGGGTCGGTTACCGTTTAGTTTGTTCAGACAATACCTGTTTATCTCTTAAGAGTCAGCATCAGAATCACCTGCCAATGATTGAATCAATTGTTATTGATCACTTCGAGTTGCCTCTGCCAGAAGTGATGAGTGATGCCAAGCACGGCGACCACACGCATTTCGAGCTTATCCTCGCAACCATTACAACCTCTGATGGTGTCAGTGGAACAGGCTACACCTACACTGGCGGTCGTGGTGGCAGATCAATTGCTGCCATGCTCAACTTCGATATAAAGCCTTTTCTCATTGGTAAAGACGAATCAGACATAGATACCTTGTACGACGACATGCAATGGCATATGCATTACGTTGCCAGAGGTGGCATTGCATCTTTTGCTATATCGGCTGTGGATATTGCGTTATGGGACATTCGTGGCAAGGTGCAGAACAAACCGTTGTGGCAAATGGCCGGTGGTTCTGGTAACACTTGTCAGGCTTATCGCGGCGCCATTGATCTGAACTTCCCTAAACCCAAATTACTGACATCAGTGCAAAGCTACCTTGACCTTGGTTTCAACGCAGTAAAAATAAAAATCGGCCAAGCGCAACTGGGTGATGATATTGATCGTGTGCGTAGCATAAGAGAACTGATTGGCCCTGATGTTACCTTTATGGTTGATGCCAATTACTCGTTTAGTATCGATAAAGCAATAGAGGCTGCCAACGCGTTTGAGCCTTATCAGATTTACTGGTTTGAAGAACCTATTATTCCTGATGACTATCAAGGCTATGCGCGTATTGCGCAAGCGACAAACATACCGTTGGCCATGGGCGAAAACCTGCACACCGAGCACGAGTTTGCTTATGCATTCGAGCAATCACAATTAAGTTTTATACAACCTGATGCGTCCAACTGTGGCGGAATCACCGGTTGGCTAAGGGTGGCGCGTATGGGTAAAGTGCATGGCATTCCCGTTTGCAGTCACGGTATGCAGGAGCTGCATGTGAGTCTGGTATCGGGCAACGCCGATGATGGTTGGATTGAAGTACACTCTTTTCCTATTGATGAGTACACACACCGCCCTTTGCAACTGGAAAATGCAAGGGCCGTTGCGCCAGATGCCCCGGGAGTCGGTGTTCAGTTTGATTGGCAAAAACTAAAACATTTTTCAGAGAACAAGTCTTAATGGGTGCTGCAGCTAATAGCGGAAACAAAGCCTTTGGGCTAGTGGCAATAGGTGAAGCCATGGCAGAGCTGCGCCAGTCTGAAGGCGATGGTTTTAACGTGGGTTTTGCCGGCGATACGTTTAACACCGCTGTTTACTGTGCCCGTTCACTTGATGCCCGTGCTGCTGCGGACTCTGCTGCTGATCAAAAAAAATCTAATGCTACAAGCTTAAACATCGAACAGACAGTGAGTTACGTCACCTATGTTGGACACGATCCGTTATCTACTGCATTTGTTGAATTGGTGCAAAGCGAACATATCAACGCCGATCACATAACACGTCACAATGAAAACAACTTGGGTATTTATTCGGTAACCACCGATCAAGCAGGAGAGCGTAGCTTTCACTACTGGCGAAGTAACTCGGCAGCTCGTCAGTTGTATGCCAATGACGAAACGCCGGTTGCGTTGCCAGCTGCGCGCGTTGTGTATTTGTCTGGAATTTCACTGGCTATCATGCAGCCGTCTGCCAGACACCGATTAATTGACCATTTAAAAACACTGAGTGAAACCAAACAGTCGCTGCTTGCCTTTGATTCCAATTACCGCCCTCAGTTGTGGGAAAGTCAGGAAGTGGCTCAGTCTGTCATGACAAAAATGTGGAGTATAGCCGATATCGCACTGCCTTCAATTGATGATGAAATGAATTTATTTGGCGATGCCAGCGAAGCTGCTGTTATAGAACGTTTTGGTTCGTCAAAGCGAACGCTGACTGCCATCAAGCGAGGCAGTCGCGGACCCGTTTCCCCCGATTTACCCGAGGCTGAGCATCCTCACTTTGAACCGGCGACAAATGTGGTGGATACAACCGCTGCAGGTGATAGTTTTAACGGTGGTTTATTAGCAGCGTTTCTTATGGGAGCCAGCCAGGCCGAATGCATGGTTGCTGGACACGAGTGTGCGTCCATGGTGGTGGGCGTGCGAGGTGCTATTGCACCTCGTTACAATTAACCCGCTGAATATACCCCGTTAGAATAAATCCCGTTGGATTAATCCCTGTAAGATTGCACTTTGCTAGATCAAACCCGGCTAGCCTCCGTCTTTAATTTCATGAATGTTTGATTCGGGTTCAAACGCGAGCCACGCAAAAGCAAAGTGCACCCCGCTATCAATCTGCGTTAGCTGCTGACCTTTCATGGCGCCTTCAATGGCTCGACCGAATACATTCCAAACACTGCCTGATTTTTTATCGATGAGCTTGCCGTTATCCAATTCAAATTGCAGTGTTTCACCATTGAGCTGTGCCGAAAATGCAGCAGCTGCCGGCACTTTTCTGGATGAGGCGATACTGCCTTTATCCAGTGCAGACGTGGCTTTTGAGCTTGCAATAACAACCACCGGTTTGCTGTCATAGCTGATGTTAAGAATCGGGTTGTCTTCCAGCTTGGAAACCGGAATCAAAGTGGAGGCTTGATTATCAGAGGCCAGACTCAACACACGCTCCATGGGTGGAAGTCGTTTGTCTTCTGGGCCGTCGTACAAAAACGGGCTGCTGTTTATGTCGTCATAACCCCTGTAAGGATTGTTCCCATAGGGTCTGCTGTGGCCAGTGTTGCGCGTTAGTATTTTACCGTCGGGGAAATTGCTGCGAAACGTTTCAAACGACACAATCTGAGAAGGCAGTTGCGTTAGTTTAACGTCGTTGTATTTTCCTATGATGCCGCGACCGGTAAATTGTTGCCACCAGGTCTCGCTCTGCCGGTCGTACATAATTAAATCGCTGTTGCGTAAGCGCCCCGTCGTGCCAAAGTCCAGCACGTCACCTTTCACGTTTCGATCAAAGACAATGGATGCATTGCACAGCGGGCAGAATGTCACGGTGACAGGCTTGTCGTCTACGACGTCATTAACGATTTCGTGATAGATCAGAATTTGCAGCGGGTAGGCGCGCGCGTCGTTACCGCTGTAAAAAGCCACCACTGGCTCGTCATCGGATAGCCATTCTGCAACTTGTTCAGCGGTCGAAAATTCTGGCTGATCGATTGATGGAATACCGTCTTTAGGTGGGCCGCCTGAGAGAATACTGTCAAGGTCAACCGACAGATTATCAAAATCTGTTTTCGGAAATTCACCTTTGGGGAATGCGCCTGAAGATTGCGCCAGAACGTTTGCTGCAAAGAGCAGCGATGCGAATACGCCTATCCAACGAACCATGCCATCCCCCGAGTTTTATCTGTAGGAAGTCGTTGGACATCGTTGACCCACGATAAGTTCGGAGCAATGTGACCTGAATGATTAGGCTAATTTGTAAGTGGAGGTGTTTGGGGTACTGCTATGGGGAGGGATACTGCGAAACAACCGGGGAGCAGATGCTCCCCGGCTGGGTACAACTTAGTTTTGTGTAACGCTTTTCGCTGTTACCTGAACTTCTACACGACGGTTGGCTTGACGGCCTTCAGCTGTAGAGTTTGTCTCGCGAGGAACTGTCTCGCCAAGGCCCTGTGCTGTGACGTCTACGTCCGGGTAGGCAGCTTCCAGGTAGGCAGCTACTGTTGCGGCACGACGCTCTGACAATTCCTGGTTGTACGCTTCTGAACCACGGCTGTCGGTGTGGCCTGTTACGTACATGATAGAGATTTCCTGAAACTTCTCTAGTTGAACAAGCAGATCAGCCAGCGCTTGCTCGCCTTCGCCGTTCAGGGTGTCGGAGTTAGTATCAAACAGGGCTTTGCCGCCCAAAGTAGCGATTGATACGATTTCTTTTGGTGGCGCAGGCTCAGGCTCAGGAGCAGGCTCTGCTTTGGCTTCTGGTTCTGGCTCAGGCTCTGGTTCACCGTCTTGGCCTTCGCAGCCAGGGTTAGTGTTTTCTTCTGAATAGCCACCAAGTTGGAGACATTCACCCAGACCCGTAAGGACGGCGTTGCCGTCAGCGTTTACCAGACCGTCTGCTGCTGCACCCTCGATTGCGATATCGCCATCGACCGCCGCTTCGTGTGCAAACACGGCGCTGCTGCCCAAAAGCAAGGCTGCGACTGAACTGACCACTATGACTTTCTTATTCATCTCTAGCTCCCACTAGTTGACAGATTTTTAGTATTTCATTGACCTGTAGCAGGTAAACAACGCTAATTGCTTACCTGAATTGCTCACAAAATTAACGCCACATTCCAGGGTGTTAGCCCGGGATGTGATCTCGCCCACCGCTGCCGATACCCGACACGCGCTTCGGTTTTCGTCTCCAGGTGGTTAGCCCCAGAACACGATCAAGCCGAAACTTGTTGTTTTTTTGTCTTGTATAGCGGCAATTAGACGAATTGTAAACACATATTGGTCTTGATGTGTGTGAAAAATACAACAAGTCCGTTATGGATTACAAGCGCTCTGCGTGAATCAAGTGTAGGCTAAGTTCCAGCCAAAGGAAGGCCTTATCAAGGAAAAGCCATGAAAAATGGGCATGGAACGCCCCCTGTCGTCGAGCACTGGCATCGATTTTTAGCCCGATTGCCACAGTTTTGTTGTTTTTGTCACCGCAAAACCCAGACTGGCTGGGATATTTGTGAATATTGCGAATCTCACTTGCCGCAAATCAGCGTCGAGTCTGGCCTTAAATCACCCTCAACTTTGTGTCTGAGCTGTGGTTTTGCGTGGCCTGATACGATTTCTCGCCAACAATGCTCATTTTGCGTCAAAACACTGGCTCAAATTGAGCAAATTATTTGTCCCTATCGTTACGATTTCCCCATCGACAAATTAATCCATCGATTGAAATACCATCAGCATTTGCCAACTGGGCGTTTGTTGGGTTCTCTGTTGGCTAATCACGTGCAAAACAGCCTGGCATTGGCCGACTATCCAGACTGCGTCGTACCGGTGCCGCTCAACCAAACTCGTTTCCGGCAGCGAGGTTTCAATCAGGCGGCCGAGATTGCCCAGTGGTGTGCCGCTGATCTGGGGATAGATGCACTGCCGTCTGCGGCGCAACGTCGATTCGACAGCACGTCTCTGGTTGGGCTATCCCGTGCGGAGAGGGGCTTGGGGATAATCGGGGTGTTCCAGGCCAGCGAAGTTTTAAAGGGCGCACGAGTGGCGATAGTTGACGATGTGATGACCACGGGCGCAACCGCCGGCGAATTTGCCAGGGAGTTGCTGGATACAGGGGCGGTTAGTGTTCAGCTGTGGGTGGTGGCGCGTACGCCTGTCACAGGCACAGAGGGCGGTTCTTGAATTAGCATGCGCTGTAATGCCTCGGGTAAGGCACCATCGTCAACTTGCACCCCCGAAGTCATGATGTTGTCCAGTTCGTTGATACGCTGTTGCTGGTCGGTTGTTAGGTGTTGTAATACTTTTTGAGTTTGCTCATCAATATGGTTAATCACTTGCTGCACGCCGTGTCGCACACCTCGCGCTGCGGCTTTTTCGCGAGATGGCTTTAGCTTTATAAACAGAACCGTAGGTACTAGCCAGGCCAGTCCCAGTAACAACAAAGAATGTATCGCGAAATTACTGCTTAAATACGCGGCTGGGTCGTTAGCGCCAAGGCGAAACACGTTAATGACCCGAAAACCAATCCAGCCCATGGCTGCTAACGGTAACAACCAGCATAACCATCCCAGTACGCGGTGCAGTTGTCTTTGCAAGGGTGTGCCCGGCGCAGCGAGTGATTGTTCTATTGCCGTTTGCATGAGCATGCGTGCACGGTTTGGCCATTCAGGTTTGGCATTGTCCAGCGGTTGCTGGATTGCCGCTAACGCGATCCCTGAGCTGGTCGCTTGTTGACTGAACGCGTCTACTGTTTCATGTGCACGATCATAAAAAGTATCATCAAGCAAATTTTCCAGAGCGCTTTGTAGTTCTGCGGATGGAGAGTCTGTCGGTGCTTCGCGACCTCGTATCCTTGCGTATAGGCTGCCCAGTAAGCTTTGTTCCTGATTGGCATAGTGGGCTGCAATGGCCGGTATTTTCCATTCAACCGATTCGTGCAGTTCGGTGCTGCAGGTCTGCCAGCTCGATTGCCACAAAGGGTTGAGTTGTTGCAGTTGCTCGGGTGTACTGAATTGTGCGCGCAGTGAATCGCTGACTTCTCGAATACGATTAATGCGCTGCACAACACCGCGTGACTCGAGCTGCTCGATTAACTGCTGGTCGGCAAGCTGATTGATGGTTTCACGTAAGCTATTAAACTCATCTTTTGAATTTGCGCTTTGATTATCATGTGGTTGATTTGGCGAATCGCTGCTGTCGGTCACAAACAAGTGTGGGTTCTGCAAACCGGCGCTGTGCAGCATGCCGCGAAAATCGTCGCGCTGACGTTCATCGCCCCGGTCCCAATGGTTTATAACAAACACCCAGGCGTGCTGTGTGCCGTGTTCCAGCAGTAGCCGCCAACCGTGGTCATCGCGATACCGATCAGGACTGACCACATAAATAATGACATCGATGTGTGGCATCCATTGCTCGACGAGCTCGCGATTAGATTGCTCTACGCTGTCAAAATCAGGCATGTCTATCCACAGCACCGCTCGGTATTGGTTGTTCTGATGGCTTTGCGTGCGCATGCGCTGCAGCGGAAATTCATCGGGTAGTTTGGCAATCGATACCGACTCGTGAACATACAGTGTGATTTCGCGAGAGGTTGGTCGCTCAGCACTGGCCCTGGCTACATCTTCACCAGCAAAACGATTCATTAGCGTGCTTTTGCCCACACCGGTCCCACCAAAAAAGCCAACAACCAGTGGTCGGTTTGCCTGATCAAACAGAGCACCGGGTGTCGCAGCCGTAGTGGCATCGATTGCACTGATGGCGCGCTCGTTCAGCCAGCCTTTTTCATTGGCAGATGTGGCCCAGTTTTTTAGGTCGAGTTGAATTTGGCTTAACAGATCTGGCATGGGCGAAAGCGGTAATGTTATTAATTTTCCAACAATTAAGTGAGGATACACCGATAATGGCGCCATGCGCGACACGAATGCAAACACTGATCAACAACTTGAAAACGAGGAGCAAATTTTTCGTCGCTCGAATGCTGCGTGTATGCGATCAATCGCTGGCGATGCTAATTTGGCAGTCGAATTAACGGATACCTCGTCGGCCGTGCAGCTGGGAATTACTACACCTGTTTTCACACATGAGATCAGCGCCTCTCAAGGTGCCGCTCAGGTGGCAATGCAACGTGGTCTTGGTGATGCGATCGCCTTGCTGGGAGCTCATCATGACGAGCAACTGCATAAGCAACACACACCAGCTAACCAACACGAACAGCGGCTATTCCATGTGCTGGAGCTGTCTCGTTGCGAGGCCATTGGTGCAAATCATTATCGAGGTGTTGCCAAAAATCTTGCTTCTTTGCAAAGGCAGTTACACACCAATCAACAGATAAAAACTTATACCGGTATCGAACAACTGGCACTGGTTATTGGGTGTATGGCGTATGAGTCCATGTGCGGTGAACCACCACAGGCGAGTGCGGGTCGACTGGTTAATCATTGGCGATCAAACATTGAAGCGCGTGCGCAAGATTCATTTATACAGCTAAGCCGTGTTCAATCAGATCAATTGCGCTACGGACAGGTCGCTTTGACATTAATAGCCAAGCTGGATGTGCGCTCACTGGTTTCCAATTCCGAGCCTGAAGATGCACAAAATTCAAAGCCAGTTGATGCCAGTGAAGACTATTCAAGTGAAGACGACTCAGAAGAGTCTCTGTTGGGGACGGATGTACCCGATCAGGATGATGAAGCGCAAATGGAAAAAGCCGCCTCCGATGCCATGCGAGAAGAGCTAGAAGAGCAACAGGAGCTGATTCAAAGCTCAGCTGACGATGCCGATGATATTGGCTCCACGCAACCCAACAAAGATGCACCGGTTAGCCATGATGCGCAGGCCGAAGGGCAGGCTGACTTGCTCAGTGCGGGTGGTTACAGCGTATTTTCGTCACAGTATGATGAGGTTGTTACGGCAAGCGAACTCAGCTTTGATGCAGAACTTGCCGAGCTGCGTGAAAAACTTGATCAACAGATTGATCGGCACTCGACGTTTGTTGGGCGATTATCGGGTCGTTTGCAACGCATATTAATGGCAGAGCAACAGCGTCACTGGATTTTTGACCTTGACGAAGGTCATCTCGATACATCCAGGCTAACGCGCCTGGTCACGCAGCCCATGTCATCGCTGACCTTCAAGGCGGAGAGCGAGCTCAAATTTAAAGACACTACCATCACGTTGTTGCTGGACAATTCAAAGTCCATGCTGGGTAAGCCCATCACCATAGCTGCCGCCTGCGCAGATTTACTGGCACAAACACTCGAGCGCTGCGGTGTTAGCGTAGAAATTCTTGGGTTCACAACAACCGAATTACACGGCGGTCAATCGGTTGAGCAATGGCAAAAGAGCGGAGGTATGGCAAACCCGGGCCGACTGAATGGTTTGCGTCATATCATTTATAAGGCGGCAGACACGCCCTATCGCAGTGCAAGAAAATCACTGGGATTGATGTTGCGCGGAGATATCTTAAAACAGAATATTGATGGCGAAGCTTTATTATGGGCCCGCTCACGTATTGTGCGTCGACCCGAACAAAGAAAAATAATCATGATGATATCGGATGGTGCGCCCATTGATACCAGCACTATGTCAGCCAATGCTGAGAATTTTTTAGTTAATCACTTGCATGAAGTTATTGGCACTATAGAAAAACAACGTGAAGTCGAGCTGGTCGCCATAGGCATTGGTCATGATGTATCGCTGTATTATAAAAAATCCATTACGATTTACGATGTCAACAAGCTGGGTCGTGCCATGCTGGCTCAGCTAAGTGAGTTATTCAGAGAAAAATCGGGCAGTGGACCGTAGCCCGATAACAATGATTGGTCGCTGTTCAGTGACTCACTGAGTTTAATCAGCTTTTCACCAAGCTCTCGTTCAATGAGTTGCTCATCGATCAACATTTGCTGTTCCTGTTGCAGCTGTTTTTTTGATCTCTCCATGTATTGCCCAAGCACACTTTCAGTTAGCAGCGTCGTGACCGACAGCATGGCTGGTGCTATTACAAGGTCTGCAGCCGCCAAACCACCGGACTTGACAGCGAGGACAACGGCGGCAGCATCGGTTGATACCCGGGCAGCACGCAAAGTGTTTAAAAGGGCAGGTTGATTTTGAAGCTGGCCGTAAAGTTGTTGGGCCGCCTCTTCTATGCGTGGTTCAAATTCTGTTTGCAGTTGAGTCGCCCGACTAGTGTATTCACTGCGAATCGAGTTTTTATTCGCGTTCAAGGCTTTTTGCAAATCTGGCCAGAAAGGGTTTTTTGTATCCGCCTCTTGTTGCTCAACCAGAATATGACCCTGCAAGGATGTCATGGTTTGCTCCAGTATTAAGTCGAGCACATCGAGCTCTTGATTGGCAACCTGGGTTTCGCCCTGCGTTATGCTGCGACCCAGCCCAAACAGTTTTCTGGCAGGCCAAGTGACCACATTGCGTGTTTTAGACAGGGTGGCTGCCAGTCCCGGAATTTCCAACAGTGTGAGTAACTCAGCAATCGCTTTGTTAAATGTTTCGTACTTGTTCGGGTTGTTTAAGTATCGGCTCGCATATCGCTCTTTAGCATCAGACATTGCCTGGGTAACCGCATTGTTCCAGTTTTGCAGTGCATCCTGCTCGCGCTCTATCGGTGCCATCCACAATGGCCATTGATTTTTTATAAATGCATTGATGTGTTGATTTTGATCGCTGCGGGTAATTTTATGTTGTGTTTTGGTTAATGTAGCAACGAAATCATTCCGGGTTGAAGTGTCTATCGAGATGGTGTCATCGGCCACGTGTTTGTCAGTTGCGCGTACAAAAGGCAGCGCGACTATGTCGGGCGCCTCGCTACCAAATTGCTCGATGTGGCGTTGTTTAAAAGATTCAATAACAGTTTGGTGGTCTTTCTGGTCAAGTTTGTTTATGCAAACGAACAATGGTTTGCCAAGCTGCCCAATGAGTTGGAGCATGTCCCAAACGGTTTTATCGGCGTATTTGTCTTTACTAACCATGAGCACCAGTATGTCTGCCATGGCAACAGCCTGGAGCACGGATCCTCGATAACCGCTGGCTTCAATCGAATCGAAGTCGGGCGAGTCCCAGACAACCGCCTGATCTACCATTGCCTGCTGCCCTGGTTGTATTGGTTCGAGTACGTATTGATTGAGCGAGTCGTTGCTCAGTTGCTCAAGTGGTATGCGCTTAAGAGGCAGCATTAATTCTTCAAGAACGCTGAGCTGTTGGTTGTCTATGTTGGCCGCAAAGCCCTGTGCATGCACCGTATAGCCTGCCAGGGCGCTAATACCGGCGGCCTGTGAGTCAAGCAAAAGGTTGCAAAGCGTGCTTTTGCCCGCCTGCGTTGGACCGACAATCACCACTTGCATAGGGTGGTCCGGGTGTTTGCTGTTCAGCGCTTGTTTGTCCAGCGCCGCATCGGCAAGGCGCAGCGTGTTGTAACCTTCTATAAGCTCATCGGAAGCATGACCCTGAGCACCAATGGCCCTGGTATAACGAGCCAGTAAATCAGCAATTTGCTGGTTCATGCGGTAGGTCCGGGCTGGATGAGGTAATCAAGAGCTATCCCGATAAAAATGGTCAGACCCAGATAGTGATTATTGAGGAATGCCTTGACGCATTTTTCTGGGTCGCGCGTTTGGCAAATGCGATTCTGGTAAATAATAAAACCAATACCCAGTACCAACGCTATATTGAATGCCATTCCTCTGGCGGTGGCCTGGCCAATAACAAACAGGATGATCAACAACAGCATTTGTAGACCGAAAACCGCCACAAGTTCTTTGTTTCCAAATAAAATGGCGGTGGACTTCATGCCCATTTTAATGTCGAACTCGCGATCAGCGATGGCGTAGAGTGTGTCATAGGCTATTGCCATAATGACTGCTGCAACAAAAAGTGCCCATGCAAGTGGTGGTACGCTGTTGGTTTGTGCGGCAAAGGCCATTGGTATCGCAAACGCGAATGCCAGGCCTAAAAATGCTTGTGGCCAATAAGTGACTCGTTTTGTAAACGGATAAATAACAGCCAGTAGCAGTGCCATAAACGACATCATTATGGTGAGTCTGTTGGTTAGCAGCACCAAGCCGAATGCCAATACCATGAGTACCGCGGCGGCAAGCAGAGCCTCTTTGGCAGTCAGTGTGCCAATGGCCAGCGGACGGGTGCTGGTTCTGGCAACATGTGCATCCAGTTCACGGTCAGCAAAATCGTTAATAGCGCAACCGGCAGAACGGGTCAGTACGGTGCCGATAACAAATATTGCGAGCACATCCAGGTCGGGGATGCCGCCGGCTGCAAACCACAGGGCCCACAGTGTTGGCCATAGTAGTAGGTAAATGCCGATAGGCCTGTTTAGGCGGGTCAGTGAAATATACGCGGGTAGTTTTTCGCGAATCGGGTAAGCAATCACAGTTATCTCGGTGCTGTGCTTTTAGTTAACGGTATAGTAGCTGCTTTACGGTCTTCGTGTGGTTACCCACAGGTGTTTGCCCGGCGATTTTATCGTGCTTTACGTTAATTGATTAACGATAATTAAACTAACGAGAGCAGCTTGCTTTGCTGTACTCGTTTTAAACTTAAAAAATTGGAACATGGGAATGGCTTACGACTACGATCTAATAGCAATTGGCGGCGGCAGTGGTGGTATCGCTTTGTCAAACCGTGCTGCAAGTTACGGCGCTCGTTGCTTGATTATAGAGAAAGACGATCGCATGGGCGGGACCTGTGTCAATCGAGGTTGTGTGCCAAAAAAGGCGATGTGGTATGCCGCCGACATGGCGCATGCACTGCGTGACGCGCCCGCCTATGGCTATGATGTCAAACAGGCCAAGTTTGATTGGGCAACATTTGTTTCCAAGCGTGAAAATTACATTGGCAACATTAATAAGTATTATGTCAGCTCCTTCGAAAAAAACGGTGTTGATACAGCCTATGGGCATGCCCGGCTGGTTGATAAAAACACGGTAGCGGTTAATGGCAAACAGTACAGCGCTGAGCGTATTGCTTTGGCACCGGGCGGCGCGCCAACTGTGCCTGATATTCCAGGTAAAGAGCTGGCAATAACATCCGATGGATTTTTTGAACTAACAAGTCTGCCCGAAAAAGTGCTGGTGCTAGGCGCTGGATACATCGCGGTAGAGCTGGCCGGTATGCTTCAGGCCTTGGGTGCTGACGTCACTCTTGGTGTGCGAACCAAGCAATTTTTGCGTGGCTTTGAGCCAATGCTTTTTGAAAATCTCAGCGATGCCATGCAAGCAGACGGCGTGACCCTGAGCACCGAATTCACAACAGCAAAAATTGAAAAACAGGATGGAAAATTAACGGCCCACAGTGAATCTGGCGACACACTCACCGGATTTGATCAAATCATATTTGCCATTGGTAGAACCCCGGCGACCAGCGAGCTTGGTTTGGCAGAAGCGGGCGTCGAGGTTAATGATCGCGGTTACATTCCGGTAGACAAATTTCAGGAAACCAATGTACCTGGCATTTTTGCTGTTGGTGATGTCACTGGTGCAGCGGAACTAACCCCAGTCGCTATCGCTGCTGGCCGTCGTATGGCAGATCGCCTTTACAATGGTCAGACCGATCGATATTTAAAATACGAAAATATCGCAACTGTGGTGTTCAGTCACCCGCCTATTGGCACCATTGGTTTGACCGAAGCGCAAGCGCGTGAACAGTTTGGTGATGAGGTAAAAACGTACGAAACCGGATTTAATCCTATGTATATGTCTTTTACCGAACATAAAGTCAGGACAGCCATGAAACTCATTGTGGTTGGCAGTGAAGAGCGAGTCGTTGGGTGTCACATGATTGGGTTGGCTGTTGACGAAATGCTGCAAGGGTTTGCTGTGGCCATTTCTATGGGTGCCACCAAAAAGGATTTTGACGATACAGTGGCTATTCACCCAACCAGCTCCGAAGAATTAGTCACTATGCGATAGGCTTTTCATTTGTATCAAAGATGTGACCACGATCACAAATCATCAACGATTTTTTGTGATCAAGGTTCAGCGTTCTATACCTAAGCCGTAACCAATAAGGATTACGCAAGAAACTCATGTTTGCGTGGTCACCTCTTCACATATGGGCTGTAGGGTCGAACCTGCAGCCATTTTTAATCTAAGTTGCGAAAACGTTCTCGCATTCATCCCCTGAACCACGTTCTTCCCCTTTGGCTCGGCTTAATCGAATCGGTTTTTGGTCGATATCGTATTAATAGCGCTGCGCATTCTTGGCTTTGGTCGCACTCAATCACGGGATTGAACGTATGTTCGTTGGTCTTAAAAATAATCGTGGATTTACTCTTATTGAGTTGATGCTGACTATCGCGATCGCCGGTGTGCTTTTAGCTGTAGGTATTCCCTCGTTTCAGGGCTTCATAGCCAACAGCAATATGGCAGCAACCAATAACTCATTGGTTTATTCAATACAGCTTGCACGTTCAACCTCAATGGAACGATTAAGTTCTGCTGGTGTTTGTGTGAGTAATGAGCCAGACGCGGAAGATGCATCTTGCGATGCTGGTGCGGGTTACTCGTCGGGTTGGATAGTCTATGCCGACGACAATGGCAATGGTGCACGAGACGCGGGTGAGGATGTTCTGGAAAGGGTCGTAGCGCCTGGTAATGCATTTACGTTTACCCCTGATACCGCTTTTGAAAACCAGATTTATTTCAATGATTCGGGTGCAAGTATCAACGTTGCCAATGTACCCATATCTGGAAAAATTGAACTCAGTTACGGTGATGGTGAAGAGAAACGCCGAATTACTGTTTCAGCAAATGGTCGAGTAAGCACGGAAACACTATGAGTATGGATAGAAAAATTGCGTTGCGACGACAACGTAAACAATCCGGCCTGGGCATTATCGAAGTTCTTGTTGCATTAGTGGTTGTGTCTTTTGGTGTGCTTGGAATGGCAAGCTTGCAACTAACCGGCATGAAACACAGTAGCGGCGGTTTTAATCGATCTAAAGCGTTGCTGTTTGCACAAAGCATGGCAACCCGAATTCGTGTTAACAACGCGGTAGTGGCTGCAGGTGGGGCTGAATACAAAAATTTTGACTCAACCGCTAATGTTAATTGTGGCGCTCCCCCGGTACCGTACTGCCAAGCTCGTAAAAATGTAGGAACAACACCAGCTTGTACGCCCAGTGAATTGGCTGTATTTGATTTGTATTCGGTTTCTTGTGGCGACTTAGGTTCAGAGGGTGCTGACACAGGTGTTATTGGCAGTTTGCCGAACGGCTCTTTAACTGTCGACTGCGCCGACCCGTGCAGTCCTGGTTCTACTTATGAGGTAACTGTCAATTGGACAGAAGGTCGCTCCAGAACCAAAACAGACGAACTTGTTACCAAACGGGTTCAAGTGAAGTTACGCCCATGATCACAAATCGAAAACCACTTGGTTTAAAAACAACTGGGCAACGCCAGGCGGGTTTGTCATTGGTTGAAATGATGATTGGCCTGGTGCTTGGGCTGGTTGTTATAAGTGCGGTATTCAACACCTACCTTGGCACCTCGCGTTCAGCACAATTTAGCGAGGGCTTGCAAGTCATGCAGGAAAATGGTCGTTACGGCATAACGACACTGCAAAGAGGCATACGCCTGGCAGGGTACAACCCTGAAGGTGACCTGGAACCGTTCGATATTGCCAACAGCAATGAATCAACGATTGTTGTGCGTCAAACCGATTTATATGACTGCAATGGTGCACCCACGGCCGCCGCTGGTGGCATCGCCGTTAACACCTACAGCCATGATGCGGCAGAAGATATCATCACCTGCACTGGAAACGTAGGAATGGAAGCCATGCCCGTAGTTGAGGGCGTAGAGAGGATGCGAATACTGTGGGGTATTGATGCAGATGATGATGATGTACCTGAGCATTACATTCCTTACGATACCGGTATTGAAGCGAGTCAGGTCGTGGCTATGCGAGTGGCCATATTAGTGAATTCTGGTGCAGATATTCGGACTCGTGCAGGAGAAGAGTTGCATGTTCTTCTGGATGAAGAGTACCCAACTAATGACAAAATCGCCCGGCACGTTTTCAGTAGCACGGTACTGCTTCGTAACAGGCGCTAAACCCAGCCTGAGGATTATTGGAAGGGATGAATATTAAAAATAAAAAGTCTGAACGCGGAGCCGCATTAGCCATTAGTTTGATACTGCTGGTTGCTATGACGATTCTGGGGGTGGCCACGCTGAATGGCACACGATTGGCTGAGCGCGTCTCAAGCAATGCGCAGCAAAAAGCCATTGTGTTTGAAACCGCAGAGTCAACACTGAATACCGTGACGTCTGACGCAGACATAGAAACCAAACTGTTTGATTCAATCACAACACGATTTGACCCTGACCCGGTCCCTCAGCTGGCTGAGTCTGCGCAAGACTCCAGTGAGCTTGATCAAACCAATATGTACGGTAAGTCAGTGGACGTAACGTCGCAGGCAACCATTCAGTTCTGTGGCGAAAAAGTCCAGTTGGGTGGTGAATATAACGGAGACGAGAGCCAGGCCGGACGTCGTATTGGATACGAGTTCGATATCAGAGCATTAGCGAACATAACCAACAGCAAAGCCGCTGCCGACCATGTAATGCGAATTGCAACCGATGGGCCATTGCTGAACTCAACCGGCAACTGTGTTGCGCCCGGTTTGTAAATTTAAAACAGGTAAAAAATAATGACTGGCCTAAATACTAAAAAAGCCTCAACAGGTTTTTCACTGATCGAAGTTCTTATTGTTGTTGCTATTATGGGTATTCTTGCTGCGGTTGCCGTGCCAAGCTACACCAGTTATATGGAGAAAACCCGTCGAGTTGACGCGGTCTCATTTCTCAGTGACGCTGCCGCTGAGCAGTATCGATTTTTCTCTGAAAACAATCGCTACGCGACTAAAATGTCTGAGCTGGGCATGAGCAATGATGACACAGCGCAATCGGAAGAAGGTTATTACACTATTTCTGTTGATTCGCCCAACGACACCTCTTATACCTTAATCGCAACACCAGTTGCCGGTGGTCCACAGGCAAACGACGCTGATTGTGGCGCGTTCAGCGTAACGTCATCTAATCAAAAATCAGTGACCGGCACCAGTAGTGCGGCGGATTGCTGGTAGTGCGTTAGCGGGTCAGGCAATGCCCTGACTTTCTAAGTAGTCTTCGTAATTACCGCGATAATCGGTGAAGCCATCTTCGCCGAGTTCGATGATGCGATTGGCCAAAGAGCTGACAAACTCGCGATCGTGGCTAACAAATATCACTGTACCTTCGTACAAGTCCATTGCCAGGTTAAGCGACTCAATTGATTCCATATCAAGGTGATTGGTTGGCTCGTCGAGAATCATGATGTTGGGTGATTGCAGCATGAGTTTGCCAAACAATAAACGCCCTTGTTCGCCACCTG
Organism: uncultured Granulosicoccaceae bacterium; assembly: GCA_938035525.1. Lineage (GTDB taxonomy): Bacteria > Pseudomonadota > Gammaproteobacteria > Granulosicoccales > Granulosicoccaceae > Granulosicoccus. Next base: position 18,719 of record CALHOI010000071.1, read on the forward strand.
ATACAACGTTTACCGGTTTCTTGATGTCGTCCTTGTTGAACAGCAATCGACCAAGTATGCCGCGAATGGTTTCTTCATCGTGTTCTTCTTTGCCCCAGCGACTCATCCAGTCGATAATGGTGACATTAGTTGAGAATTCGTCTGCGTGATCTTGTGCAAAGTAACCGGTTATCGCGTTTTCGGTTAGCTTAACGTTGCCATTCATTGGCTGAAGCTCATCAACCAATAGTTTGAGCAGTGTGGTTTTACCGATACCGTTTGGCCCGATAATGCCAACTTTTTCTCCTGATTCAATCATGAAGTTAAGGTCTTTTAAAATGACCTCGTCCCCGTAGCCTGCATTCAGGTTCTCAATTTCGACAGCGTTTCTGAACAGTTTTTTCCCTACTTCAAAGCGAATGTAAGGGTTTTGCCGGCTTGATGGTTTAATTTTCTCAATTTGCAGTTTTTCAATTTGCTTTTGCCGTGACGTCGCCTGCCGCGCTTTTGATTTGTTGGCTTTAAAGCGTTGCACAAATGCCTGGAGATCACTTATTTGGGCTTTCTTTTTGGCGTTGTCTGCATAGAGTCGCTCGCGTGCCTGAGTTGATGCCAGCATGAAGTCATCATAGTTCCCTGGATAAACCTGAATAGCGCCGTAGTCCAGGTCGGCCATGTGGGTACAGACGCTGTTTAAAAAGTGACGATCGTGCGAAATGATAATCATGGTGCTGTTGCGCTCATTAAGCACGTTCTCAAGCCAGCGTATGGTGTTTATATCCAAGTTGTTGGTAGGTTCATCCAACAGCAGTATGTCCGGGTCAGCAAACAATGCCTGTGCAAGCAACACTCGCAGCTTTAAGCCTGGAGCTACTTCGCTCATTAAGCCCTCGTGCAATTCAAGGGCTATGCCTGCGCCCAGCAAAAGTTCTCCAGCTTTGGCTTCTGCTGAGTAGCCGTCAGCTTCTGCAAACTGAACTTCCAGCTCAGCGACTTGCATGCCTTCCTCTTCGCTCATTTCAGGTAACGAATAAATACGTTCGCGCTCCTGTTTTATCTTCCACAGTTCGCTGTAACCCATAATGACTGTGTCGAGAACGGTGTATTCTTCGTAGGCAAACTGGTCTTGTTTGAGCGTGGCGTATCTTGTGTTGGGTTCAAATGCCACGTTGCCATGTGTTGGTTCCAGATCGCCCCCCAATATTTTCATGAAGGTCGATTTACCACTGCCGTTAGCACCGATCAGTCCGTAGCGATTGCCTTCTCCAAATTTTATGGAGACGTTTTCGAACAAGGGCTTGGCGCCAAATTGAATAGTGAGATTAGCGGTTGTGATCACGAGTAAGTCTGCATCGTTGAATTTATGCGCGTAGTTTATCGGGTTTGGACCATTTGTGGGCCACAACTTCATAGTATGAGTGGCTCATCGGTGGTGAGTTTTACTTGTATAAACAGCCTTTTAAATGCGCATGGTATGGCAGGGTTAGTTTATTGCGTAATGGATTGCGTTTCAGGCCCAGCCAGCAGCAATGACCAGTGCGGGGGGCTGTTATTCTGATCGGAAATCGAACACGCCATGCCCATCCGAGTTGTTGCGGAGTTGATTAGCTGCTCGCAATCGGTGTTGACATCCAGCCAGAAATTTATCGCCTCTGCCGCAGTTTGTGGCCCGGCATGAATGCTCTCGAGCACAATACTGGCACTGACTCCTGCGTTGCTAACGCGCTCAGAAGTTGAAAGGCCGTTAGAGCCGGTAAACGATAAAAAATTATTCTCAGCCATGTCTCTGGCGTGTGATTCGCTGACTTGAGTCAGCGCTTCATCCCAGGCTAGTGTTGCTGGTGCCGATGACATGGGGTTGTTTATTGCACTGCCTGCACACACTCGTTGTGCCTCGCGCAGTTCATTCAATATACGTGGTGCGCGATCTCGTATGCTGCCAGCGGATTCACATCGTCTGCTTTGTTCACAGTTTTTGCCGGCCTGACAATCAGATTGATAATGCACGCAGGCGTAATCACCGCACAGTTGGACATAACCATCACAGGCGCTAATGAGTAATATGGACAGCATTACCGCCATTACCGACGTCGCTGTTGATCGTGGGGTCGTTCTTGAGCGCATGAGGATAGTGTAACTGGTCTTGGTGCCACTCATTGCTTTGGAACTGCGAAGAGCAGCACAGCTAACGGCCGTGTCATCTAAAAGGCGTGTCATCTATCAGCCCGAGGCCTTTCAGTGCGTGGTTTGTGTGTTAGTTGGTGCGTGTTAAGGTGAGCCGCATACAAAAAACCTGTGTTGAGAACCATCTTTCGATGAATTACATCTGGCTTTACCTGATCACTGTGTTGATCTGGGGTTCTTCCTGGTTTGCGATCACTTTCCAGCTCGGTGTCGTCGAGGAAGTCGTCTCGGTATTTTATCGATTTCTATTAGCGGCGATATTGCTGATACTATTTTGTGTCGTAAAGGGTCGGCGGTTACGTTTCAGTCTGCGTGATCATGGGTTTATGTTTATGCAGGGTTTTTGTCTTTTCTGCCTAAACTATGTGCTGATTTATTATGCGACTGCTTATATATCTTCAGGTCTTGTTGCAGTTGCTTTTTCTACATTGATCATTTTAAATATTCTGAATGCGGCCGTTTTTTTAAAACGACCCATTAGGCCGCCGGTACTCATTGGCGCAATTTTAGGGTTAGCCGGAATTGCACTGGTATTTAGTCACGAGCTTTTTGCTGCCAGGCAATCCATGAACACCGCGGCTGTGCTCACTGGTTTGGTGCTCGTGTTAGTGGCGGCCTACAGTGCCTCATTGGGCAATATTATTTCTGCACGTAATCAATCGGTAGGCATTCCAGTTGTTCAAGCAAATGCATTTGGTACTTTTTACGGTTGCGTGATTTTGTGCGTTTATGGGCTTTTCACAGGAGCGCGGTTTGATATCGACTGGAGTTGGTCGTACATGGGTTCGTTGTTGTATCTTTGTGTGTTTGGGACCATCATTGCATTCGGTGCGTACTTGAGTCTTGTCGGCAAAATAGGGGCAGATAAAGCAGCGTATGCTATGGTGTTGTTTCCCGTTGTTGCGCTTTTAATCAGTACGGTATTTGAAGGTTTCGAATGGTCGCTACTGGCTGTTTTAGGCGTTGCACTGGTGATAGTCGGTAACGTTGTGGTGGTTGGTTGGCGACAAATCAGTCAGTCTGTTTGGCGGCCTAACTTTTTTCGATAGAACAACGGAGCAAAGAAGCAGACGCAATGTGGCTGGTTCTCTACTCCGTGGTTTTTCTGTTGCAGTTCTAAAGACTGCGGTTCTAAAGACTAATGCTAACCTGTGCTTGTTAACACTTTGAAAGGGTTAGTCTTTATATTGCAGTTTTATATTGCAGTTTTGAAATTGATTAGTCTTTTAGGACAAAGGAGACTTTCATGGTTACGCGATACTCTTTGATTTTGCCGCCATCGACAATGGCTTTTTGGTCTTTAATCCAAACGCTTTTAATGTTCTTTAAGGTTTTGTCTGCTCGCGCTACACCTTCTGAAACGGCGTCATCAAAACTTTTGCTTGAAGATGCGATGATTTCCGTGACTTTTGCTACTGACATAGTTACTTCCTCTAAAAATTGATAATACTAAATTGACTTTAATCAGGGTACGCTGGTGCGACCCGCCAACGAATTATATCAGTCAGATATGCCGTGAACTGCAAATATAAAAGATACATTTTCGCCATTCGACACTAAGAGAAACAATTGGCAAGCCAAATCTAAGCAACTGATGGGTTTGTAAATTGTGAATACGCAAATCAGAGTAAACGATACGTGACAACAGAACTGTTTGATAAAGTAATAGACCGCACAAATACTGATAGTCTTAAATGGGACAAGTATGCGGGCCAAAACGTCTTGCCGATGTGGGTAGCCGACATGGACTTCGCTGTGGCGGAACCAATCCAAAAAGCGCTGGTCCAAAGGTTAGCGCATCCCATATACGGATACACCCCGGCCAATGATCGATTGGTTTCAGCCATCGCAAATCATCTTAAGCGTGAATACGGTTGGGAGATCAAACACGACTGGATAGTATTCCTACCCGGTGTTGTTACGGGATTGTCTATGAGTTGTCGAGCGTTCTGCCAGGACAACGACCGAATCATGGTTAACCCCCCCATATACCATCATTTTTACGATTCCCATGAAGGCAAGCGGCAAACGCTTGAAAAAGTGCATTTACATAAGGTTGATGGTCGCTGGACTTACGATATCGAGCGAATGAAATCTGCCTGTGCAAAAGATCTGTCAATGATCATGATGTGCTCGCCTCACAATCCTACCGGCACAGTATTTACTGAACAGGAATTACGACAGGTTGGCGATATGTGTGCGCAAAATGACATGACCATAGTTTCCGATGAAATCCATTGTGATCTGGTGATAGACGGGAAATCAAAACACATTCCTACAGCAGTAGCCTGCCCAGAACACGCTGATCGCATAGTGACACTGATGAGCGCCAGTAAAACCTGGAACCTTGCAGGACTAAATATTTCCTTTGCCATTATTTCCAACTCCTACATGCGAGAGCAGTTTGTTAACACTTGCCAGTCGGTTGTGCCTATGACAGCACCATTGGCGCTGATTGCCACCGAGGCTGCATACACCAGCGGGGAAGAATGGCGGCAGTCTTTACTGACTTATCTGTGGGATAACTATAAAAAAATTGAAACCGAAATAGACACTATTCCGGGTCTGGCGCTAGAACCCCTGCAGGCTACTTACCTTGCTTGGATAGATGCGTCCGGTTTGGGTATTGATAACGTTCAGGGGTTTTTTGAAGAGCATGGTGTTGGTCTTAGCAGTGGCGAACAGTTTGGTCAACCTAACTACGTAAGACTAAACTTTGCTTGCCCGGCTTCTTTACTCAATGACGCACTGCAACGAATTCGCGCTGCGGTTACAACACTGAAATCCTAGTGAGGTGTTGTTGCCCGCCACAAATTAACTGGGTAGTAAAAAGGCTTTTTCATCCAGTGCTTTAAAGAAATTCATGGTCATTCTGGCTGTAGCGCCCCATAACGTTTCTCCATCGAATTCGTTGTACACAATAATAGGATGCCTTTGCGCGCTTTTTTTGTCTAACTCGTTGCGGGCTCGCAGAGTAAAGTTTTCCTGGTTGCGAAGCCAATTTAATGGAATCAAGAAAGCGCGTGCTACTTCGGTTGTTTCAAGACACAAATTCGATGGCCACTGAACAATGCCTACAACAGGTGTTACTCGGTAGTGGCTGATGGTGTAGTAGGGGCCAAGCTCTGAGATAACCTTTATTCGATCGGGTGTTATGCCTATTTCTTCTTTGGTTTCGCGAAGTGCTGTGTCAATGGCACATGCGTCTGTGCGTTCGAAAGCACCACCTGGAAAGGCAACTTGACCACTGTGCCTGTCGCGTTCGTTACTTGCGCGCCGAATAAAAAGCACTTGCCACTGACCGGCGGACTTGATTAGTGGAATGAGCACTGCTGCTTTGCGTTGCTTATGTTTGCTGTTACCAAACTCAACGGCGCCATTCTCGACATCTGCATTGCGATGCAGGCCCCTGGCGTCAGCGTGTTCAAGAATGGGTAAGTCTTTAACTGTCATTGATGAAAACCAATTGTCATTGAAAACCGTTAATCAACTATTGTGATCTGGTAACGTCTTTCATCCTAACAGTGTAAAAATAAATTTAAAAGGATGTTGTTTGCGATGTGTTAGTTGTGGTTAATCAGTTGCTAGTCGCGCATAAAGCCGAACGTCCCAGAATTGCTCTTGGAACCAGGCTTTATGCCGCATTTCGCCCTCAAAAACAAAGCCGTTTTTCATTAGTACCGAGTCTGACGCTTTATTGTCACCAATGACGCGTGCTTCCAGGCGATTTAAATTCATCACTTCATGTGCATGTTTAACTACGACCTGTAGCGCCTCGGTTGCATAGCCTTGCCGCCAGTGCTCAGGGTGTAATTCGTAAGCAATGATGCCGCATTGTATTTTCTTTTCTATGGCGCTTATGCGCACCGATCCTATAACAGTATTTTTTTGTTTGGTTTCAATTATCCACGCGGCGCCTTTGCCTCTTGTATGCAGCTTTCTCATCCACGTAACAAATGCAGCGCTTTTTTTGCGGGTCGGATTGACAGGAATATCAGAGAATTGTGATGTCTCTGGTAAAGAGAGTATTCCATGGTAAGGCTGTGCATCGGTAGCGCTTGGCGAGCGTAGTGTCAAACGTTTTGTTTGAAGTTCTGGAAAAACTTTGGATTTAAAGATGCTCACTATGATGTTTCAAGTGTTAGCTAAGTCGGTTGCGTGTTATCTCACATCGTTTGCAGCGCTCTACGGTAACCAGCTTGCCGGATTTAACATCAAATTGCTGCTCTTTAACAATCTCCCATTTATGGTGATTGTTCTTACACAGTATATTGCCGCGCTTGGGTTGCTTTTTTTTAAACGGTAGAACGTTTGTCATTGTGATTTTTTCCTTACGACGTGCTGCAGCGGGCTAACATTTATTTCTTCAATAACCGCATTGTCGGCAGAATGAAGCAAAGTCAACGCAGCCGATGCAACATCCAATACGTGAAGCGCATGTTGATCAGCTTCTCCAGGCTCAAAACTCAGATTGGAGAAAAAATCGGTGCGAACCATGCCAGGGTTAATAATGCCAACATGGCAATTAGCAGATGCGCACTCGGCCCGTAAGGACTGAGCCGCACCGCGCAAACCAAACTTTGCAGCGCTATAAACACTGCCATAGCGCCCACCTTGCACAGCAGATTCAGAAGCAATGAATATGATGTCGCTACGGGCATGTTTTTTCAGTGTTGGTATGAGTGTGCTCAGTAACACTAAGGGGCTAATTAGATTCAAATTAATATTAGCTTCAATTTGCGCCTGAGAAAAATTTTCCAGTGCACCAAATTGTCCTGAGCCTGCATTACTCACAACCGCATCTATTGCCAGTGCTTGTTCATCGAGGCTAAAACCAGGATTGGATATTGACTTTGCAAGCGCATGAGTCGCGCTTAAGTCGTTTAGGTCGGCAGTTAGTTGAAACAAGTTGGCCGCATCTGGGATTTTATTGCGAGAGACACCCACAACCTTGTGGCCCTGCTGAAGCAGTTTTTCAGCGATGGCTTTTCCGATGCCTTTGCTATGCCCGGTAACCAGTATGGTTCTCATGACACACTCACGCACGGAAAATACTGTTCGGAACTAATGTATTCATTTAATAATTGCGATTCGCAAAAGTTAATTAAATTTGCTTCTGTGTTCTCATCGTAGGAGACCATATTGTCACGCACACTCATGCTGGCAGACAACAAAGCGGAATCTGGATAAAGGCGAATCATTTTCTTAAAAAAGGGCTTTGGCAGCCTGAACGGGCCCAGACTTACCGAGTGCACTAGGCTGGCGTCGATCTCAGCGAACACTTGCTCAAACAGTGTTGAGTACAGCTGTTGGGAGTTTTCCGCTTTAAGTAGTGGGTCAAACCGCAGGCCAATTTTCCATCCATGATCTTGCAGTAGCTTTAGCGCCTTTATACGTTTTGCCAGTGATGGTGTTTTGTGTTCTTCCGTACGTGCAATGTTCTCGGGTGACAAGCTGTAGGCTACTACGCAATTGTCTATTGGTTTTCTTGATGTCAAGTTTCTTATTTGCGTACTCTTGGTTCTTATTTCGAGCCACGCATTGGGCATGGAGTCAAAAGCAGCAAGGCACTGCTCCATGAAATAGGTCATCGGCTCAAGCGCCAGTGAGTCGCAGTCGTAACCAGAAAAAAACCAGCTTGGCTCGGTGTTGTTGTTGGAGGTTGTCTGGATGTCTTCAAAAAAGTCTTCGTAGTTAACAAACACCACGTAATTTGCCGATCGGTACATCCCCTGTAAAAAACAATAACGGCAGTCATAGATGCAATTAAGCATGTGGGAAAAGTAGTAATTGTTTTGGCCACCTATATGATAATCCGGCGGTGTGGGTAGCACACGATTGCCGTGTTTTTTCGCCAGAATTAAAGCCGGATTGCTTTTTTGTACACGAAAGTTTTGTCCGGGTGCGTTAAAAACATCGGTATATCGCTCTACTGTTACATGGCGCGCCTTTGGGTATTTATCCAGCATTGCCTGAGTGCGCGGTAGTGACATTACCTCGCGTTCAATGTAAATCGTGTCCATCGCGCAATATCAAATATTAGTAAGCAATATTGGCATTATCCAGCTCAGCGACAAGGTGTTGTCGAAGTGATTTAGCTGTTGCATGCTGTAGCAAACTGGTTTCGTCGGGTAGCTGTCCTAACAATGCTTTGTGCCGTTGCAGAAGCTGATTCAGAGTATGTTGCTCTGTGCTGCTAAAGTGAATACGAGCTTGCAGCGTTTGACTCAATGCCTGAATGTCAGCCAGGTTGGGCTGGGAGTCAAACGGAAGCGCGGCCATCAGTGTTTCCAGCACCGGAATGCTGTTAGAAACATGCTGGGCTACAGACTCACTGGTGATGCGTTCAATGGATGATTGGCCGTTATCTGAAACCACTTTCACACAGTGGATAAACGCAAGGTCAAGGACTTTGCTCGCAGCATGAACGATTCCCGATGCTTCCATATCAAAAGCCGTGTCATGTGTGTAGTTGTCTGCTGGCGTATCTACCGTTTGAACTTGAACAGAAACCGCATTGCCCACTAGTTTCGATGACGGCAAATGTGGGTACCATTGCCGTGAGCTGGCATTGTCTTGCACACAATGGGCTATGATAGTTTCACCCAAGGGGCGCTCACAGCCTGCAATGCCAACGTTGATCACAGCATCAACAGACGGCAGCAACTGCAACATAGCAGCCGTGTCAGCGGCAGCATTGAGTTTGCCGACACCACACTGCAGTAAGTAGAGGGTTATGGCATGTTGGTTTGCGTTACCCGGACCCGCCACCGCTTGATACAAACGTAAATGTTTGTGCCCAACAGCGCTGAGGCGGAAGTGTTTAATCAGTGGCCGTGCTTCACTGGGCAAGGCGGTAATGAGACAAATGGCTGGCATAGCGCTATTGTAACCGTTGGCGGCAACCTAAGTTGTCAGTACACTGTGTTTTAAATCACAACTGGAATATCAATTCATGCTTATCAGTAATTTAGAGATACTGCCCAATAGCCGTATCGTGCGGCATATCGGGTTGGTTCAGGGAAGCTCCGTGCGCTCAAAGCATGTTGGACGGGACATCATGGCCAGCTTCAAGAACATTTTTGGTGGAGAGTTACAGGGCTATACAGAGCTATTGCATGAGTCTCGGGAGGAGGCTACAGAGCGGTTAATAGAGCAAGCCAAGAGTGTCGGTGCTAATGCTGTGATTAATGTTCGATACAGCACATCAAGCATTGCCGCGGGTGCTGCCGAGATCTTTGTGTACGGCACGGCTGTTGAGCTGGAACCAGCATGATAGAGCTGGGCTTTTTTGTTGTGTTTCTTGCATGTGGTTTTATTTTCGGCCAGCGTGCCGAAAAACGACACTTCAAAAGTATTGTTAAACGCGAGAGCCAGTCATTGTCCCTGCCAGTTGTGGCCAGCAAGTACCCACCAGATGATCAACCCTACAAGCAGATTCTGGTGTCAGGTAATGTGGTGGTTGCATCGGATTACTTTAAATCGTTCACGGCTGGGCTAATTAACATATTTGGCGGCCGTGTCACGCCATTCGAATCTTTGCTGGATCGTGGAAGACGAGAAGCAATACTGCGCATGAAAAGCGCTGCGCAATCGCACGATGCCAGTTATGTCTTTAACGTCAAATTGGAAACATCTCGTATTGTAACTGGTCGAGCAGGTGCTATTGAGGTATTGGCGTATGGTACCGCATTGGTATCAACAGAGCCTTTGACTAGTAACCGCACAATCAGCTCGTCTGCAACTAGCCCATCCGCAACTTAACTTTATGCGTTACGAAAATCAGCAGCCGGCCGAGGGCATAAACGTCACTAAGGTCAATCCAGCTATACAGTTTTTAAAATTCCTGGTAGCGGCAATAGTATTGGTTGTGTTGGTTGTTATTGTTTTGCAGTTTGTCGGTGGCTCGCTGGCTAAACGAGTGCCGTTCAAATACGAAAAACAGCTTACCGAAAAATTTGATTTTTCCGTTCTCGGCACAGATTCCGATGCTAAGGAGCGAAACCCAGCGCTAGAAAGCGAAATGCGCAGCTACCTGAACGATCTGGCCAGGCGTGTAGCGCCAGGAATGGATTTGCCCGACGGTATGAGTGTCACTGTGCACTACAACGAAGAAAACGTATTTAATGCGTTTGCCACCATTGGCGGCAATCTGGTTTTCTATAAAGCCTTGTTGACCAAAATGCCGCATGAAAACGCGCTGGCCATGGTGATGGCGCACGAGATAGCCCACATTAAGCATCGCGATCCCATTGTCGGATTGGGTGGTGGCGTTGCCAGTATGATGGCGGTTTCCATGCTGACCGGTTCATCTGGTTTGGCCGAGCGTTTTTTAACTCAAACGACTTTAGTCACCAGTATGCAATTCACCCGGGATATGGAAACCGCTGCCGATAAAGCCGCGCTGGGCGCCGTAAATAAGTTGTATGGGCATGTTAATGGCGCGGGATCATTATTCGAGGTTATGGGATCCATAAAAAGTGATAATGACGCCGTGCCTGATTGGCTTGAGCGCTTCGCACGCACGCACCCATTGAGCCAGGACCGGGTGAATGCGGTGCGTACGTTGGCCATTGAAAATGAATGGCGTGAAACGGGTGAGCTCACACCGTTGCCGGATGGTTTTCAGGATTGGTTATCAGCTGTTCAGTAGCCGCGCAATAGTTGCACTTTACTGAGGTTGGTTTTGTTTTGTGGCCTCTGGACTGAAGCCTTAAAATGGGTTACTGATTTTCTTGTTCCGCCATCCAGCGGTCAATTAGGTAGCGGGCAATGGAGTCGGTGCGTGGCAGTTTGTATTTTGGTGATTCTTCTCCCCATGTGCCAAAGGTTTTTAGTTGTTCTACGTTAAACCACTGTGCATCCTCAAGCTCATTGGTGTCACAGGTTATGCTTGCACTCGTGGCTCGTGCTTCAAAGCCAAGCATAATGGAACGCGGAAACGGCCATGGCTGTGAGGCAATGTAGCGCACGTTATCGGTGCTGATATTTGCCTCTTCCATTACTTCGCGTTGCACAGCTTGTTCCAGGCTTTCCCCCGGCTCTACAAAGCCTGCCAATGTTGAGTACACTCCCGTAGGCCAGGCATGACTGCGACCCAGCAAGCACAAGGCAGGTGTATTATCGCTAGCGGCTTGCGTTACCAACATAATAACCGCAGGGTCGGTGCGTGGAAAACTCTGGTGATGACATTCATTGTTGTCGCAACACTTTATGTGACCCGCATTAATGCTGTTGAGGGCAGAACCGCACGAACTGCAGAATCGCTGCGTGTCATGCCAGTAGGTGAGCCCTCTGGCATAGGCCATCAGCGCGCCATCGTTGGCTGGTAGGGCTGGCCCGATAACGCGTAAATCTTCAAATCGAATGTTGTTAGCGTTGCTTGCATGCTCTGCGGCCAGCGTCATCCAGGTGTCGAGTTCGGGCTCTTTCAGACCTGAAATACTTTGCGCGAACAGGGCTTTACCGTTGATCAGTCCCAGGAATATTTTTGCCGTTGCCTGGTTTGTGAACGCCGCTGTTGTCGGTACGCTGAGCACAGGGATGCTGAGCATGTGTGGCTGGTTGCTCTTGTTATACCCTACCAATAACTTTCCACGCCACACGGGTAGTAGTTGCGAATCATTGTTGTTTAATAGTTCGCTTATTGCTTTTTCATCTTTACGCAAGTGGTCGGCGCGATCTAACTGATCGTGGGTGTAAAACATGGTGCTCAACGTTATTGGATTTTATTGCAGTATAGCGAGGTATTAGGGCACAATTCCTTTTGTCAGCTAATTCGATGTAAAAAAAGTCCTTTATGAAAATACAGCAGCTAGATACCTATGTGGTGGGAAATCCACCGCCTCACTATGGTGGGCAGTACTTTATTTTTGTCAGGCTTACCACTGATGACGGTGTGCAGGGTTTTGGTGAAGTCTACACAGCCACGTTTAGCCCCGACGTGGTTGAGGCGATGATTAAAGACGTTTTCGAACACCACTTTTTGGATGCAGATCCTTTTCACATTGAAAAGCTGTGGCGACGTGTGTACGGACGTGGCTACACTTTGCGGCCAGATCTATCACTTATAAGTGTGTTAAGTGGACTTGAAACCGCCTGTTGGGATATTGTGGGTAAAGCGCTGAACAAGCCTGCATACGAGTTGCTCGGTGGCCAGGTGCATGAGCGATTGCGCAGTTACACTTATATTTATCCTCGCGAAGGTGAGGACGATTCCGTTTACAGCGACCCTGATCTGGCAGCCGAACGCGCGCTCGAATACATCGATATGGGGTTTACAGCATTAAAGTTTGATCCGGCCGGACCTTATTCTGTTTATGACGGCAGGCAACCATCACTGACCGAACTCGATCGCTCTGAAGTGTTTGTCAAAACGCTGCGTGCTGCGGTTGGCAATAAAGCTGATTTGCTTTTTGGGACCCACGGGCAATTTACCGCCTCTGGTGCAATACGATTGGCAAAGCGACTTGAAAGTAGCGATCCCTTATGGTTTGAAGAGCCAATGCCACCCGACAACCCCAAAGAGATGGCCAGAGTGGCGCGCCAAACATCTATTCCAATTGCCACAGGAGAGCGATTAACCACCAAGTATGAATTCGCGCGAGTGCTTGAGTGTGAGGCAGCATCCATTTTGCAAATGGCACTAGGTCGAGTGGGTGGTTTGCTTGAAGCCAAAAAAATTGCCAGCATGGCGGAAACCTATCATGCGTTAATAGCGCCACATTTGTATTGCGGGCCAATAGAAGGCGCTGCAAACGCGCAGCTGGCAACTTGCACGCCCAATTTTTTGATTTTAGAAAGTATCGAACGTTGGGGTGGTTTTCATGCTGATGTTTTGCAATCCCCAATGCAATGGGAAGATGGGTATGTCATTCCATCAAAAGAGCCGGGTATTGGTGTGGAACTTAACGTCGACGTGGCTTTGGCACACCCGTATAAAGGGCAAAAGTTGCATTTGAATATGGCAGAAGACCCGATCTTGCCTTCGTAAAAATCTAATGTTGGCTACATCCCCTAAAAGGGATGTAGCCCTTATATAAACAATTTTGCCTGCGTGTAAATTATGCGTTTGACAACAAAGCCATCGCAAATGCGTGCGTGTTATTTTCCGTGATAAGCGTTACTCACTGCGTAGCTGTCTTCAAACCAGTTCCAAAGTACAATTTTACCTTCCGAGACTTTAGCTCGCAGCGCAAAAGTGAAGTCGCCGATTTCTTTACCAGACTGCGTTGTAATGCCATTCATTTTACCAAACACAGCAACAGTATCACCAAGAGCGAATGCATCTTCGGTTTCCCATTTCGTGGTTTGGAAGTTTTCACCAAATATGGGTAGAAATTTCAAAATTGCTTCCTTGCCATTCCATGGTCCAATCCAGGGCATTGCTTTATCGCCCTCGTTTTGCCACATCATGTCGTCGGCCATAAGGCTTTCTGCCGTGGCCATATCACCAGTTCCTACAGCGTTCATAAAAGTCATGACAGTGTCAAACGTTGCCTGACTTTCACTGTCCATTTTGGCTGCCATGGCGTTATTGGAGAATAAAAAAGTGACAAGCGCGATTGTTGCGATGAGTGCTTTGTGGTGTCTCATAGGGTCTTCCCTTTGGAATTTGTACTTTCGATAGGAAAGGTTATTATATCCCCATCTGTTTAGTTTGATAAGATGATATAAACCGAATTAATTGTTCGATTAAGGTTAACTATGTCTGTTTTATATTAACTATGTTTGATCAACTTCGACAGATCGCCATTTTCGCTAAAACGGTCGATCACGGCTCATTTCGAGGGGCGGCAAAGGAGCTGGAATTGTCGCCATCCGTGGTGAGCCACCATATATCTCAGCTTGAAGAGCACCTTGGTGTTGCGCTGCTGTATCGAACAACGCGCAAATTGGCACTAACGCGTGAAGGCGAACAATTATTGATGTCCACGCATCCCTTACTTGAGGCAGTGGAGGATGCTGTCTCGCAGATATCTAATTCGTCCAGCACGCCTACCGGCGAAATCAGAATGACCGTACCCGGTGTGCTGGCTCAGTCCCACTTAACAGATGCGTTGGCGGCATTTTCCTTAAAGTATCCGAGCATCAATCTGATACTGGATTATTCAGATGTACGGCACGACATTATTTCGGAAGGGTATGACTTAGCCATCCGAATGGGCTTAGCCAGTAAAAATTCTTCAGCAGCGCGAAAGTTGCAGCAGCTCGAGCGATGCCTGGTTGCCTCAGCGGACTATGTAAAGGATAAGCCAAACGTAAGCAAGCCGGAAGAGTTACTCAGTTGGGACTGGGTTTCCTTGTCGCAGGTTCGGCACATTAAACCAACATTCAGAAAGCGAAGAGCAAAATCTGTCACTGTAAAGCCTAAATATCATGTTAGCGCCACTAGTGCACAGGCGGTATATCAGCTTGCTCGATCTGGTGCGGGACTGGCCATTATTCCACAGAGTTTGGCCGAACAGGATGTTGCGTCGGGTCGGGTTGTACATGTTCTGCCGAGCTGGGTACTGGATCCGGTCGATGTGTATGCTGAATGGCCCACAAATGCGCCAAAGCACGGATTGATCAAGTTGCTGGTGAATGAAATTAGTCCCGATCATTACCTTAAAAAGTAGGTAAGCGGTTTGATGGAATTAGTCACTCTATCGCGCCTTAAGCAAGTGCCGAAAATACAACCCATTAAGCTTGTGACGTATCGATGCACCAAGTTCTTTGCTTTCGCTCTCATCAAGTCGCTTAAAGCGCAGGGTGACCAAGTCTTGCCCTAACGTTTGTACAGCTGAGACTTCGGGTAGTGCAAGACTTGCCCGTTCTATAAATTCATGTGGCGTTTCGGTTGACGCTCTTTCAATACCAAAACGCTTTAACAAGTTAGTGTAGCGAAACCAAAGGCGATCTTCCGCACTCATATTAACGCCTCGGGCAAGCGGGAATCCCAGCACAACCAGGCACCAAAGCCCAGTTATCATCAATACCAGCACAGTAATTTGCCATAGTTTTAGGCGAGGTAAACCTAACTTTTCCCAAATACGGTATTGCGACTCGTTGTTAAAATCCACTACCAGCCTTTGCCAGTCGTGGTTCATTTCATCTATACCAAGCTTAATCCGTTTTAGCCAACCATTGCCGGCGCGCGCCATCATGGGCACCGGTTCCCCATCACCTAAGGCGGCTGCCATGTTGGTGTCAACTCGTGATGGTGCAACCGCCCCGGTCGGGTCAAATCTGACCCATTTGCCATTTAAAAAAGCTTCTGTCCAGGCGTGAGCATCTGATTGTCGAACAATCATATAGTTGCCGTTCATCTCGCCGCCCAGGTAACCCGTGACAACGCGCGACGGAATACCCGCTGCTCGCATTAACACCACAAACGCTGACGCGTAGTGTTCACAAAATCCATTGCGAGTAGAGAATAAAAAATCATCCACCGGGTTATCACCGAGCAACGTAGGCTGCAGTGTGTAGTGAAAATTATTTTTATTAAAATGATCGAGTAATGCGTTAGCGTAATCTGTATTGGTTTTAGATTCGGCCCTGAGTTTGGTTGCAAAAGCGACGGCCTTGGGGTTGTTACCAGCAAGCTGAGTTAACGAGGCTTGCGGCCTGACCGGCGGCTTGAATGAGTCAGACAAAGACGATGTTTGTGAATAACGCGTAACCCGCGTAATGGATTTATCACTTTTTAGTTGCAGGTCGGTTGTCATCTGTGCCAACACACGACTGTCATTGGTATCTGCGGCTACTGACATGGGTAGCGAGGTTGGGTGATCGAGTGCGAAAAGCCATTTTTGATGGTTTGGCTGCATCATCACAGTATAGTGTGTCGTGTTGGGCTTGCCCGCTCCGGTGACGCGCACGCGCGCGGCACTTTCTTGTACCGTCCATCGTTGTCCATCAAAGTTACTCATTACCGGTCCGCGCCAGTAACGTTGATTCGTTGGGGGAGGAGCACCTTTAAATTCAACTCTAAAAGCAACTTCGTCAGAACGCGACAATGATCCAATTGAGCCCGGTGCCATCGAATCGGATAAGCCGGTTTTAGCAGTCGCGTCATCTGGTAATGACCACAAAGGACCGGGTAGACGGGGAAATACCACAAACAATAACGCGGCTAATGGTGCGCCTTGCAACAGCAGTTTTCCCACCATGCGCAAATTGTTCTTGGTGCTGGGGGCATTGCTTGAATCGCGGATAACAGCCAGTGCGTTACCCAGAGCCAGAACGGCTGGCAAGGTTATCAATGCAGACAATATAGATTGCGAATAAAAATATTGTGTTAGTAACAGAAATCCAGCCAAGCACAACAACAATGTGGAGTCCGACGGTTTGCGCACTTCAGCAAATTTAGCGGAAACCAATATAAACAGAAATGCCACGCAAGGGTCTCTGCCCATAAAGTAGCCGTAGTGAGCACGAACTAACACCGCACCGCCAAGGGCTATGGCCGACATACCAATAGGCGACAGTATAAAATGGCCCACGGCTGAAGCACGATGGTGGACCCAAAGCTTGACAGCCACTATACCTGCACCAAGCATGCTGACCCAAATGGGCAAATGCATAACGTGTGGCAGCTGGGACAGCAGCAACAATGCCGAGAGAGCATATAAGGTTCGCTGGTCTAAGCGAATGGCGCTGTTGTCCATGTTCGGTTTGCGTTTAAACCACTTCATGATGGCAAACCATAAGTGGCCAGTGCGACCAGGGCCCGTTCATTATGTTTTGGTCCGGTACCCACATCCAGATGTGTGCCGGGTATGTCGAACGAATACTCGGTTTGTGAGCGTTCAGCCGCCTGTATCCACGCACTTAATCGTGAAACCTGTTGTTCTATGTCGGTTAAGCCAGTGGCATTTAACGACAGATGCGTTTGGCCACCACTGTTTTCTTCTTCGAACGTTTTAACGTAAAGGCCCTGGCCGCGTGCTGCCGCCTTCCATGCGATGGACGACAAGGCGTCGCCAGGATTGTATTCGCGCAGGCCAGCTATTTCGCCTTGATTGGACTTGTGTGCGCTTTCGCCATCGGCATCAATGCTGTGTGCAGGTAGTGGCGGAGGCGAAACTTCGGGTTTTGGATAAACAGTGGCTTGCACGCCATTGTGAATGTAGCACCACGTTCGCCACAGACCCAAAGGATAGGTGCTGGTAACCGTCACTCTGCCTAATGATCGTACACCTCGCCGGGTGGTGGCTTTGACAATGTTGGCACTTGCTGTTCCATGCGCGTTTATGTCTACAAGGTCGGATGCGTCAGTGGCTTTTATAGTGACACCAATGCGGTCCAAATCTGTTTGATTATGCATATTAACAATGAAGCACACATTTTCACCGGCAAACGCATTATCGGTTTTTATTTGATTAAAACTTATGCCTGCAACATTACGATATGTGTGTAACAAAGATGCAGCAAACAGGCCAGTCAATAAAAAGCATAAAGCATAGCCAAGGCTCAGCGCATAGTTAACCGAGGCAATAAGCATAACCAGCAACGAAAATAAAAACGCCAAGCCGCGACGGGTTGGTAGTATGTATATTCGTTGGTGTTCAATTTTTAACGGCAGCACGTCTTCAGGGCGCGTGCGGAACATGCGCTGTTTTAACGACGAATGGCCTGAAGACGAAGGGTCTGAAGACGAAGGGTCAGGAGATGTGACGGCTGTCGACATAACTGTAGACTGAAATTTTTAACTGTCTTAAGGCGATGGAACGCTGTTCAAAATATCCATTGCCGCCGCTTTGCCCGAGCTGACTCGACCGGTGAGCCTGTGTCCGGCAAGTGCGGGAAACGCCCGTTGCACATCATCTGGTAGTACATGATCGCGACCGCCAATATAGGCAAGCGATTTACTTAAGCGAACCAGGCTTAAACCCGCGCGCGAGCTCAGCCCACTGTTACCCTCGCGAGAGCGTAACAACAGCGCCTGAATATAATCGTAGATGGCATCCGATGCATGAGTGGCATCAGCCTCAAGGCACCATTGTTGTAACTGGGTTTTGTTAGCAACGGCTTGCAAATTATTAATGGATGCTCGCCTATCACCTGCCTGCATAAGCTGCCGCTCAGTTGCAGGATCGGGGTAACCCAACGATATACCAACTAAAAAGCGATCGAGTTGTGATTCGGGTAGCGGGTATGCACCCAATTGTTCAACCGGGTTTTGCGTGGCGATCACAAAAAATTCATCGGGCAACGGATAGGTTGCGCCATCAACCGAGATCTGTCGTTCCTCCATTGCTTCAAGCAAGGCACTTTGTGCTTTGGGAGGCGCGCGGTTAATTTCATCGGCCAGCAGCACAGACGTGAATGCCGGCCCCTCGCGAAAATCAAATTGTTGTGTCTGATTATTAAAAACGGACACGCCAACAATGTCCGCAGGTAATAGATCACTGGTGAATTGCACTCGTTTCCAGTCAAGACCCATGCACACACCCAAAGCTTGCGCCAGTGTTGTTTTTCCCGTCCCGGGAACGTCTTCAATCAGTAAATGCCCCCTGGCCAGCATGCACGCCACAGACATTTCCAGCTGATCGCGCTTGCCCAATAGTATGGTCTCGAGCGTCTCAAGCACGTCTGAGATCTGTTTCGCATGATCAATAGAGATTGGCTGTACAGAGTGGTTCATGGGTATTTTTGGCTACTTAAAGACACAGTCAGTTATCGGCCAATGTGCAGATTGCTAATGTGTCAAAAGAGTGGGAAGCAGGGCAGCTGGAAAGGTTGGACGCTAGATTGTGGGCGATTGCGCAAAACCTTGTGTCTTTAATTTATAGTTTGGACAGGTGACACTCATTGAGGGCTCGACTCAGGTTAAGCTTCAGCAAGCCGAAAACGGTTAATGAAGCCGAGCACAATTTGACACGCTTCTCAATTTGAAACGTCACGAAAATAGCCAGGATATGCCACGGATGTATGCCCTGAGCGTACCGCGCGGGAATTTATGAAATTATCAGTAACACGCCAATTCAGGTTGTCGGCGGTCATGATCATTGCCAGCATTGTGACGGCGAGCCTGTTAGTAAAAACCGGTTCAGTCAGCGCCCATGGAAATGCGCACTCAAGTAATCAACCAAGTAATCAACACCCAAACAGTGCAGCACCAGCCATCGCAGCACTAGACAGTGCAACAGAACTAGAAGGTGATCTTGCCTTAGGGGTAACTGCGCCAGACGTTGTTAATTTTGTTGGTAATCCGATACCGGCTGATGTTGTCCGCGTGACCCCTGAGCCGCAAATGAATCCTGCTACTGGTGGTCGCTGGTCTGATGTTTACGACTGGCCTTTGGTTGCGATACATGCTGCGTTGCTGCCTAACGGCAAAGTACTTGCCTGGGATGCAACACCCGACGACGCCGATGACGATCCTCACACCACAGATAACTACACAACGCGTGTCACCTTGTGGGACCCGGCCAGCAATACCCATGTTCCAACCAACAACGACACCGACACCGATTTGTTTTGCGCGGGATCAGCGCATCTTTGGGATGGCCGGATTTTATTTGCCGGTGGTGATGGCGGGCGTGCTGGTGCTAACGGTCCTTTGGCCAATACCAATATTTATAACCCGGTCAGTAACACGTGGCACAGAACAGAAAACATGAATGCGCCTCGATGGTATTCATCGGTTGCAGCATTATCGAATGGCGAAATGCTGACCTTGGGTGGAACGTACGATCCATCGCCACTGGCTGAAGTTTTTCAGTTTGATCAAACCTGGCGGCCACTGGCAGGAAGCTTCCCAATTGAATTAACTGGCGACTACCAATGGCTTCAGCAAACACCCGAAGGTTCTGTTATCTCTTTCGGCCCGTCTGATCTGATACTGGACATTGATACCAATGAGTCGGGCAGCTACACACCAATAGCCGGCCGTGATGGTGTGGAAGACAGAGACTATGGCAGTTATGCCATGTACGACGTTGGTAAAATTCTTGTCTCTGGTGGTGAGCAAGGTCTTAGCTCCGCCGTTATCATTGATACAGCAACGAAGCAAACGGTTGATACCAGTCCAATGAATAATGGGCGGCGTCAGCATAACCTGACCATATTGGCAGATGGTTCGGTGTTGGCAACCGGTGGTAACAGTGATGGGGCTCGATTTTATAGTCCGACTGCGCCGGTGTTTGTTCCTGAAATCTGGAACCCTGACACAGGTGTTTGGCGCGAAGTAAACACCATCCCTACAGACCGTCAGTATCATGCTATTGCTATCTTATTGCCCGATGGTCAAGTGCTTTCCGCTGGTGGTGGTATATGCGGTGATTGTTATCGCTTGAATTATGAAGAGCGTAATGCTGAAATATATTCACCTCCCTATTTGTTTAATCAAGACGGTACGCTGGCTGCTCGGCCAGACTTGGGGTCAGTGCCCGCTGTGGCTGATTACGCAGAGTCATTTAATATAAGCGTGAACCACACACTGAATATTGCGAAGGCGCATTTAATAAAATTAGGTTCAGTAACACATTCGGAAAATCAGGACCAACGCCTGGTGCCACTGGCATTCTCTCAGCAGGCATTAAGACTATCGCTAACCATGCCTGATTCACGCCATGTGGCACCGCCTGGGCATTATTTGCTTTACGTGGTTGATACCAACGGTGTGCCGTCAGTTGGAGCAATGTTAAAGCTGGGACAGCCACAAATAAATGCTAACGAAGTGGTTAACAGCACACTAGAGGTGAATGCATGGGACACTTACTTAACCCATGCGTCAACTGGTCAGAGTGTTGTACAACTCAATGCAAGTAACGGCACTTCGTTGTATGTTTCTGCACAAGCTCCGGTTAGATCTGCACAGCAGTCCGGTGTTTTGTGTCAAGCGCAGGTTGTGGGTAGCGCGGGTGCGCGTTGTGAAGTCAGTGTTCCTGCGGATACAACGCTGCATATCAGTGTTAACGGCTCGCTCAGAGGCGATTACAGCTTGTCCTACCGGAATACCGGTAATGCTACTGCTACT
>CALHOI010000072.1 GCA_938035525.1 uncultured Granulosicoccaceae bacterium
AATTAAACAAGATTAATAGTGCATCATCTTGTTCGTGCTGACCGCTGGCATCAACCACATCACTGGCGTCACTGGGCAGCAACAATCCTAAAAAGGGCTGCTCTAAGTTATGCCAGTCTGCATCTGACATGGGTTCACTTCGACTGTTGAGCCACTGAACGTCGGGGATATCTGTTGATCTGGATTTTTTATCGGCGTGTAAATAGTGTGGTCGACGCAGTACAGACTGAGTGCGCCTGATGTGAATCAAATGGCTGACAAACGCTCGCAAGTCGCGATCAGCCCGGCGTGCTCGCCAGTCAATCCAGCCTATGGCATTATCTTGACAGTACGCGTTGTTATTTCCTTGTTGCGAGTTACCAATTTCATCGCCAGCTAACAACATGGGCACCCCTTGCGACACCATTAAACACGTCAATAAATTGCGTTGTTTGCGTCGCCTGTTCGCATTAATTGCCGGGTCTTTGGTTATCCCTTCGTAGCCACTGTTAGATGAGAAGTTGGCATCGTGACCATCGCGGTTGTCCTCGCCGTTGGCCCCGTTGTGTTTGTGCGCATAGCTGACAAGATCATGCAGGGTGAAGCCATCGTGCGAGGTAATAAAATTGAGGCTCGACATTGGGCTGCGTTGCGCCCACTCGAACAAATCACTGCTACCCAACAAATGCTTGGCAAACTCGGGCAACAAACCGGTTTCACCGCTCCACAGTTTTCGCATTGAATCGCGGTATCGGTCATTCCATTCAGACCAGCCACGTGGGAACTGGCCCAGTTGATACCCGCCCAGTCCAATGTCCCAGGGTTCGGCGATCATTTTAGTATTGGCCAGCTGCGGGTCCTGCCCCAATGCATCAAAGAAACCACAGCCACGATCAAAACCGTATTGCTCTCGGCCAAGAACGGTTGCTAAATCAAATCGAAATCCATCAACGTGCATATCAACCGCCCAGTATCGCAAACTATCGAGCACCAATTGCATCACTCGCGGGTGAGCCACATTAACGGTGTTACCGGTGCCTGTATCGTTTTGGTAAAAGCGTTTGTCATCACGCAACTGATAGTAAGAAGCGTTATCGATACCCCTGAAACTTAAGGTAGGTCCCATCTCATTACCTTCCGCAGTGTGATTGTAAACCACATCCAGAATCAGCTCGATTCCAGCGCGATGTAAACCACGTACCATGCTGCGAAATTCCAAAATGGGGTCGGCTATGGCGTAACGATTGGCTGGTGCGAAAAAGGCCAGTGTGTTGTAACCCCAGTAATTGCTCAGCCCATGCTCTATCGTGAAATGTTCATCAACAAAGGCATGCACTGGTAACACTTCTACGGCTGTTATTCCAAGTTCGGTTAAATGACGTACCACGGCATTAGAACCCAGCGCACTGTATGTTCCACGGCGACGGCCAACCAACCCAGGAAAATAACGGGTTAAACCTTTAACGTGCGCTTCATAAATGATGCTGTCTTTGAGCGGCGTACGGGGTTGCTTGTCGTTGCGCCAAACAAAGGAGTTATCGACAACCACACTTTTGGGCACAAACGGCGCACTGTCTCGATCATCGAACGATAAGTCTGCATCAGGGTGACCCACTTGAAAACCATAGAGTTCGTCACTCCAGATCAATTCACCACGCAGTTCGCGAGCATAGGGATCGATCAGCAGTTTGTTGGGATTAAAGCGATGGCCATTGTGTGGCTCATAAGGTCCATGAACCCGAAAACCGTACAGCTGACCAGGCAGAGCATCTGGCAAATAACCATGCCAGGCATCATTGGTTTTTCCCGGGAGTTCCAAACGAGCAATTTCAACTTGGCCGGATTCATCGAACAGGCACAGTTCGATTTTGGTCGCGTGAGCTGAGAAAAGCGAAAAATTAACACCCGCCGCATCCGGCGTGGACCCGAACGGCGCGGGCCGCCCGGGTAACAGGGCTTTGTAGCTTAGCCGTTGGCCAGAGGCTGGGTACCTAGGGGAGACAGATTCCATATCTCCCTATTGTAGTCGCGCATCGTTCTGTCTGTTGAAAAACGGCCACTGTTCGCTGTATTTAACATACACATGCGCGTCCACCGGGCCCGATCAGCCCAACACTGCGATACACGGTCTTGTGCATCAATATAGGCGGGAAGATCAGCAATGGTCATCCACGGGTCATCTGCACTGCAAGCTGCATCGATGGCCACACTGAGCAGCTCACCATCACCACAATCGAACATGCCCGAGGAGAACGCATCGAGTATCGCTTTGACGCGATCTTCTACGGCAATGACGGCGGACGGTGAATAATTGGGCCGCAAGGCTTCGACCTCTTCAACGCTGAGACCAAAGCGGAAAAAGTTTTCCTCGCCAACCGCCTCCAGAATTTCAACGTTTGCACCATCGAGTGTGCCGATGGTCAACGCACCGTTCATCATGAATTTCATGTTGCCCGTACCCGAGGCTTCTTTTCCGGCTGTGGATATCTGCTCAGACAGGTCAGCTGCTGGTGCAATCACTTCCATGGCCGACACGTTGTAGTCAGGCAGAAATACCAAACGTAGCTTGTCTTTGGTGCGAGGGTCTTCGTTAATAACCTGAGCCACATTGTTAATGAGCTTAACAATCGCTTTGGCCATGTAATATCCGGGTGCGGCTTTGCCTGCAATCAGCACAAAACGTGGCGCTGCGCCTTCATCGGTGCCGTTGATAATTTGCAGATAACAGTGAACCGCGTGCATGGCGCACAGCAACTGTCGCTTGTATTCGTGCATGCGTTTCACCTGAACATCGAACAACATATCAGTTGATACTTGTACGCCTGTGCGATCCTCAACCAACTTGGCCAGGCGTACTTTGTTTTGCACTTTCACTTCATGCCAACGTTGCGCAAGAGCGGCATCGTCCACTTTGGGAATAATGCGTTCGAGTTGGTCAAGATCATTGACCCACGCTGTGCCTATCTGTTCATTAAGTAAGGCACGCAAGTGCGGGTTGCAATGTGCCAACCAGCGACGCTGGGTCACGCCATTGGTTTTGTTGTTAAATCGCTCAGGCCACAAACGGTAAAAGTCGTTAAACAAGCCCTTTTGCAGCAAATCAGAATGCAGTTGTGCGACACCGTTAATCGAAAAACTGCCGACTATAGCCAAGTGCGCCATACGGACCACAGGAGATTCATCGAATGAGACGATCGACATGTGTGCCTGCTTGGCAACATCGCCAGGCCATTCACGCGCAACTTGCAACAGAAAACGACGATTGATCTCTTGGATAATCTCAATGGGTCTGGGTAACAGGCTTTGCAGCATGTCTAACGACCAGCATTCCAATGCTTCTGGCAACAAGGTGTGATTGGTGTAAGCCATGGAGGAGCTGACCACCGTCCAAGCATCATCCCAAGTCATTTCGTGCTCATCAATCAGTAAGCGCATGAGCTCTGCTACGGCCAGACTGGGGTGAGTATCGTTCATCTGGAAGCAGTGTTTTTCGGCAAAGCCGTCAAAGTTGTCATGGCTGGTTAACCAAACACGTATAGCATCCTGCAGGCTGGCAGAAACCAGAAAGTACTGTTGTCGCAATCGCAAGACTTTGCCATTTTCACTGCTGTCATTGGGATACAACACCATGGTGATGTTCTCTGCATCGGTTTTTCCCGATACCGCTTCAGCGTATCCGCCAGCATTAAATTCAGACAGGTCAAATTCGTCTGTGGCCGATGCCGACCACAATCGCAAGGTATTAACGATGTCATTCCCATGGCCCGGAACAGGCACATCAAATGGCACTGCCAGCACTTCATCATGGGTTACCCACTCTCGCCTATCCGGTGATGCACCAGAGTTGTCCGGTTCTACATGCCCACCAAATCGAACCACGCAAGTGTGTTCAGGTCGTTCTATTTCCCAAACATGGCCATCACGAAGCCAGTTATCCGGTTTTTCTATCTGATGACCGTTTTCGATTTCCTGGCGGAACATGCCGTAACGGTAGCGCAATCCATAGCCGGTTACCGGCAAGGCAAGTGATGCGCAACTGTCTAAAAAACACGCAGCCAATCGGCCCAAACCACCATTGCCCAAACCAGCGTCTCGCTCGAGCGTTTCGAGGTCCTCCAGCTCCATACCCAGCTGATTAAGCGCTTGGCGAACTGGCTCAACGAGCTCCAGGTTCTGTACAGCATTAGATAATGATCGTCCCATTAAAAATTCCAGAGACATGTAGCAGGTTTTGCGCGTGTCGCGGCTTTCCGTTTCGGCTCGTGTCACGCGCCACTGATCCATCAGACGATCGCGTACCGCCAAGGCCAGCGCTTTGTACAAGGCTTGAGGTGCGGCATTATTGATATCACGACCCAGCGTATGCGAGAAGTGCTGCACAATTGATTTTTTCAGCGCATCAATATCGTCGCTGGGGGTAAGGGACTCACCGTGCCACTCGCCATTGGCTGCTAACAGCTCACTTGCGTAGGGTTGGTCAGGCTTTGCGGCGGAATTTGAGCTTTTAGACATGATTTGTTTTGTGACTTGGTCGCGATTGTTGTCGGTATTGTGGGGCGTTAGCTATCGACGCACACTTATTATCGCAGTTATCGGCCCAATAAAGATTTTTTAAAATTCCTTTGCCGCCGTCGCGTTACGTTATATGCTGATTCCTGATTGTTAGAGAAAAAGTGTTATGACTCAGGCAGATGAAAGAAACATATCAAGACTGACTTCAGAAACCGTTGCGCTGATACTGGCAGGTGGACAGGGCAGTCGTCTGCACGAGCTAACCCACTGGCGGGCAAAGCCTGCCGTGCCGTTTGGCGGCAAATTTCGAATCATCGATTTCCCTTTGTCAAATTGTATTAATTCTGGCATCCGACGTGTTGGCGTGGTCACCCAATACAAATCTCACTCGCTGGTGCGCCACATTATGCGCGGCTGGTCCGGCTTCAAAGCCGAGTTTGGCGAGTTCGTTGAAATTCTCCCCGCCTCCAAGCGTATCGACGAAGACTGGTACAAAGGCACAGCCGACGCGGTCTTCCAGAACCTGGATATTATTCGACGGCAAAAACCAGAATTCGTGCTGATTCTGGGTGGCGACCACATCTACAAAATGGACTACGGCCCATTGATTGCGGCACAGGTAAAGCAACAGGCTGATATGACAGTTTGCTGTATTGAAGTATCGGCTGAAGAGGCCGCAGGCGCGTTTGGTGTGCTAACCGTGGACGACACCGGACGCATAGTTGACTTCAACGAAAAACCAGAACAACCTGCGGAAATTCCGGGTAAACCAGGACGCGTTCTGGCCTCGATGGGGAACTATGTGTTTAATACCGAGTTCCTTTACGAGCAGTTGGTTATCGATGCCGACGAGCCAAAAAGCACACACGACTTTGGGGGCGACATCATGCCCAAACTGGTGGACAAATACCGCGTGTTTGCCTACCCCATGGGTGAAGGTGATGGTCGACATTATTGGCGTGACGTTGGCACACTGGACGCCTTCTGGGAGGCCAACATGGAGTTGCTGCACTTCCAGCCCGAACTCGATCTGTACGAAAATAGATGGCCCATTTATACAAACCAGATGCAAGCGCCACCCGCAAAATTTATCCACAACGATGATGATCGTCGTGGTACCGCGATCAACTGTATGGTGTCCGGCGGTTGCATCATATCTGGCTCAAAAATTCAAAATTCGCTGCTGTTTTCAAACGTGCATATCCGATCGTATTCTACGATTGAAGACGCCGTGATTCTGCCTGACGTCACCGTGCATCGAAATTGTAAAATTCGCCGTGCTATCCTCGACGTAGGCTGTGAAATCCCACCTGATACGCAAATCGGCTACGACGCTGACGCCGACCGCGCAGCAGGTTTTAGAATCAGTGAAAATGGCATAACTCTTGTGACACCTGACCATCTCGGTCAGAGTTTGCACCGAGTACGCTAGCGAGTCATTTACCTGCTTTTAAGGCTACAAAAGCTCAACATGTCGCACTCACCACATATCTGCATGCTTGCCGCAGAAAACGATGTTATTCCAGGTGCCAAAGTCGGCGGTATCGGTGATGTTGTACGCGATATACCCAAGGCCCTGGCCGACAACGGCGCAAAAGTCAGTGTACTGATACCTTCGTACAACGCTTTTCATTTACTCCCTGAAGCAACACACGTTAACTCGGCGACGTTAAGTTTTGCTGGCAAAGTCGAAACGGTGGAGCTCTTTGAGCTGTTCGCCGATCGGGACCCCGGTGTGCGTTATCTGGTTTTACAGCACGAACAACTCGGTGCGTGTGGCGCTGGCTCTGTTTACTGCAACGATCCCAGTGATCGCCCCTTCGCAACCGATGCAAACAAGTTTGCTTTGTTTTGTGCTGGTGCATTGCAACTGCTGGTTGACGGCGCAGTTGGCGAATTCGACGTGCTGCACTTGCACGACTGGCATGCCGGTTTTGCCAGCGTGCTGCGCGAATTCGATCCACGCTTTGCATCGCTGAAAAATAAGCCTTGTGTTTTCAGTATTCACAATTTGGCACTGCAGGGTATCCGTCCGTTTAAGGGTGATGAATCATCGTTAACATTGTGGTATCCAGATTTAAATTTCAGCCGCACGGCTTTGGCCGATCCGCGATGGCCCGATTGCGTTAACCCGGTTGCGGCCAGTATTCGTCTTGCAGACAAAGTACACACAGTATCTCCGTCTTATAGCCTGGAAATAATTCAGCCCAATGCACCTCAGCGAGGTTTTCATGGCGGTGAGGGTTTGGAGCGCGATTTACAACAGTGTGCAGCACGCAACGCATTGGTCGGTATCACCAACGGTATTGACTACAACGCCGCTATTAAGCGGCGTATAGATTGGCCAGAACTAATGAGTACATTTGGCGAAACAATACTGAATTGGCTGGGTGAGAGCGACACAATCAATACCGCCGACTACCTTGCTCATCAGCGCACGCAACAATGGCTACAAGATCATCGCCCACAACACATACTCACCAGTGTTGGCAGACTAACCGATCAAAAAATGGCTTTGCTTCTGGCCGAAACTGCGCATGGCAACACAGTGCTGGACGAGTTGCTGGACAGTTTAAAAGGGTCCGGCGTGTTCATTCTACTGGGCTCTGGAGACACCAAACTGGAAGCCATTTGCAGACGGTGCGCCTCAAAGCACAATAACTTTATGTTTTTAAATCGCTACGAACAAACCCTGGCCGATTTACTGTTCGCCAACGGTGATGTGTTTTTAATGCCAAGCTCGTTTGAACCGTGTGGCATAAGCCAAATGCTGGCCATGCGCCAGGCGCAACCCTGTATCGTGCATGCGGTTGGTGGCTTACGCGACACCGTTACCGACATGGTAGATGGCTTTCATTTTCACGGCGACTCAGTTGCCGAGCAAGTGCAAAATTTTCAACTTTGCACTAACAAAGTGCTTGATATGCGTGAACACAAACCCAAACAATTTCAGAGCATTGCAGACGCTGCCAAAAACAAGCGCTTTTACTGGAATGACAGCGCTAAACAGTACTTAACCGAGCTTTACGCATGAGCCAACCAACAACCGAAACTGTGACCATAGATGACGAGGCAATGCAAGCGCTCAGTCAGGGTCAGCATGATGCTCCGTTTTCTGTGCTGGGTCCACACAAAAGCAAACGTGGCTTCGTTGTAAGAACGTTTCAACCAAAGTGCAGCAAGGTTGAATTCATTGACGCATCAGGCCAGGCAAAGCCCATGGCCCGTCACGGCGACTCCGACTTGTTTGTTATAGAATTAGGCGACGAACCGGGTGCTTACCAGTTGCAGGTGGACCAACAACTGCAACACGATCCTTATCGTTTCGCTTCTGCCATTGGCGAGCTCGACTATCACTTGTTTGGCGAAGGTACGCATCAACAGCTTTACAAAATTCTTGGCTCACACCTGACAACTATTGACGGTGTAGACGGTGTGCATTTTGGCGTTTGGGCACCCAATGCAAAACGCGTCAGCGTCGTTGGAGAATTTAACCAATGGGACGGCCGCGTTCATTGCATGCGCAAAAATGACAGTACCGGCATCTGGGATATTTTTATTCCACACTTGGACAATATCACTTTGTACAAGTACGAAATCATTGGACAAGCTGGTGAGGTATTACCACTTAAAAACGACCCGTTCGCCAGCTATTTTGAACAAGCACCTGGCAACGCATCAATCGTGTTTAATTCACGCTTTATCTGGTCGGATGATCACTATTTAAGCCAGCGCGAAAAGCGCGAACCTACCACATCTCCCATTGCCATTTATGAAGTTCATGCCGGTTCGTGGCAACTAAACGATAACGGTCAACCACTGAGTTATCGAGAGCTCGCACAGACGCTAGTCAATTACGTCAAGGACAACGGGTTCACTCATGTTGAGCTTTTACCCATAACTGAGCACCCGTTCTCTGGATCCTGGGGCTATCAACCCATTGGGTTGTTTGCACCAACATCTCGCTTTGGCAGTCCTGACGACTTTCGCTACTTTGTTGATCAATGTCATGCTAACGACATTGGCGTGATTATAGATTGGGTACCTGCTCACTTCCCAACCGATGAGCATGGACTGGGTATGTTTGACGGCACGCATTTGTTCGAGCACGCCGACCCACGACAAGGCTTTCATCAAGACTGGGAAACACTGATTTTTAATTACGGTCGGCGCGAAGTTGCCAACTACCTTTTCAGCAACGCTGTTTACTGGATTAAGGAATTCCACCTTGATGGGTTACGGGTCGATGCTGTGGCTTCAATGCTGTACCTTGATTACTCTCGTGAAGAAGGACAATGGATTCCCAATGAACACGGTGGCCGCGAAAATCTTGAGGCCATTGCGTTTCTCAAACGCATGAATGAATTGGTGCACCTTGAAGGAGGCATCACGCTAGCCGAGGAATCAACGTCATTCCCCGGCGTCAGTCACCCAACTTACTCCGACGGGCTCGGCTTTACGTTTAAATGGAATATGGGTTGGATGCACGACTCGCTAGACTATATTGCTAAAGACCCAGCATACCGAAAGTATCACCAGAACAACCTGACCTTCGGTTTAATGTACGCGTTCAGCGAAAATTTTCTATTGCCTATCTCACACGATGAAGTCGTTTACGGTAAAGGCGCATTACTGTCTAAAATGCCCGGCGACCAATGGCAACAATTTGCGAATCTGCGCGCCTTCTTCGCCTACATGTATCTCTATCCCGGCAAAAAACTCATGTTTATGGGTTGCGAGATTGCACAATCGGCCGAATGGGCGCACGAAGGCAGTGTGCATTGGAACCTGCTTGAAAACAGCGATAACAAAAGCGTTCAATCACTGGTAAAAGACCTGAACAACCTATACAAAAATGAAGCGTCGTTGCACGAAGGCGATTGTCACGCCGAAGGCTTTGAATGGATAGATTGCGACGACAGCGAGCACAGTGTCATCAGCTTCTACCGACGCGTGCCTGGCACTTCAAACAGCACGATCGTGATTTGCAATTTCACGCCAATACCACGTCACAACTATCTGGTTGGTGTTAATGAGCCAGGTGAGTATATTGAATTGCTCAACACCGATGCCAAGTGCTACGGAGGCAGTGGTGTCGGAAATTTGGGTCGTACTCAAAGTGTGCCGCAGACCTGTCAAAACCGAGAACATTCGCTGAGCCTGAGCTTGCCACCATTGTCGGTGATTGCCCTGCAATTACATAAAGCGACATAATTTGGTCACCAGCCAATGCGCTTGTGCAAAAATCAACCAAACAATATGAAACATTTTTCCTGTTGACCTGTCACCGACCGCCTAAGTACAGCTAAACATTGCGGTTCTCGCCTTGTGCTGACTTATCCTTGTTACAATTTGGACTTCATCTGATGACTACTGTTTAACCAACAAACACGCCTATGAAATCGTTGCTCGCTCTATTGGTGCTTGGCTTGGCACTGGGTGCCGGATACTGGAAAACGCAACACCCTGATGCCTCAGTTGCCGATCTTTCCGCCAGTGCTGGTGGCAGCCTTAACCGACTCAAAGGTGGACTTGCAGCGATAACCGATGGAGGCGCTACGCAAGGTGAGGTTGCCGAGCGCCTCAACGCCATAGAATCAAAAATCAACGCAAGCGACCCGGCCTTGAACAGTCGCCTTGATGCCATTGAGGCCGAGCTGGTGGAAACACAACGTGCGGCAGACCCTTCCGTCATTAATGGTCGCCTTACCGATGCAGAGCGCAAAATGGGTGCGGTGGAAGGCAAGCTGAACCAAATTGATCAATCATTGAGCGCCATCACCACCGGCCCGGAAGCAATACCATCACATATATCCTCACTGGACAGACGTCTTGAGCTGCTCAATCGTCGAATTAATGAACAGTCTGAACAATTCAATGCTGACAGCATTAACAGCGGTTTGTCCGACCTTGAAAGCAGAATTGCGCAACTGCAGGAAACCCAGAGCCGCACCATCAACGAACAATCAGTGACCCTGGCAAGCATGGCAGAAAAAATAAGCTCATTTGAAGCCAGGCTCAACACCTTGTCATCAGATGCCAGCAACGGCCAGGCGGAAGCTGTTGCCAGTGTTAATGCACAAATAGATCAGCGAATCGCCTTGCTTGAGGACAAACTCGGCACAACCAATTCTGACTCGCTGCGCATCCAGTCATTAACCAATGAACTCTCTGCATCAAGGGTAAAAATGAACGCACTGGAGGCATCGGCCGACCAAACCAATCAACAACTGGCCAAGCTGACACGTACCATAGAGGAACTTAAGACTCGTTCAGAATCAAGCTCCATCGATGACCAACAGGCCGAACTAAGAGCCCAATTGGCATCATTGCAGAATCAAATGGGTGAGGTTGGCCAAAGTGCCTCGGTGGCAGATCTAACCCAATCCCTGCAAGCCACGCGAGATCGAATTGAGAATCTGGAACAACGCGTCGTTGATCTGCCAGCTTCGTCGGTTGAAGCAAACGATGCAACCGAAGCGCAAAGCGCATTGCAGGCGCAAATACGCGCACTGGAGGAAAAACTTGCCAACGTGCAGGCGGCACCCAACCCCAACCTGGTTGACAGCATCACCGAAGTTGAAGAAAAAGTCTCTGAACTGGCATCACGCGGCTACGTGACCCAGGAAGAACTTCGCGCTCAGCAAGAAGCCAAAAGTGTTGAATACAAGATCTACTTTGACCGCGACAGTTCGGCCATAACTGAAGAGGCAGGCAAAGTACTGAACTCATTTATCGCACAAGAAAAAAATCGCACCACGGGTGTTGCCATATATGGCTTTACTGATCGTCGCGGTTCGGCGGTGTACAACCAGAGACTGGCATTGCAACGAGCCACCAATGTGCGCTCCTACCTAATTCAAAACGGCTTTAGTTTTACTAAAATCCGGTCTCTTAGTGGTTTGGGAGAAGATGCTGCCGCAATTGATTTACAAGATGGTGAAGAAGACGCCAATCAACGCACGGTAGTGCTGTACGCTCAACAACCTTAAAAACAAGCGCTATGGAGATTCAAACTACCGACACCGACTGTCTTCTGGTTATCGACGTCCAAAACGATTTTTGCGAAGGTGGTGCACTGGCAGTGCCTGATGGCGACAACGTAGTGGATTTGATTAACCGGCTCAGCGAGCAATTCAATACTATCGTGGCAACTCAGGATTGGCACCCGAAAGGACATTCGTCATTTGCCAGCGTCCATCCTGGACACGAACCACTGCAACAGATAGACATGCCCTATGGGCCTCAAACCCTGTGGCCCGACCACTGTATTCAAGGTAGCCCCGGTGCCCAGTTCCATGCAAACCTTCAAACTGACGCATTCCAGAATATCATTCGCAAAGGCTTCAGGGCACCCATCGATTCTTACTCTGCATTTTTTGAAAACGATCACACAACCACAACCGGTCTTAGTGGTTACTTGCGAGAGCGAGGTATAAAACGGGTTTTCTGTGTTGGCCTGGCCTTGGATTTCTGCGTTCGTTTTTCGGCAGAGGATGCACGTCGCGAAGGCTTTGAAACCGTTGTGATCGAGTCAGCTTGCCGCGGCATCAACATAGAAGGTTCGGTGGCAGCCGCCATTGAGGCAATGCAAAACGTCGGTGTGGAGCTGCGCTGAGTTTCGCTAGTCGTTAACACCCTAATCGGTAACAATCCTAGTCACTAATATCCTAGTCACTAATATCGTAGTGCAAAGCCTGGGTGGCCTCATCACCAGGTAAACTACCCAAGCCAATCTCGCCCCGACCTTCAAGCACCACCGTTTCACGACGAACAAATAAGGGCGCTTGCCCGTCGCGATGTATGTACGTGCCATTAGTACTGGTGTCTGACAGTTGTATTTGACCGGCAGACCATTGTAAGTGAGCGTGCTTACGACTGACTTTATCACCATCAATTTCAATGCTGCATTGTTCATCACGCCCCATGCTCAACATCGTGTGTGTTTTGTTAAGCACAAAACGTGATTCGCCATCGTTTAGTACCAGCTCGGTTTGTTGATTCAGGCTCATGGTGCTGCTAACCGGCCGGGCTACTCGGGTATGCAGTTCGGCGTCAGCCTCCCATGCTATACGGTATACCCCAACAGGTTCGGTAATGCCTTTGACTTGAATTTTGTCCAGTAGTGTTGCGCGATCACGGTTCTCGTTGCTGAGCCGGGAAACACTGAACTCGGTGGCGGTGATTTCCTCTGTTTTAGCAAACGAGGCAACCCTGGCGGCAATGTTGACAGCGTTTCCGTAAACATCGCCTTTATCCGGTATTACAGGGCCAAAATGAAACCCGACTCGCACCGCCAGCGGCGTTTGCTTATGTAACTCTTGCATGGTACAGGCAGCCAACAACGCGTTATCGCAGGACACAAAGCTAGCCAGTGTCGAATCCCCGACCGTTCTTAGCACCGCGCCTTCATGGACGCGCACTGCCTGAGCCATGAACGACAGACTTTCCGCCACCCGCCGGTGTGCCTCAACATCACCTACTGTTTCGTACAGCTCGGTGCTGCCGGCAATATCGGCAAACAGAATAGCCAGAGTTTGTTGTGCTTGAACCATTGATTGTTGCGATGTTCAGGACAAGTAAGCATGGTAGCGCACGAGCACCGCTTCTTAAAGCCTTGGCCCGCTTCTGTTACCATATGACACTTATAATACTAACAGCCAACAAGGGCTGATGAGACAACACATGGTTGAGTTAGTGGCAGTTGATTACCAGTCGGCCGATGCAGATGTCAAATTTGTCCAGTCTTTGCGCGATACCGGATTCGGCGTGCTCAAAAACCACCCGATATCCGAAGACACGGTCAATGCTATCTATGATAGATGGGCCGAGTTTTTCAACGGTGATGACAAGCAGAACTATCTGTTTGACAGCGAGAAGTTTGACGGTTTTTTTCCGATTACCATGGCCGAAACCGCAAAAGGTCATACGGTTCGCGACATAAAAGAGTACTACCACTTTTACCCATGGGGCCGCTGCCCGGAAGAACTCAAATCACAACTAGATGACTATTACTCGCAAGCCGTGAACCTGGCATCGACCCTATTATCGTGGGTCGAAAAGCACACACCCACAGAGGTTGCCAGCGAATTCTCCGAACCGTTATCCAACATGATCAAAGACAGCGGGCAATCATTACTGCGCGTGCTGCACTACCCTCCTCTACCCGAAGACGTTGATGCCGGCGCCATTCGCGCCAGCGCACACGAAGACATTAATCTACTGACACTGTTACCCGCTGCAAACGAACCTGGCTTGCAGGTTAAACAGCGTGACGGGTCATGGCTGGATGTGCCGTGCGATTTTGGGAATTTGATCATCAACGTTGGTGATATGTTACAAGAGGCCTCGGGTAGCTACTTTCCTTCAACCACGCACAGAGTCATTAATCCAGAAGGCAATAACAAACGAAAATCACGGATTTCTCTGCCCCTGTTTTTACATCCCAGGCCAGAGGTGCAATTGTCAAAGCGTTATTCTGCAGGCAGTTACTTAACCGAACGCCTTACCGAACTGCGTGGAAAGTAAAATCTATAATTTATGCAATCGGTTTAACGCATGAAGTGCGAAGTCGCGCCCTGCTTCTTCGTATAAGTTAAACGAAATACAACCCAGCTTTTCAAGCTCTTCTTTTTGATCGGCAAACCGTGCGGCAACAGCCAACTGCCCCTGATAACCCAGCTCGTGCGCCAGTGACACTATTTGCAGGTTCTCACGGTGATTGCTTAAACCCACCATAATCAATTCACACTTAGCCAGATTGGTTCGTTCCCAGAAGTCTCTATCTGAGGCATCGCCATGCACACAATGAAATCCGGCTTGCTGCAATGATGCCGTTCGCGCAAAGCTCTCCTCAATGCCGACAATGGCGTCTCTGCCGGACAAAGACAGCGCTTCGTAGGCATTGCGACCAACACGCCCCATACCGAGTACCGCCGTATCCACTTCACCGAGGGAACCAATTTCTTCCTCGGGCAAGCGCGTGTCACGCTCAAAGTCGGTTAATTTTTCCCGGTATCGTAAATACAGTTTGTGTACCTGCTTATTAATTGGTGTAGCCACAAAGAACGACATTGCCATGGCCAGCGTCAATGTGGTTACCCAGTCGCTGCTGAGCATACCGGCCTGTACCGATGCTGCCGCAACGATCAAACCGAACTCACTGTAGTTAAACAACAACATGCCGGAGAACCACGCGGTTCTGGCGCGCAAACCAAATAAGGTAAACAAGGTAAAGTAGATTAATGGTCGCAACACCAGCAGGGCGATAAGCACACAAGCAACAATAATCATGATGAGTGACGGGAAACCGTAGTAACCGATCTGCAAAAAGAATCCGATAAGCAGCAGGTTCTTCAGGCCAGCCAGCTTATCGTGCAGCTCCTTGGCTTTTTGCCTGTCCGCAGAGGCGACCAACACACCAATAAGCAAAGCGCCAAGGCCACCTTTTATATTGACTAATTCAAACACCTCAGACATGGTCAGCGCGAAAGCCACACCACTGAATAGCAACAACTCTCCATGACCAATGGCTCGCAACATACGCTGCAAGAAAGGGCGGACAAAAAACAACCCAAGTAAACACAGTGCCCATGGTGTCGGGTATTTACCGGAGGCAACGCCCAAAAAGATCACCGCCATGATGTCCTGAACAACCAGCACACCAATGGCAATAGAGGCATAGAACGATGCAGACTCACCCCGCTCTTCGCATATTTTGATTGCAAACACCGTACTGGAAAACGACAGTGCAAAAGCCAGCGCCCAGGCCGACAAGCTGGAGCTTAGCGCCAAGGGTTCATAGAGATTGCCTACCAGTAAAATCACGGCCGCCGTCAGCGGTACCGCCACAACCATGTGCAGCAGTGCCGACGCCCAAACGTATTTGGGTTTAAGTGCACTGGGGTTAAGTTTAAGACCGATCGTAAACAACAGCAGGGTCACGCCAGCATCGGCTAATGGTTTCAACCCTTCACCAGAGCCAATGCCGGCCGCGTGGGCGACAAAACCAGCAAGAAGATACCCCAGCATTGGCGGGTACCCGGCTCGGCGAATCAAAAGACCCGCCGAAAAGGCTAGAACAATAACTAATGGATCCATACTGATTTAGCGGCTAATTTCCTATTAACCATAGTCGATATCAGGCCATAATATTGTGTCCATACCGACTCAGTTGTTTACCCTTTCAGGTACTGGGCATGGCGGCCTCAATCAACGTTATCCAGTAGTTGCAGCCAAAAGCAATGGCATCGTCATTGAAGTTGTATTGGGGGTGATGTAAAGACGCCGACTCACCGTTACCAATAAAAATAAAAGCACCTGGACGCTCGTTCAGCATGAACGAGAAGTCCTCGGCTCCCATCAACGGCATGATGTTGTCGTTGACCTGATCTTCGCCAGCCACCTGAGCCGCGACCGATGCTGCAAACACGGTTTCATCGGGATGATTGATGGTTACCGGGTAGTCGCGTCGGTATTCAATAGAGGCTTGCCCGCCAAAGGTTTGTGCTGTATCCGTAATCAGCTTTTTAACCTGCAACTCGGTGGCATCTTGCACTTGCGAACTTAGCGTGCGCACCGTACCTTTAAGCTTGATTGTCTGAGGTATGACGTTGAAGCTGTCATTGTCACCCTGGATGGCGGTTACTGACACCACCACTGATTCTATCGGGTCGATATGGCGTGACGCGACGTGCTGCAAAGCGGTGATGACATTAGCTGCTATGACCATGGTATCGACACACAAATGCGGCATGGCAGCATGACCGCCTTTGCCAGTTAACGTGACATCAAAGGTATCGGCGGAAGCCATAATCGGACCAGCCCGTACCCCAAACTCACCCACAGGCATATTAGGCATGTTATGCATACCGAACACTTTCTGAATATTGAAACGTTCCATCAAACCATCTTGCACCATGGCCTGACCACCGGCACCCCCTTCTTCTGCAGGTTGAAAGATAACCACAGCAGTACCATTGAAAGCCCGGGTATCACACAACACTTTTGCAGCACCAAGCAACATGGCAGTGTGCCCGTCATGCCCACACGCATGCATTTTGCCTGCAGTTTTAGAGGCGTACTCCAATTGAGTGTCTTCCATAATGGGCAAGGCATCCATATCAGCCCGTAAACCCACGCATAATCCCGATGACTGGCTTTGGCCTTTAATCACGCCAACCACACCCGTGCGACCAATACCCTCGACCACCTCGTCCACACCAAAGCCACGCAATTTTTCTGCAACCAAGGCGGCCGTGCGATGCACATCGTATTCAAGTTCCGGGTGCTGATGAATGTCGCGGCGCCAAGCAGTGATATCGGCTAAGTGAGGGGTGACTCGTTGGTCGGATTGCGCTCTGGGAAGGGACATGAGAATCCTTGGAATCAATTTATTGACTGGAGAATATCGGGCTAATAGTCACACGCGACCTTAATGCCGTCAACGCCCAAGGCGCAGACACAACGTTTCAGGCAGCGATTGCATTTTTTAGCATCGCAGGACCCTTTTCGTTAACTATTGCGCACCGAGAAACGCTCTTATAAGTAATTGTAATTGTTACCAATTCATCATAATTGGCGCTTTTTTTTACTCGAACATCAAAAATATGACAACAACTGCACCCCGTCCATAAGCTATCCTCTAGCAAACGAAATCAAAAACCCGCTGTCATAACCACACCTTGTATCCAGCTTCAGGAAACCCACCTCAGTGACTAATGCACCAAAACCCTGGTCTGCGCGTTTAGCGCCGTACCGAAGACCGGACAATAAGCGCGCAGTTATCGAAATCGTTATCACCGTAGTGCCCTTTGTGGCGTTATGGCTGGGCATACTGTGGCTACTGCACATCGAGATGCTAACAACACGCATCGCCGGTTTGCTCGCATTGATACCCGCGGCAGGCTTGATGGTGCGACTGTTCATCATTCAACACGACTGCGGGCATGGTGCCATGTTCTCGTCCAAGCGCGCCAATGACTGGACTGGCCGAATTCTGGGTATTGTGACCATGACACCTTATGAATACTGGCGGCGATTGCATGCCGCACATCATGCACATTCAGGCAACCTTGACCGACGCGGCATTGGGGACATTGACACGCTGACCGTCAACGAATACTTAGATAAGGGTTTTACGGGCCGTTTGATGTACCGCTTATACCGGCATCCGGCGGTGATGTTTGGTCTCGGGCCTGCATACCTGTTCTTATTCAGGCACCGCATACCAGTGGGTGCAATGAAAGACGGCAGTAAACCCTGGATAAGCGCGTTGGCAACCAACCTTGGTATTGTGCTGGTGTCTGCCGTTGTCATCTACTTTATTGGCTGGACGGCTTTTCTGATTATTCAAGTACCCATCGTTGTACTGGGTGCTTCAATTGGTGTTTGGATGTTCTACGTACAACACCAGTTCGACGAAACGCACTGGGACAGAAACGAAGACTGGAAACACGAGAAAGGTGCATTGCATGGCAGCTCGTACTACGACCTACCCAAACCACTGATGTGGATCACCGGCAACATCGGCATCCACCACGTGCATCACTTATCCAGCCGTATTCCATTCCATAAGTTGCCGCAAGTGGTTAAAGACTACCCGGAACTGGCAACCACAGGCCGGCTCACCCTGCTTGAAAGTCTGCGATGCGTAAAGTTGACTTTATGGGATGAGCAAAAACGTCAGCTGATTTCGTTCAGGGATTTGAAAAACGGCCAAGCTATGGCTTAAGCCCCATTTGCTCCGCGCCAATGGGACTTAAATCTTCGATGCTTGAGCGCCCTGAGTAATTGGCTTCAACGTGCAACCCAGGGTAGTCAGGCGGGCTTTCGCCTTTGCTAAAGCTATCGAACTGCTGCTGCATGTACTGACGGTTACGTTCGCACCTGGGCGCGCTGCCCAAATACACTACGCTGCTGGGTAAATCGGTACGGTTGTACTGCTCTACTGCATGCACCGCATCCGGGTGCCACCATACCGTATCACCTGGCTTAAGCTGAGGCAGTGAGCAAAGCCCTCTGGACAGCATTTCATGCCGGCTCGGGTGGAGCATGTATGCTTCTGATGGCAAGGGCGATACCAAAGAGTCACCTTCAATTGCATCTTTAAGCATGCTCAAGAACATCCAGGCGACACAGCGCGAGGACGGCACCAATTGCAGGCTGCCACAATCTTCACCTTGCGGTGTTAAAGCCATCCAGCCCTGATACGTTCGAAAAACACTGCAAGAGTCTGGGTGCGGCTTACGATCCGCAATGACTCGACTTGCATCAAACGCATTGAAATTCTGCCATTGGCCGTTAAGTAAAGTCCCGTAAGCGTTGCTTATGGTCTCTGCTGAAAACCATGACTCCATAGAGCAACTATCCACATGCGGAGACAACCCATGTTTGCTGTCAAACGGTTGCCTGATTCGCACACGATCGGCGTAGGTATAAGAGCCGTTTGGATCGAACACGCCCGAGCCAGACTCACTGATTTTCCAAAGCCCGTTCAGCTGATGCAGAACGGTTTTCAATTGAACAGATTGCCGTATTTCAGTTTGCGCTTTAGACCAGTAAATATCGAGCATGTGCACATGATCAGCACGCGCTGCATTGCCAGCAGCAATCTCTGAGTGCAACGTCTCATAGTAGTCGTTAGCGTTCAGGTACTGATCAATATCAGTATTCCAATGCTGAACTTGGGATTCATCATAAACATCACGCACAATCACACAACCACAGCGCCTGATGTTTTGTGCAAGTTCTGCCGAAATACCCGACGTACTGAGCTGCGAATAAGTCACATCGGGTATGACTGGATGTCCCGCATCTCGTTGCTCAATTATCAGCGCGATTTCGGCTTCAACAGATTCATTAAACTGATCAAAGAGCTCATCAATATCGACGTGCGGCGGTAAAGCGTTAATCAGTAACTCGGGAACGTCGAGTGCTTTATCGCTCATTACGCGCTCACGGATGCGACCCGCCAATACAAAGGCTGGCCCGGGTCAAATACAACGACATGCTGTGACCCCGCATCAATTTGCTGTGCAAAGGTGACCGGTTCGTCCTGCTTTTCCAGAGTCATCTGGGCTTCATTTGTGTCCAGTTGGTAAAAGTGTGGGCCGTTAACAGAGGCAAATTGCTCGAGCTTATCAAGCGCATTGGCATCGTCAAACACTTGCGCCAATGTAGACATGGTGTTGATGGCATTAAAGACGCCGGCACAGCCGCAGGCATTTTCTTTGGTATTGGCTGTGTGCGGCGCACTGTCCGTGCCTAAAAAAAACCGCTTATCGTCGCTGGTTGCGGCGGACACCAAAGCCTGACGATGTTCTTCACGTTTGATAATCGGCAAGCAATAGTAGTGAGGTCTAATGCCGCCCACCAACATATGGTTTCGGTTTAACACCAAATGATGCG
Organism: uncultured Granulosicoccaceae bacterium; assembly: GCA_938035525.1. Classification (GTDB taxonomy): domain Bacteria; phylum Pseudomonadota; class Gammaproteobacteria; order Granulosicoccales; family Granulosicoccaceae; genus Granulosicoccus. Next base: position 19,900 of record CALHOI010000072.1, read on the forward strand.
GCGTTATCGTTGCCCCCATCCCAGATGATTGGGCCTTAACAAAGTCCACACCGTGCGACGTGGTGACGTGTTCGAGTACAATACGCAACTCGGGTAAACGTTTGCGCAAAGGTTCAAGCACATCGTCAATAAAGACTTTTTCACGATCAAATATATCTACCTCAGAGCGCGTTATCTCGCCGTGCATGCACAACACAATGTTGTGTGCAGCCATGGCTTCCAGCACGGGCATCACCTTATCAATAGAGGTGACACCGGATGCCGAATTGGTTGTTGCGCCAGCTGGGTATAGTTTTACCGCTTGTATAACGCCATTTGCAGCCGCACTGACCACATCGTTTGCATCAGTTTGCTCTGTTAGATACAACGTCATGAGAGGAGTGAACGCTGCATCAGTACCTGAGCTTTGCAGTGCTTCGCGGATTCGCTGCGAATAAGCCACCGCATCTTTTTCAGTGACAACCGGCGGCACCAGGTTGGGCATAATAATAGCGCGGCGAAAATGCGCAGCCGAAGCACCGACCACGCTTTCCAGCATGACACCGTCGCGCAAATGTAAATGCCAATCGTCGGGTTGGCGAATGGTGAGTTGCTGGGTCATGCTAGTTACTCGATTTTTCCGCGATGATGCGCTCGAACGCGGCCAGTGTTTCATCGGACACGTGATGTTCCACACCTTCAGAGTCGTGTTTGGCCGCCTCTTCACTGATACCAATAGCAATCAGAAAACGAAACACGATGTCGTGTCGCGCGCGGCTTTTATCGGCCAGCGCTTTGCCTTTGTCCGTTAAAAATATTGACCGGTAGGGTTCGCTGGTGACATACCCTTCGCGTTGCAAACGAGCCAGGGTTTTACTGGCACTTGGCTGGGATATGCCGAGCCGTTCTGCCACCTCCACCAACCGGGCCTCGCCCTGACCGACAATCAAATCGTCAATCAGCTCAACGTAGTCTTCGGTGGCTTCCATCTGATGGGCCCGGCGAACCCGTTCAAAGGTTTCAGCCTGCATGTCAGCCGCCTGCAGCGGGCGTTCGGTGTTGTCTGGCTTGGTGGACAAGGTGTCTTAAACCGCATCAAGAAGTAAGGGCAACAGTATAGCAACAGTATTGATTCTTTAGCCAATTAGTATAAACTAAGCCATGGCTAACATTTACCGAAATACCAACCGATTCGCGCTCTTCTGCATCCTTGCCATGACGCTGATGTCTGGCGTTGCGTGTAAGCCGGATAAAACTGCCGAAAACGAAAAGCTATTAGTTGTCACCACTTTCACCGTTATCGCTGATATGGCTCGCAACGTGGCAGGTGATACAGCCGATGTCGTGTCGGTCACCAAACCGGGGGCTGAAATCCACAACTACCAGCCAACGCCCAAAGATATTGTGCGCACCGATAAAGCCGATTTAGTGCTGTGGAACGGCTTGGGTCTGGAACTGTGGTTTGAGAAGTTTTTATCTCAACTTGGTGATGTACCCAGCGTGATTGTCAGCGAGGGTGTCGAACCCATCGATATTCACAAAGGCCCGTACACTGGCAAACCAAACCCTCACGCGTGGATGAGTCCCAGCGTCGCCTTGCTATACATTGATAACATCGCCGCTGCCATGAGTACACAAGACCCTGAAAACGCTGCAACTTATGCAAGCAATGCGGACAACTACAAAAAACAGATTGAACAGCTGGCTGAGCCCTTACGAACACAAGTGCAAACCATTCCTGAAGAACACAGATGGCTGGTCAGCAGTGAAGGTGCTTTTAGTTACCTGGCCAGAGACTTCGGCTTAAAAGAACTGTACCTCTGGCCTATTAACGCTGACCAGCAAGGCACTCCGTCGCAAGTGCGCAATGTTATAGACACTGTAAACGAGCACAACATTCGCGCCGTGTTCAGCGAAAGCACCATCTCCGCAAAACCAGCAGAACAAATCGCCCGTGAAACCGGTGCGCACTATGGCGGTGTTTTATACGTTGATTCGCTCAGTGAAGCAGATGGACCGGTACCGACTTATTTAGAGTTGATTACAAAAACCACCAGCACGATAGTGGCAGGATTACAGGTCGAGCGAAAACAGTGAACGCAAACTCGACTCATCAACCGGACAATCCATCACAAAGTGGTTCAGGGGTCATTGACTCCACTGAAGATCGTCAGCGCGTGCGTGACAACCAATGCAAGATTGACGGTAGTTGCGGTATAGAGGCTCGCGACGTCAGTGTGATTTATAGAAATGGCAACATCGCACTCGAAAACGCCAGTTTCGACATTCCGCGCGCAACCATTTGCGCTTTAGTAGGAATCAACGGCTCAGGTAAATCCACTCTGTTTAAAGCATTAATGGGCTTCGTCCCACTGAGCACCGGGTCAGTGTCCATTCTGGGGCACCCAGCCGGTAAATCACTGGCCAGAAACACCGTCGCCTATGTTCCACAAAACGAAGAGGTTGACTGGAACTTCCCCGTGTTGGTTGAAGATGTCGTCATGATGGGGCGCTACGGACACATGGGTCTGTTCCGCATCCCATCTGCGCTCGATAAGCAAAAGGTTGATCTGGCATTAAACAGAGTCGGCATGCAAGATTACCGACAACGCCAAATCGGTGAACTCTCAGGCGGTCAGAAAAAGCGCGTGTTTCTGGCAAGGGCGCTTGCGCAGGAAGGTCAGGTGATATTGCTCGACGAACCGTTCACCGGTGTCGATGTCAACAGCGAAGATGCCATCATTGAATTACTGCGCGGCTTGCGCGACGACGGCCATGTTGTTCTGGTATCAACACATAACCTGGGCAGTGTGCCGCAATTTTGCGATCAGGTGGTACTGATCAATCGAACCGTGTTGGATTACGGTGAAACCGAATCCGTGTTCACACAAGCCAATTTGCATCGTGCTTTTGGGGGTACCTTGCGTTTTCATGTACTGGCCGGCCAAGACTTGCATGACGATGACGACAAGCGGCAGGTTACCGTTATCACCGATGACGAACGGCCCGTTGTTATTTACGGTGAGGACGACGAGTCGCAAACATGAGCGTGCTGCTGCAACCATTCAGCTACGACTACATGACCACAGCCATTTGGGTCAGCGCTTTGGTCGGTGCGGTGTGTGCGTTTTTATCGGCTTATCTAATGCTTAAGGGCTGGTCACTGATTGGTGATGCATTGTCGCACTCCGTTGTACCGGGTGTTGCTGGCGCTTACATGCTCGGCCTGCCATACTCATTCGGCGCATTTCTTTCAGGCGGTTTAGCAGCCGCCGCCATGTTATTCATCAGCCAACGATCAACGCTAAGAAACGATGCCGTTATCGGATTGGTCTTCACAGGCTTTTTCGGTTTGGGTCTTTTCCTTGTATCGTTACAACCTACTGCCGTTGACATTAACACTATCGTATTCGGCAACATTCTTGCCATTGCGCCAGGCGACGCACTGCAGTTAGTGATAATTGCTGGTGTGACCCTGGTGCTGCTGATGATTTACTGGAAAGACATCATGGTGGTGTTTTTCGATGAATCACACGCCCGATCTATAGGCATACGCACTAATGGCATTAAAGTGATGTTCTTTACGTTGCTCAGTGCATCGACCGTGGCAGCCCTGCAAACGGTTGGCGCTTTTTTGGTCATAGCCATGGTGGTCACACCCGGCGCTACAGCCTACCTATTGACCGACCGATTCCCAAGGCTCATTGCCATTAGTGTACTCATAGGCACACTCAGCAGTGCCGTCGGGGCTTATATCAGCTTTTTTCTGGACGGCGCTACTGGCGGTATTATTGTCCTGTTACAGACACTGGTGTTTGCTATCGCATTTGTTTTTGCCCCTAAACACGGCCTATTAGCCAACAAAAAAACAGCCCGAGATCACCAACGCAATTTACGCGACAAGCGTTCCAACTCAGAGCAAGCCTTGTAATGGAGTGGTTATTCGAACCACTGCGATTCACCTTTATGCAGCAGGCGTTGATCATAGGCCTGCTGGTTGCGGTACCGGCTGCTGTTTTATCGTGTTTACTGGTGTTACGCGGCTGGTCTCTTATGGGCGATGCGGTTTCACACGCTGTTTTGCCAGGCATCGTCGTCGCTTACATTATTGGCATACCGATGCTGCTCGGTGCGTTTATTTCAGGCATGTTATGCGCGGTAGCAACAGGCTACTTAACGCAGCACAGTCGCCTTAAAGAAGACACGGTTATGGGTGTGGTGTTCAGTGGCATGTTTGCCTTAGGTATTGTGTTGTTCAGTTTTGTGCACACCAACTTACACCTCGACAACGTGTTGTTTGGCAACATACTGGGTGTCACATGGCTTGATGTACTACAAACCGGTGTCATCACTGTGTTTGTGCTTGTGGTGTTTATGATTAAACGGCGCGATATTCTGGTGTTTGCATTCGACCCGCAACACGCTGGCGTCATTGGCATTAACACCACGTTAATGCAATACGGCTTATTGGCTTTGTTATCGCTGGTTATTGTGGCGTCAATAAAAGCGGTAGGCATCATTCTGGTTATTGCGGTGCTGATTGCGCCTGGCGCCATCAGCTTTTTACTAACCGATCAATTTGAGCGCATGCTGTTAACCGCAATCGGCATCGCCACTGCGTGTGCTGTATTTGGCATACTTGGAAGTTACTATATCGATAGCGCACCGGCTCCGACCATTGTGGTGTTGCTCACGCTGGTGTTCATTCTTACTTTCCTGTTTGCACCCAAGCGCGGCATCCTTCGCAGCAAACCGGGCTTTCAAGCCAATCAACGGAACCAACATTGACCACATAATAAATGTGGCTAATAAATTGATAAGCAAGCTTTGACCACTAACATCAAATACCCCTGAAATATCTATGGTTGTTAATGCGAATTATTCGTATTAGTATCTACAACATGAATTTTTAAGGCTATGCAACTCTCATGAAACCCCTGTTTATTCTCTTCATGGTCAGTACACTTTTCGCCAGCAATACTCTGGCTGCCGAATCGGTCAATGTGTACTCCTACCGGCAACCGTTTCTTATTGAACCCATGTTCGAAAAATTCACCGAATCAACCGGCATCGAAGTCAACACGGTGTTCGCCAAAAAAGGTTTGGTGGAACGCCTTAAAAGCGAAGGTAAAAACAGCCCGGCCGATCTACTGCTGACGTCGGACTTCAGTAATCTCCGTGCTGCCGTTGAAGCACAAGTTACGCAAGCGGCGCAAAGCGACGTATTGAATCAAAATATCCCTGCCGAATTCAGAGACCCAGACAACCAATGGTTTGGTCTGACCAATAGAGCCCGTTTGATTGTCGTGTCAAAAGATCGCATGACCGAAGGTGCACCGAGCAGTTACGAAGACTTGGCCAAGCCTGAATACGCCGGAAAAATCTGCACTCGCAGCGGCAAGCACAACTACATGCTAACGCTGACCGCATCCGTTATTGCACATGCCGGGCTGGACAAAGCAAAAGGCTGGCTTAGCGGTGTCAAAGAAAATCTGGCTCGCAAACCACAAGGCAACGATCGCGCACAAGTGAAAGCTATATCTCAAGGCCAATGCGATATCGCCGTTATAAACTCCTACTACATGGGCGCCATGCTGGATGATGAAGAACAAACAACGTGGGCCGACTCAGTCAATATTGTGTTTCCTAACCAGGCTGATCGCGGTACCCACATGAATATCAGCGGCGTTGCATTAACCAGCTCTGCGCCTAATAAAAGCAATGCCATCAAATTGATGGAGTACTTGTCATCTGCTGAAGCTCAGCAACACTACGCCGAAGTGAATCACGAATACCCCGTTAACAAAAGCGTCGAGCCTTCAGAGCTGGTGCAATCCTGGGGCGAATTTAAATACGACACCAAGTCGCTTGCTGAAATTGCCACGCACAGAAATGATGCCTCTAAAATGGTCGATCAAGTGGCGTATGACAACTAAACCATGCCTCTTTTAATTTGATAAAAGAGCATCATGGACAAACAGAACGACAAACGCTTATTGACCACCGCCACTTACGGCGGTGGTCTCACCTTTAACGGCGACGAATCGCCGGTTGCCGATGCGTACCTGCCTGCAAAGCGCAAGCGCAGTGCATGGTCAGTTGCGGCCGTCTTTGTTGCTGCTATTGTGTGTTTGCCGTTGCTATCCGTTGTTTGGCTGGCGTTTTTCCCCGCTGAAAATATCTGGCCTCATCTTTTAGATACCGTATTAACCACCTACATAGTCAATACCCTTTTGCTGATGGTGGGTGTTGCCATTGGCACATTGTTTATCGGCGTCAGCTGTGCATGGTTAGTCACCCACTACCAGTTTCCAGGCCGGGCTTTTTTTAACTGGGCGTTGCTACTGCCATTTGCGGTACCTGCCTATGTTATCGCTTACGTTTATACCGACTTACTTGAATTTGCCGGGCCTGTACAAAGCCTGCTGCGAGAAACATTCGG
>CALHOI010000073.1 GCA_938035525.1 uncultured Granulosicoccaceae bacterium
CATTCCTTGCAGGGAATATTGTCTGAGCTTGAGCAACACGCAACCCGTCGCTCCGTCGCGCCCAACAACGATACTCTGGAACATGCTCCTGTAGTCAGACTCATTGATGCGTTGCTACAAGATGCGATTACACGGCGAGCATCCGACTTGCACTTCTCACCAACAACCCATTATGTGCAAGTGCGCTACCGAGTCGACGGTGTTTTGCAGGTGGCCTGCTGCTTACATATAAAGTACTGGTCGGCTTTGCTGGTTCGTGTAAAAGTGCTTAGCGGTCTTGATATAGCCGAAACCAGATTACCGCAGGATGGCCATATATCAAGACGAATTCATGGCCAGTTAATACACTTTCGTGTGGCCAGTTTTCCGCTTTCAGTCAGTGAAAACCTGGTTCTTCGAGTGCTTGATAAACAGCGCGGACTGCTACCGCTTGGTTCCCTGTGCCCAGATCAATCTACCAGGCAAGCCATGCTTGCCCTAATGCAACAACCCGATGGCTTAATCATGGTTTGCGGGCCAACAGGCTCAGGTAAGACAACCACTTTGTACTCCTTGCTGGCAACGCTTGATGCTCAGATGCTTAATATCATGACACTCGAAGACCCAGTTGAATATCCCGTGGCCCATATTCAGCAAAGCCGAGTGCAAAGCCAATCACCGTTTGATTTCGCCCAGGGTGTGCGTGGGGTGCTGCGACAAGACCCTGATGTCATTCTTGTTGGAGAAATCAGAGACAAGAGCAGTTGCTCCATGACGTGCCGTGCCGCAATGACGGGTCACTTAGTGTTGAGCTCCACACATGCCGATAATTGTATTGGTGCTATTAGCAGGCTCGTTGATCTTGGGGCGAGTCGCTCTGATGTTGCTAATGTACTCAGAGGCGTTGTCTCCCAGCGCCTTGTACGTCGACTATGCAAGCAGTGTCGTGACAAGCACGCTGGCTGTGCTGCCTGTGCCGGAACGGGTTACAGCGGTCGTATTGCATTGTTCGAGATGCTGCCTATTTCATCTGAATTGCAAGTGTTGCTGCATGAAGGCGCAACCGTTGCGCAACTTCACCATCAAGCCATGAGTGATGGAATGGTTCCGCTGTTGGAAAAGGCAAAACAGCACCTTAGTGCAAATCAAACAGATCACGCTGAAATTCAGCGTGTGTTCGGGCAACAGGAGAATTAACGATGCAAGGAATGCATTACCGTGCAATAGATGAACAGGGGCAGGTACACCTTGGTTATTTGCAAAGCAGTAGTCGATCTGAATTGCAACAGTGGGTTTACCAACATGGTTGGCGGCCACTGCCAGTAACAACCTGGCAGTGGTTCGCTAACAAGCTGGGAGTGGGTCCAAGGTCGCCAAGGTGGAGCAAGATGTCAGCGGCGCTATTCACGTTACATCTTTCCCAGCTGCTAAGCGCGGGTGTTCCGCTCATTGATGCGATTCAAGAACTACTCAAGCTTGAATCCCAACGATCAGTTAAGTTTGCGTTGCTACACGTAGTGGATAAAGTTGAACGTGGCGCATCGTTGTCTGTGGCAATGGCAAGTGCACCTGCGTTGTTTTCTGCAGATTACCTGGCGGTGGTAGAAGCTGGTGAGAAAAGTGGCAATTTAATTGAATGTCTGGCGCAGCAGGCAGCACACCTGCAATGGCAAGCTGATTTAACCGAAAGATTGAAAACCGTGCTGGCCTATCCACTTTTTGCCTTGCTTAGTCTGGTGTTGGTGTTCCTGTTTGTGTTGTTGTATCTGGTGCCTACCATGTTGCCTTTGTTGTCAATAAATGGAACGCCCATACCAATGCACACAAAAGCGTTGTTAGCGCTATCAGATTTTTTTCAACAATTCGGGTGGTCTGTCCTGTTTAGCCTTGTGTTTGTCCCTGGCATTTATATTTTGTTGTCTAAATCTGGGTCGGCATTCCAAAAATCATTACTGGTGGCGGTACAAACAAGATTATTGAAAGGCCCGTATGGACAAATACTGGTGAGTTTTTCCTTAGCCCGTTATGCACGTACCCTCGGGCTACTCTATGAATCTGGTATTGAAATAACCGAAGCCATGCGCATCAGTCACGCACTAACAAGACATGCGTTGCTCGCCAGAGAACTTCAGCGCGCTCACGAAAAAGTACTCGGTGGTGCAAGTATCGCCGGTGCAATGCAGTCGCAACACAGTCTTCCACCATTGTTTGTGCGCATGTTGGCGGCGGGTGAGAAGGCGGGTGTTCTGGATGTGGCATTGCGTCAGTGCGCTGATCAATTGCAATCGAATGCCCGTTATTCGCTCGATCGTATCGAACGGCTTATCGGCCCGGTATTGCTGTGCATTATGGGCAGTCTGCTGTTGTGGGTAGCGTTGTCCGTGTTGGGTCCAATTTACAGTTCAGTCAGCCAGGCTAGTGTGTTGGTATGAAAACACTGGTTTACCTTAAACCGCACAGCGTTGTCTGGGTTGGGTTTCGTCGGCGCAAAATGGTAGAAATTCAGGAACAGCCCATTAATGCCGGTATTGACTGTTTTCAGCCATGCAGTTGGCTGAGCGGTAAATCGCATACTGTGCCATTAATACTGGATTGCAACGTTGAAGAAATACAAAGCTACCCATTAAAAAGGTCGGGCAATGTTTTTAGGCAACGTTCTAATGCGCAAGCGTTGCAACGCATGTTGATGAGCCAACACTCGCAGTCTGTTATTCACACGCCAGCTGCCAAAACCAATATTGATGCAGTGTTACTTAATCAATACCAATTGTCTGATCTGCAACTCAATTGGCTTAAAAGTGCAGATCAGCATCACTGCTTATTTGGCCCGGTAGCAACAGCTTCGGCGCTCGTGGCTGATTATATTCATGGATTCAGCGAGCAAGCATTGGTGGTTTTTTACGTCGATGGGGTGCTAAAGCACTTGTATTGCGCTTCAGGTTATGGCCTGCTTGTTCGGGTTTTTGAGCAGCTAAAACCTGAGCATTTTAAATTGGAGTTAAGTGAAACTTTAAATCATTTGCAATCGCTTGAGTATCTTGTAGAGCCATTGGCAGTGTATGTTGCAGGCTTGAGTGATCAACAAATTGAACAAGTCCAGCAGCTCGAGTTGGTAGCGCAGGTACATCAACTAAAGAGTAATCTTAGTGCGTCAGAATCTGTACCAGATAATCATTTGGAACTAACGCCAAGCAACAGTGCCACCATGACTTTGGCCAAACACTTTATAGCAAACAGGTATTTGATTAATCATCGACAACGGCATTATTGTCACCCCGACGGATTAACGTGCTTTGTTGCATCTGGCCATAAAAGCAGCGCTTTGCTATTAATGTGCCTGTCGCTGGGTGTGGGTGCGCAACTCATTCATGTGGTGCAAGTAGAACGCGCCAAGTCTGTTGTGGTGCAAGAACAGTTACTGCAAACTACATCAATAACTGAAGATATAACTAACTACCGGAATGAGCTTCATGCCATTAGCCCCATCGCAGTCCCGTTGGGCAACGCACTGGTGCACACCGCAGAAGTGCAATCGGCTAAAGCACTTAACCCAGCAATACTGATAACGATTATCGCTGGTGTGCTGGCAGAGCACAGCCAGCTTAGTCTTAAGCAGATTGCCTGGTCAGTGGTGGATGAAGCAGGGTTAAATTCCTTAGCACAAAGTGATATGCCAGATAGCGCACAGGGGCCTTTAAATAATCCTTTGCAACAGCATGCTCAAGCGGATATCAATATCAGTAGCAGGCAACTGCACCAGAACAATTTGTTGGCACCGAGCAACATCAGGGTGAGTCTGTCGGGTTCTGTTGATGTAAACCAATCACTAAGAGAGCAGCAAACGCTGGTCAATAGTTTGGCCGCGGCTTTTCGAACGGTGACCGAAACAAGCAATGTGGTTATTGCGGAAACTCCGTTGGCACATGCAAAAAAATTGAATAGCTTAAAAGATACCAATCAGCCATTGGCGTTTCGCCTTTTCTTTGATGTTGTGTTATCGGTGCAGGACGATGCTTAAGTTCGCTCGTTCCAAACTTATTCTATTTGCCAATTGTATTTTGGCCATAACATTGTCTGGTTTACTGGTCTGGCAGACCAACCGGGTTGAACATACAGGCTACGCTGATCGTTATCGCCAGTTGAAAATCGAGAGACACCATTTGGCTGGACTAATTGACATACTAAAAGACAATCAAGCAGTAGTCGCACAAACCAAAACAAATCCGCAGTCGGTTGAATCGATAACACTTTCCCTGCTGGAGGCGGTAAAGGCTGCGGCAGCAGAGGGCGCGTTAGTGCTGCATCAATTAAGTGTGACCCATTCTGAGCAGCCAGAGCCGGGCGCGTGGGTAAGCATACTCAGTGTTCAGTTTTCTTTGTCTATACATCGTGCCGCAAATCTGTTGCTGGTGTTTGATGCGGTGAGGGAAGTGGCTGCTTGGAGGGCTTTTGAGGTGCGTGGGTGTGAGCTTGCCCGAGAGCTTTCCCGAGAGCGTGAGAGTGCCAATGAAAACACGCTTGGCTTGCAGGCTACTTGCACAATCGATGTTTACTTTTACCCTAGCGTCGATGCATAGCATGGTATTGGCAACTGTGTTTAATCGACTCGGACAGCACCTTCTGATTTTTGCGCTTACTGCAATAGTGCTGCTGGCGATAAATCCAGTACAGGCCTCCGACGTAAAATCACTCAGGTTGTTTTATGACTTGCCCAGTAAAGATGAACACAGTAAGAATGAACCCAGTGTCAATAGAGTGGATAAATCGCCACAACCCGCCAAGAAGCCTTTGCCTTCAAGCAGCTCCTTATCAAAGGCAAAAAAACAGGCATATCAATATAATGGATTCATCAATACATCGGTTGGTCAGCACTACTACATTAATGGCCATAGCTTAGCCCACTCAGATGTGTTACGGCTGGTGGCAGTGCGCTTGGGTGGTCGTGAGCTAAGAATAAAAACACGCAGTGGATTGATCTTTGAAATCAGTATTGGTCAAACCGTTTTATTGGCCCATTCAGATACAAAACACAAGTGAAGCATCATTGGGGGCAAGATCAACGCGGACATATTTTATTATTGGGTTTAATGGTGTTGATGGTGGCCAGTGCAGCCTGGCTGGGTGTGGGTTCGTCGCACCGTGTCGAACATCGTAGCGTGCAAACCTTGCAGCTTGATCAGGCGCGAGCTGCACTGATTCACTATGCCGTCAGCTACATTGACCATTATGGGCCTCAAGGTGCTGGGCCTGGTCATTTTCCTTGTCCTGATACAGACCCTCCAACGTCTTTTAAAAATCAAACGACCGAACCATGGAGCAAAGGCGGTCCTAATCCGCCGTGTGGTCGGCATGGAGTGGCCACCGGTTGGCTACCTCGGCACGTCAATGTTAATGGTGGTCGTTATCACTTTCATGCGCGACCTCAACAACGATTGCGTTATGCCGTTTCTGGTCAGTTCATTAATAATCCGGTTAACCGAGAGGTCAATCCCAACACTAAAGGTGATATCAATCTGGGACAATTCAATGACATTATAGCTGTTCTTGGATTGCCATCGCTAAGCGCAATGCCCTTATACAACGATCCAGAATGGTCGTTTGATGAGTTGGAAACGAATGGTACATATACGATTGTACGGGCGGATACTATTTGGCAACCGCTATTGCAACGCGTTGCCAGCTGGCTGCTTACTCAACTTAATAGTTCAATAGAGTTGCGTTGCGGTGGTAACGATGGCTTATCCAGTTGTGCCCAAGGATGGCATTGGCCTGCTGAATGTGATGTGACATCGGTCACAATGCTGCTGCATTGGTTAACTGATTTACCAATGCACACCGCTTGCTCTGAGTCAGTAGAATTGGTTTTGACTATGCCCTTGTGGCTTGAGGGTGTGCCAATCAAAAAGCACTGGTTTGTGCGCAATCATTGGTACCGGTTCGTTGATATACAGATAGACAATGTGTGCAAGCCGAATCCTGGACGTTGTCGTGTTGGATTAATCAATAACAGCAACCCTATGCACACCGACAACATTCACTCGCCTGATGCCAGCAGCCATGTCAGGCCACACCGCATACGGTTAAAACTCGCCTCTGTTGGCGCAGTATTGCCGTGACCAGAATAAAACAAAATGGTTTTTCGCTGGTAGAGCTGAGTATCGTGCTACTGATAATGGGCGTGCTAAGCAGTTCGGTTGTTATACCTTTGGTTAGCACAATGAAGCAAGCGCGTATAAAACAAACCGCTGCACAGTTGGCTAACATTCGTCAAGCCATGCATGGTTATTTAGTGAGTGTTGGACGATTGCCATGTCCTGTTAAAACAACTGGGCTAGTAGATGCGCCGGCATTTTCCCTGGCAGATAATAACGTCGTTAATAAAGTAATTGATGCTGTATCAGATACAACTGGTGAGCAACACAACCGTTTACAAGCCTGTGATGTTCAGCACGGTGGTGTGCCAGCGGCAGTGTTGGGTGTTATGGGAGAGCAATCTGCAAACGGTGCACTGCTGGACGCCTGGGGTAGGCCATATCATTATTCAGTCAGCTGGTCAGATCACCAGGCATTAGGGCGGCCAGGCTCTCCTGATTGGTTAAGTGTGGGTGAGCCTGCGGCAGTGGGTATTTCCAATCTGGAAGGTGAACTGGTGTTGTGCCGGTCTGTGGCATCCAGTTCGTGTTTGGCTAAAGATGTCATTGCAAATCAAATTGTGTGGGTGATTGTATCGGAAGGACTCATACAGGGAGATGTGGGTTTGCAAAGCGAGAACACCGACATGGATAAGGTGTTTGTACAAAGCGCCTATTCATCGAACCACCAACATCCGTTTGACGATCAGCTCATCTGGGCTTCTCGCAGTGAGCTTGTATACTGGTTATTAAGGGCCAATTGGTTACCGTAAACTGGGGTTAAGTGTTGCAAGGTACGTATTATCCGAACTCAATAAGTATTGTAAAAGGAAATAGAAATATGACAATTAGGCGTATCAACGCGGATGATGGGGCGGAGCCTGTGGGTGCGTATGTTCAGGCTTTGGAAGTAACAGATACAAGCAGAAGGCTGTATGTCAGTGGTCAGGCACCTGTGGCAAATGACGGTACTGTCCCGAGTACGTTCAAGGAACAAGCGGAAGTCGTGTGGAGCAACATACTGGCCCAGCTTCATGCAGCAGATATGTCAGCGGAGAATATTGTTAAAGCTACAACCTATTTAACCGATCGGGAACATCGAGAAGAAAATAAAGATGTACGGCAACGGATGTTGAAAGGTCATACATTCGCTTTAACTGTAGTGTTGGCTGGTATGTTTGAGGATGGTTGGTTACTCGAAAGAGCAACTCATCGGTGTCAAGACACTGGATGAACAAATCGAAGATGAAACAGTCTGATGTTGGGTAAAACACTTTTTAGATGCGATTGCAGAGAAGTAGTCATATCCATACATCGACTGGAACTAATCGGTTTGTGGGGTGTTTGGCTAGTTCCGTTAGGGGGCTTTTCTGTCTGGCATCTATACTTGGTTGGATAGCAAAATTAGTCGGCCCTAATTGGACGTAGGAAAGGCCCTGAGGCTCGTCCAACGCCATGCTTTTGCCGCTCACAGATTGACATCTCCACTTATGCGCATTACTGTGCGCATAAACTATCGTTGACAAGAAACTATATGGACGCTTTGTACAAAGAAGATGCGCAGAAAAAGCCGACCAACCTCAGCATCAATAGTGACCTTCTAGCAAAATCGAGAAAAATGCAGATCAACCTGTCTGCACTTCTGGAAGCTGCGCTCACAGAAAAGCTGGCGCGGACAGAAAACGAAAAATGGCAGGCAAGAAACAAATTGGCAATCGTGGCTTATAACAAAACGGTTGAGGAGCAGGGTTGCTTCAGCGATTCGGTTCGAGACTTTTAATGAAACAGATTGACGTTTACGAAAACACGAATAAGCTCACCAAAAAACAGTAGCCACTTCTAGTTGATGTTCAGCATTCTGTACTATCGTACGCTGGGTACCAGAATAGTTATCCCACTAAGCAGTACGGAATTAGTTGAAGATGCCGTCATGGATGTCCTGATGTCTGAAGTTATTTCTGACGAAAGGTGTTCTGAATCAAGGTGATATTTATGCAAAATGGATTTGAGTTGATTCATGATTTCTTATCTATCAAGCAGCTTTCTCCCATTCATTCTGAAATTAGGTCATATGATCACTCGTTGGTGAAAGGCGGCATACGGAACGCGGAGAAAAAATTCCCGTCGATTGGAAAACTAGTTTGCTCTGATTATATTGTCGAAAAAGCCGCTAATTATTTATCAGGCAAGCCTCAATTTGTACGAGCTATACTTTTTGATAAAACTCCCCTGAACAACTGGTTGGTTTCGTGGCATCAAGATAAAACTGTATCTATATCCGGTAGATTTAATGACAAGGCATGGGGGCCTTGGAGCGTCAAGGATGGTGTACAACACGTACAGCCTCCAATAGATGTATTAAATCAGATGGTGACGATACGTATTCACTTGGACGCATCAACCATTGAGAATGGTTGTCTGAAAGTTTTACCAAGAAGTCATCTTATGGGTATTCTTTCGCAAACAGAAATTGTTACTCATGCGCGTATGGTTAACGAGGTTACGTATTGTGAAGCGAACGCCGGTTCAGCATTTATAATGCGGCCACACTTAGTTCATTCATCAAGCAAAGCATCGCAGCCTTCAAGACGACGTGTTCTGCATCTGGAATTTAGCAGCTACTCATTGCCAGAGGGCTTTTTCTGGGCGTAGAACGGGAGTTGTTTGTTTATGCTGGCTCGGGCAGCTTGAGCGGCTGGATTGTGGACGATCCTGTCGATCGAATATACTTAATTGGACGGCAAGTTTCGGCTCTGAGCAGACATTTGGCTGTGTCATTAACGTGAGTTTTTAACGATTTGATTTTTAAATTGTGTGCATATTTAATTAATCATGGTTAGCAATTATTGGGGGAGAAATGATCGAGCAGGATCTGACTCAAGATTTATGGGAGCAATTGACACCTCAACAAATCTCTGAGCGCTTTGGCCTAACAGAGCGGGAAATAGAAGTATTGCGAAAGCGCTTTGATATAGGTGAAAACACGAAAAACGACTCTGTTCATCCTCCAAAGGGAAGTGAGGGCAGTGGTTCTGGGGGAGTTCCATCACCAGCAAAACCCCCAAATTAGGTACAGAGCCAGGTGGCTGCGTTGACCGGTTGAATGCGCTGGACTTTTCTGCCTGTCAATAATGAAAGTGTTGGCAACGCTTAATCCCAAATGTTCACATCAACCCCTGTTTCACGAATAGCCTCAGCACGTGCCGAAATATAACGTTGGAAGCTGGGTTCGTTTCGCCATTCGTTGCTCTGCACATAATCCAGTATGGATTGAACGTGAAACGTTTTAAAGAATGCTTCACTGCGGATAACCTCATCGCCATCTGCTGAGTAAAGAATCATGGTCGGTGCATAGTTTACGCCTAACTCTTTACTGAACTCGCGTCCTGTTTTAGTGGCACCGTCGGGCGTGGTAAATGGCTCACGGCCCCACATGTCCACTTGATAAACATCAAACTTTTCTAAAAGCGCGAGGCTGTCTGTTTTTGACAAAATGCTGTTATGCAGTGTTTCGCAGTTTTTGCACGTACCCTGTTCAAACATCAGTAGCAGCGGTTTCTCGCCTTTGCCTGGGCGCGTACTCATTTGCGTAACAGGCCCAGTGAAGTAGTCTTGCTCGGTGAGTGTTTTGCTGGACACTGTTTGGTCGGCATTTTCCAGAAAGTCGCTAAACGATTGCTTGTCTTCCATTTTATTGATGACGTAATCCAGTGCCAACCGAAATTGATCGGGGTCGTAGTAACCATTTAAGCGCAAAGACAGCTGACCTTCTTCAGTTAGAAACAGAATGCTTGGGGTGAACTGTACTTGTAGCGCCTTGGCAAATTCTTTTTCTGAATAAACTTCGCCCGCCACGCTAACCACTTCTCTGTCACCCCACATGTTTAATTCGATCACATCGAATTTGTTTTTAAGCGTATCTTCAATGTCTTTTTGGGCAAGATTTTTTTCAACGAATGCGTTGCAGTAGGGGCAGCCGTCCTGATGGAACAGCAGCATCAGCCGTTTGCCTTGTTCCGCAGCCTCGGCAACATCTTCCTCTAACTCCATAAAGCTGACCTTAAACCAGTCGGGGTATACCGTTTCCATGGCACCGAGAAATTCACCGTGCTCGGGCTTGGATTCGTCGGCATGCAGGTACGCGCTGATGGGTAACAGCAGCGCTAACATGATTAATCTGAATGTCAGCTTATTGAGTGTCATGTGGCTATCCTCCCCATTACTTTTTTCGACGTTGATCAGGATCGACTTTTATCAGGTTCAACGTTCATCTGTTTGGCGTCGATCAAGCGCGACCCAGACCGGGTTCGTGGGTATGTCGCGTGATCGGCTTGCGATAAAATCTACCATAGCATGCACTCGCGGCTACCGCGATCAGCGGTTCAGGCTTGCAAAATACGGCGTATGTGTATACATTTGTATACTTTGAAATTGGACGAATTTTCATGGATCTTCAACTCACCGGAAAAACCGCATTGGTCACAGGTGCCAGTGCAGGAATTGGTCGCGGAATAGCTAAGGCGTTAGCCGCTGAAGGTGTGCACACGGTGATCGCGGCACGTCGTAAAGAGGCGCTTGACGAGCTTGCTGCAGAAATCACTAACGAGGGAAACCCCGCGCCGGCGGTTATTACTGGCGATCTGTATGAAGAGGATGCCTCGCGCAAGTTGGCCACAGCAGCACTGGACGCCGTTGGTCACATCGACATATTGATAAACAATGCAGGCGGTTCTCGACCTTTCGCCGATTTACACGTTGACGAAGAGCGTTGGGAGGAGGCATTCACGCTTAACTTTCACCGGCCTCGACAATTGGCCGATGCATTGATTGATCAAATGATAGAACGCAAGTTTGGTCGTATCATCAACATCACCGGAAAAAGCGAGCCTGATCATGTTAACGGCGCTTTTTGTGCAAAAGCCGGTATGCACTCCTGGGCGAAGGGTTTATCGCGCATGGTGGGGCCACACGGCGTAACGGTTAACTGTATTCCACCGGGTCGTATCCATTCGGAACAAATTTATAAGAACTACACACCAGAGTATCGACAATGGCAGTGTGAGAACGAAATTCCCATGGCGCGTTATGGTGAGCCTGAGGACTTGGCCGCATTAGCGACCTTTCTGTCGTCACCCATAGCCAGTTATATAACGGGTACTGTGATTCCTGTCGATGGCGGATTACGTCGGTACCAATTTTGACCGGCGAGTTAATTGCGCTTGGCCTGTTTTCCACTTTAACGTCTTTGATAACAGCCGTTGCCGGTCTTGGCGGCGGTATGCTATTGCTTGCACTCATGGCGCAGTTATTTGCGCCAGTCATTCTCATACCGCTTCATGGTGTTGCGCAGTTTTTCTCTAACGCTAATCGCGGCATTATCCATCGTACAAAGCTCGAATGGATTTACCTTAAACCGTTTATGCTGGGCTCTGTAATTGGCGCGTTTGCGTTTGTGCCGCTGGTTGTGTTTGTTAATCCGGTTATTGGCGCGGTGGCAGTTGGTTTGTTTATCTTGTTAGTGACCTGGTTTCCGGCTTGGCTCAAAATTTCCAACCTCCCGCCCATCATCAGTGGCGGTATAACCAGTGGTTTGGGTGTGCTATTTGGAGCGACTGGCCCACTGGCAATGTCGGTGCACCCGAAAGCAAATTGGTCGAAAGAGCAAATCGTTGGTAACCATGGTGCGGCCATGGCCTTTCAGCACGGCATAAAAGTGATTGCCTTTTTGGTTGCGGGCGTTCAGCTTTACGCTTATTTAGCGCACATTGTTGTGCTTTTTGCAGGTGCGTGGCTAGGCACGTTTGTTGGTACGCACCTGCTAAAAAAGTTAACGGACGATCGGTTCAAAACGATATTGAAATGGGTGCTCACTGCGCTGGCACTGCGTTTAATTTTTCTTAATGGCTACCAGCTCATCAATAGTTGAGAGAGTCGGTTTTTGGCCAGTCCACACCAGCCTTAGTCAGGTTTGTCACGCATCAGATACCGGGCCGCAATCGGCGCACCCAGAATAATGAAAACCATGCGCACCAGGTGATGTATCACAACCACGCCCACATTCGCGCCAGCGGCCAAACTCAAAATCGCAATTTCAGCCTGGCCGGTTGGCCAGAAAGATAAAAATCGCTGAACCGAGGGTACGTTGCTGACGTACGATGACAGTTGAATACAGATAAACGCTAAAACCAATAACAGCAATACAAATCCGGCTGTTGCCAGAATATCTCGCCGCACTTCTATGCTGGTAATCCCCTTGTAGTTAACGCCCACGCCAATACCAATGAAAAACTGCGACACCATAATGGCTTCAGCTGATGGCCGCTCGGTAAGCAGACCAGTCAGACTTAAAGCGATGGATATCAGCATGGGCCCAATAACCGATGCCCCGAACATGTTTAAGCGTTTGGCGATTTGCCATCCCGCGATACCCACCAATACAATAAGGAAGTTGTGGTAGATGGGTAACTCTGTTGACGGGGATCCCAGTGGGTTATCAAGATTGACTTGATAAACATGAATTAAAATCAGCGGTGCAAGGGTAATCATGAGCACCAATCGTGTTGCGTGTATTAATGATAATGTTCGTGGATTGCCACCGGCTTCTTCACCAAACACAACCATGTCTTGCAAAGCGCCCGGCATGGCCGCGTAGTAAGCGGTTACTTTGTCGTATCGCATCAGCTTGTGGAAATAGAACGAGCCACACAGCGCAATAACCAGAACATAGACGGGAACCATTAACAGGGTTGGTGTTAATGCCAATGCTTGGGATAACAAAGTCCAGGTAATGGACGTACCGATGGCTACGCCAAGTACGGTACGACTGATCGTTGATAGTAAAGGTGTGCCCTGTAGTGGAAGCCCAAGCAGCGCAATAATCAGGCATGAACCCAATGATCCGAATAAAAATGGCAGAGGGATACCCAGACCGAAAAATATCAAGCCGGCCACTAACGCTATAAGCAGCGTGATACATTGAGATTTGTTGGGGAGGAGTGATGTCATTCGCAATATTGTATCCAAACGCATACAATACGTCGAATGGCAGAGAATACAGAAAATCAGGCAGCTTACTGCTACCAGCAACTTATCCTTGGTTTGCAGCAAGCGCAAATCCTACCCGGGGATTATTTGCGTGAACAAGCATTGGCAAAAGAGTTTGGTGTTAGCCGAACACCCGTTCGCGAAGCATTAAGAAAACTCGAAACTGAAGGTCTTGTTAATGCCGAACCACGAATGGGTATGCGAGTACGGGCGTTGGATTATGCCGAGGTGATGGAGCTGTACGAAGTAAGAGAGGTGCACGAGCGTGCAGTAGCAAGGCTTGCGGCCACTAAAGCCACCGACCTAGAATTGTCAGTATTAAATCAGTTGCAGCTCGATTTAGAAAGCGTAAAACATGACCCGAACAAAATGGCGGTGTTGAATTTACGTTTTCATACCGCGTTACTTCAGATGGCAAAAAATCGTTTTTTAAGCCGAGCCGTTGAAACCATGCAGCTTACTTTGTTGTTGCTGGGTCCATCGACCTTGAGTGATCCAAAGCGCGCTACAACGGCCATTAAGGAACACCGGGCGCTCATCAAAGCGTTAGAAAAGCGTGATCCGGATAAAGCCGAAACTATCATGAGAGAACATTTGCAAAATGCGCAACGTACGCGCATTCGACAAATTCAGAGCGAGCCCTTTATTGGGTAGCTTGGTTAGTTTGGTTAGCCTGGTTCGATAACCCGTACAGGTTCAGCATTGAAAAACGCATCGAATGCCTCGAGCATCTGGCCGTAGAATACGCTGAAGGTTTCATCGGTGCAGTACCCGATGTGTGGTGTGGCTAGCACGCTGGGGTGTGTCACCATCCAGTTTGAATCATCAGCGGGTTCAACATCAAACACATCGATGGCAGCACCAGCGATTACATTGTGATCGAGCGCAAATCGCAGTGCTTCTAAATCGACAATATCGGCTCGGGATGTATTAACGATATAGCCGTTTGATCCCAGTTGCTTTAAGTCATCCAGCGTTATCAGTCTGTGGGTGCGATCTGAATGCCGTAAATGAATAGATACCGTATCTGCTTCTGTGAACAAGGTTTCGCGGCTGACTTTGGTCACGTTGAGTTCGTCGCATCGCTCCTGAGTCAAATTTTCGCTCCAGGCAATAACGCGCATACCCATGGCTTGAGCAAAACCTGCCAATTGCCCACCCAGTCGGCCGAGTCCGACAATACCAAGCGTTTGTCCGCGCATATCGCGGCCCATAAAAGGCTGCCAATCGTTTTTTTGTTGCAAGGCATTTGATAGAGGAACCAGCTTGCGAGACAATGCCATCGTCATTAAAAAAGCCAGTTCTGCTGTTGCGTGCCCAGGGGATTCGGTGCCACACACAGTGATGCCTTTGGCGGCAGCGGCTTTGACATCAATGGAGGCATTTTTTTTACCGCTGGTCACGATCAACTTTAAATTGGGTAATTGATCGATCACACTTTTTGGAAAAGGTGTTCGTTCGCGCATTAAACCGACTGCGTCAAATGCCTGTAAGTCTTTTATCAGTTGGTCTTCAGAGGGTTGGTGCTCTGCAAAGAACTCAAAGTCGGCAAAGCTGGCTGAAGACCAGTCAGCAAATTGATGGGCGCGGTTGTGGTAGTCATCTAAAACAGCAATCTTTGGTTTCACGCGTGGCTCCGTTGGTTCACTGGCATTATCGCTGAAAATGAGGGCCGTGCCAAATAGTGCCGTAGCAATGCCGGTTGAGTGAGTTTTAGCTTGCCAGCGGCACTAGCGAAGTGCAGCTTTTCAAAAAATGTCCTAGCCTATAAAGTGTTATGAGAAAAAAGTTCGCCTTAAAAATATCCGTGTGCGTAATCAGCGCTTTGTTGAGCGCGTGCAGCGCCGGCATTAAACCGTTTGCGAGTGATGGATGCAGCTCATTTCCGGACGGGACGCTAGCGCAAGGTGATCTGTGGTTAAGTTGTTGTACTGCGCACGATTATGCCTACTGGAAGGGCGGAACCTACGATGAACGTCTTCGAGCGGATGAAGAATTAAAAATGTGCGTTGAAGCGGTAGGCGAACCTGAAATTGCTCTGTTGATGCTGGCAGGGGTTCGGGTTGGTGGTTCTCCGCTGTGGCCAACATCGTATCGATGGGGTTATGGGTGGTCTTATTTTAAGTGGTACGGGTCGCTGACTGAAGACGAGTTACGGCAGATAGAGGCCAGTGCTAATCATTAGTAGCCTGACTTTGGTTTTTTATTGATATCAACTGTTGATAATAGGATTCTATTCTTGCGTGGGCAGTACCGTCTACCAGTAGAATGACAACCAGCATAGCAATCGTTGTAATCATGCTTGCACGCCAAATGGGTGTGTTAACCAGTAAAAGAACAAGCGCGCAAGTCATAATGATTAATGGAATAGCCGTGAAAACAATGGTTTTGTATTCCTTAAGTGTGCTTTCGGCTCGCGCGATTTCTGAATCCACGAAAGCCTGAGCGTCGTTATTGTAGGCCTGCTCAAACTGACTAACTCTAGAAACGTTGGTGTAGGTTAATCCAAGGCCTATGATCAAAAGCAAGCAGCCAGCTATTGCGGCAGGAATAATATACGCCTTTGCTATATCTGTTT
The DNA here is from genome assembly GCA_938035525.1 of uncultured Granulosicoccaceae bacterium. GTDB lineage: Bacteria > Pseudomonadota > Gammaproteobacteria > Granulosicoccales > Granulosicoccaceae > Granulosicoccus. The sequence goes on from CALHOI010000073.1 coordinate 15,733, forward strand.
TGCCAAGTTGCCAAAACCCAATGCTGGCTAAGATAAAGACTAAACCGATAACGATAAAAAAAGAAGGTAAGCGGCTTATTAACGGCGTCTAGCGCATTGCCCGTCAATCTACCATGTTATTCTCCATGATTTCCGTAAACGACGGTGTGCTATCTGCAATGAACCCTGACGCTTACGTATGAAATAACACAATTATCAGAGCAAAGTGAAAAGAAGGTTCGGCTGTAGTCGCCTTATTCATAACTTCCATGTCTCAACGAATTAGTACCAAGAGTGTCAGCACAATCATTGATATCAATTACATCCTTCAACGCGGCTGCCTCATCACCACCTTTAATCGATTGAGCTTATCCCTGCTATTTAGAGCGAAATCATTGTGCTTCGTCACAGATTGTTGGCAATATTGAATTGCCAGTTTGAGATATTAAAGAGTCGAATCGAAAGCAAGAAAAATCCAACAACGATAGTAGCAGCGGTCACTTTTTATTGTCATTCCAAGAATAAGAACACAATTTAAAATCACGGCATTTGCTTTCTGGGTAACATTTACCTTATCAATATTTGATTCACATAAAAATGAAAAGCGTCAAAATATAAACGCATGTAATTAATCTTAAGTATAGTCGGCCTGAATTGATACCCATTCAATTAAATGAATAATATCCCTATCACCTATTTACAGTATTGCTTTCGATAAAGCCCACAGAATACTTAGCTTGCAAGTTGCGTTGAATATACTTCGTTGTTTCTTTGATATCTACGTGTTTACAATGAGTTAGTTCTTACGTATTATCCACTCGCGTTACCAATCGACGACTGTTATCAAAAAGGAGTTTGGCATTTTGGCTGACCATTACTTGGTTATCGCAATCAACAAATCTCCATAATAATATAACTTTTCGCATTCCGATTGCGAACCGCACTGCGTAACGCAATGAGCATTATTTCATGATAAGTATCAAATTTTAATCAACACAAAGAATCGTTTTCATATAACTAAAGTTCTGTATTTAACCAGCGGAATATGACGTTTATTCAAAACTAGTGATAAACGAATATAACGACTCAGCAGTAACTGGTGTGCTCAGCATGGTATTTATAGCTAAACAATATATTGGTGAAAAATGATCGATAAAGTTAGAAACGCAGGTAAATTTCTCGCTCCATTACTAACTGTGCTCTGGTGCTCAAACGCGATATCGCAGAGTTCAGATAATTTTGATATCAATGTACAGAACGGGCGCTCAGACGATCGTATCGATATTGAAGATGATCTGGGAATAGAGTTCATCGATCCTTATCAAGGAGGACTCACGCTTGAATATGTTGATGGCGTTATTATGGGTAAAGGCGGCTTCAACTTGCCGATTACTCGACGGTACAAGTCCGAATCGATGGCTAATTTCGAGTCGATATTAGGTGTGGGATGGCATTTGCACTTCGGTCGAATTACAGGCATTGCGCCTAGACTGAATGGTGATCAGGCTCAACCCATATCATCTGATGCACTGTTTTGTATAAGACCCACCCAAACTGACCCTACCAAGCCAGCAGCAAGCACAGCCCCCGTGTTTGAAGACATTCAGGGTAAATCACATCGGCTATACGCTACTAACCAGTTGAGTAGTAGTGCAGGGGATATGACCACAGAGGACAATCATCGGGTTAACTGTAATGATGATGGCACAATCGAAATTACTGACTCCACAGGAATCACATACACATTTGGGAAGCAAAACTATGATGCTACCAGTGATGAACCGAGCCTTGTAAGGAATCAAAGTACGATATATGTAACTAAAATTACAGACAGTAACAACAATGAATTTGATTTTGAGTATTCCAGAGAGAATCTCACTACTTTTTCACTGGAAAATATACGTCAAGGTAGCATTGTTGCAACATTCAACTATAACGGCAACTTGCTGCGAAACTACGGAGTTAACGTTCTTGAGGGCATAAGCTATAACCGTGGACAACGATCCATTTCATACACGCACGAAGCTAGCAATGCATCGCCTCGTTACCCAGTGCGGCCGATGATATTGACTAGGGCAACCAGTCCAGGTAGCGAAGGGTTTGCCTGGAACTACACATACAAACAGGCCGACGATAGCAAAACCTTGAGAGATCCGTATGGACTCGATATAGAAACGGTAAAAAATAAATTTGGAGGAACCACAACGTATGGATTCGAAAAAATCGAAAAGGTGGGGAGCCCTGTTGAGTTGTACGCCATCACGTCAAAAAAGCAATCTAACGGTGGTGAGTGGACCTACGAATATGATGTAGGAACCGGAAGTAACGATTTTGATATAAACACAATTGAATTTCCCGATGGTCGTATAGAGGAGCACATCTTCTGTAATCAACGTCAACTTACTTCAGTGTCGGGGTGTCAATACCTGAACGGTTATCTAGTCGAGAAAAATATTTATAGCGCTGGTACCGACATCAGTAGTGGTTCGCCGGTACAATCAGAGTATTACGATTGGATATTCAATGTCGAATTCACAAACCAATATCAGACCATCCCGGGCTCTGGTGGAGGAGCGACACTTTCGTCAACCCCACATCCAATTCGGTCGAGAGTGCTCGCGCAGCGTATCATCCATCGCGATAACAATTTCTACACAACCAGCTATTTCGATTTTGATCTTTACGGCAATCCGGCCGATATTGTCGAAAAAAATAACAATTCTCGAAAATCGTATCCCGCTAGCGCATCCAGTATCACAGGGGTTCGTAAACACACAGAATACACATATGATAACGAGATATCTGACTCTAACTGGATCTTGGGTCTTGTCAAATCCCAAACTTTGAATGAGGTCAATGATATCCCGACTGATGACAAAATCGTTAACACATATTTTCCAAGTGGAGATCTGAAATCTTCTAATGTCAATGGCAAGCTATCTTCCTATGATTATGATAATGAAGGAAATTTAATCAGTATCACTCTGCCAGATGGACATCAAACTAAATACTCTCAGTTTGTACTAGGAATTCCTGAGCTAATACAACAGTCGCGGTACCAACTTGGAAATTTTGAGCTTGTTGAGTCAAGGGAAGTAGACAGCAGAACAGGCTACATCAATAGTGTATCTGATATGTCAATCGATGTGCTGGAAAACGGTGGAGGCGGAACGACAGAATATGAATACGATAGATCAGGTCGAGTAGACAATATCACTACGCCGCGCTTAGGTAGCTCAGCAATCAGTATTGATCGAGGAACCTCCAGTACGAAAACGATACGTGGCAATCGCCAAGTAGAGCAGTTTTATGATGACTATGGTCGAGTGACCTCAACTACAACCACTGATCTCTCTGGCGAGGTGGATTCTATTTCAGTCAACTATGAATACGATGAGTTAGGACGTCTAACCTTCGAATCTGTTCCATATTCAGATAACGCACGCTCAAATTACGGCACCTATTCAGAATACGATGTATTTGGCCGAGTGGTTAAAATGTATATTGGTAATTCATCTGAAATATCATCTGCTGAGAGCGTAACTAGTTTCGACTACAACGATGATACCGTTACCATAACCGATCCTGAAAACAACATCACCGTCCAAGAGTATCGAGCATTTGGCAACCCTGATGACAAACTATTGGTAAAAACAACACAAGAAGAAGATGTTGTAACAACCATCGATCGTACATACCGTGGTGACATATTTAAAGTGACTCAGCTAGGTCTCATGCGTGAGTACAAATATGATACCAATTACCAGCTTGAAAGAGTCATTCAGCCTGAGATCGATGACATCGTTTTCACTTATACAACAAACGGACAGGTAAAAACAAAGAAGATTGGATCTGCTCCAGCAACCACGTACAGCTACGATGACGGTCGAGGCAACTTGACCGGTATCGTATACGGTACATCAGACCACCAAGGTCTAATACCAAACTCCGAGAGCGTTTCAATGACATATTACGGTGATAACAATCTTCGAAGTGTGTCCAAAGGAGATGCTAGCTGGGCATACATCTATGATCCAAATAAGCAACTTCAACAAGAGCTGCTGAGCTACACAGGCACACCCGATGCCAACATTGGTTTCTTTTATGTCTACGATGAGTTAGATCACTTAGCGTCCGCCTCATACCCAGACCGTGAACTTGTGTTATACGAGCCGGACATATTTGGCAGGCCGACAAAAGTAAATAACGCTACACAAGAGGAGCCAGCGTACGCCAGCGAAGTCACCTACCACCCTAGCGGGCAAGTGGACACAATAACATTTGGCAATGGCTTGGAGCTCAATACGCTGTTAAATGACCGGCTCGTACCCAGACGTATTTCACTAACCAATGCAAATCGCGATGAATTGGATTTTGAAAACTACAGCTACGATAAAAACTTCAACGTACTGTCTCTCAGCTCGAGTTTGTTCACCGGTGCTAAAACATTTGGCTATGATGGACTAAACAGATTAACATCAGTTACGCAAAACGGACAGCTGTACAATTACAGTTATGATGTTTATGGAAACATAGAGTCATATCAAGACGCCATTATCGGCGCATCAATTAGCTTGGAATACGATACACAGAATCGGCTTAGCTCGGTTTCAGCATTAAACGGGATTGAGGCACGAACTTTTAGTCACGATAATCACGGGAATATTACGTCTTCGAACACAGATCGGTATCTATTCGATAGAAACAATCAATTGCGCAGAATCATTACAGATTCTGAAAACGTTACAATGGATTATGACGGTAATGGCCACCGTGTTTCTAGAGTTCGGAATGGTGTCAATAAGATCTTTTTTTATGATATCAATGGTCGCTTGATGTATGAACGAACGCCCTTAGAAGATTCATCAACCAGTTACTATTACCTGGGTAATCAGTTAATCGCCAGAGTGAACACGTACGATTCTGTTTTTGGTTTGGATTCAGATGCCGATGGCATTCTTGATATCGCGGAAGGAGACGATGATTTTGATGACGATGGAACGGAAGATAGTTTTGATCTAGATACAGATGGGGATGGCATCCTGGATGCACAGGAAGGGTTGTTAGACTCCGATGGAGATGGATCACCTGACTATAAAGACTTTGACAGCGACAATGATGGCGTTCTTGATACAGATGAGCGGTGGGCCGGTCAATTCGGTGAATGTCTGGATTACAGATTTTTTTCCACATCGAGATATATAACTTTCCCATTCAGACCAACTGATGATCTGGATGGTGAAGGCACTATCAATGCGCGTGATGCGGACATAGACGGGGATGACATAACCAACTTTATTGAGCGGCAAGTAACCCCGGATACCACAGACATCGATTGTGATGGGCTGGCGCAGTGGTATGACAAAGACTCGGATGGGGACACGTGGCCAGATGTGATAGAGGGTTTAGATGACTTTGACGAAGACGGCCTGGCCAATTACTTGGACGAAGATTCGGACAACGATGGATTTTCAGATCAGATGCAGCCACCGATTGTTGGTGACGAATCTGAGCCACGCTATTTTATTTACATTGAAGGGGAATACGTTTCCAACACGCTCTCAAGAGCCGTCATGTCTAGCGATGTGTACTCTGATATCAGTGTTGTTAACGGAAAGTTTGTAGTGTCCTTACCGGCAAACGTGACAACAGCAATGACACGTTTTCAATTCAGGGCTAAAGAACCACTGTTAGACATCAATGATCCCAATAATGTGAATTTAGGCAAATGTGTTCCAAACTCGCGGGGGAATAACTTTTTCACTAGCCTTATACCGATTACTGACTTCACTGATCGCGATTTTGAGGCATGTGGTTCAGTAGCATCCACTCCTGCTCCAGCATATGAGTTTACAAACTCTCTAACTTACGAAGTGCTCTACAGCGTAGCCCCGCCAGAGCTGGGTGGTAGGCGAGCGATATTCGAAGTCGTTCGGCCTTTTCGTGTAGACAGTTCCCTTCCTGGTGCAATTCAATTTGTGGGCTTTTATGATGACCTGCCTATTGGAGGTCAATTAGCCGATGCGACTACCGATACTGCGCTGGCATACTCAGGCCAATATAGTCAATATATTCCCAACTTTGGCTACGCTAACCTCTCATCCTACGTTCGGCCGTTGGGTGAAGGTGACGATAGCGGTGGCAATGGTGGAAATAATGACGCACTGCCAGACAACCGCTTGATAGAACCCGGATGTTGTTTAGTACGAGAAGGTATTCCCTTCCATGTATTGGACTCGGACGGTGAAGTTGTTGTTGATTTTAATTCAATCGGAGAGCGACTTGCTCTGCGTTTTGGCCCATTCTTTTTTGATGATCGTAATTTGGATGACCCCTATGGGTTGTTGATTTTCGGTCCGGACGTGGATGGTAATTTTGGAGAATTTAAGTGGCAGGTAAGCAATGTATTAGATGTGCACGACGCACTTGGACCATTCCCATCAGGCTTTCTATTATTTGAAGTGCAGAGTCCTTCAACCGATGGGAGTATCGGCGAGATTCGTTTTATCGAGCAATACAATCCGCCAACAGCGGTCGTACCTTCACCAGCGTTTTCATTATTCTCATCAAGCGATTTTGGCGTATTCATGGCAGATGGGTCTGATGCTAATGCGACTCTGCTCGAGGAACAAGGCCCTGATAGTGATGGGGACGGAATCCGTGATTTAGTTGAAAAGGTGATTCAGGATTATCCAATAGATACAGATAATGATGGAACGCCAGATTATCTTGATTTGGACAGTGATAACGATGGACTGTTGGATGAATATGAAGCAAGACGCAACTACCTTGATCCACCTGATTCTGATGGGATGGGCGCGCCGGACTACCGAGACACCGATTCTGACAACGATGGCATCGCTGACGAGTTAGAAACACTCGGTGACCCAGACTTAGACGGACTGGAGAATCACATTGATTTAGATTCGGACAATGATTTTATTCCAGACGCTGTAGAAGGCGGGCAGGACACCGATTCCGATGGAATACCCGATTATCTGGATAGAGATTCAGACGGGGATACGATCATTGATACCATCGAAGCCCAAGGCCAGTTTGATGCCCCTGCAGATACTGATGGTGATGGGATACCGGATTATCTGGACACCGACAGCGACAATGATGGGGTTGCCGATACTGCAGAGGCTGCTAGTTCCCTCGATACAGACAATGATGGGTTGCCAGACACCTATGAAATTGCCAATGGCTTGGATCCAAACGTAAACGATGCTTCATTGGATAGCGATGGCGATGGACTGAGCAACGCGATCGAGTTTTCACTCGGAACAAATCCGGTGCAGTCCGACAGCGACGGCGATGGCGTCCCAGATGGTGTTGAAATTGACTTTGGCAGCGATGCTCTGAACACCGATTCAGCATCTGATACAGATGGTGATGGAATTTCGAATATTGTTGAGTACGAGACACCGTTGACGGTGGGGAATGTTGTACATCGTATAAACATGGGTGGGCTCGAAGTGGATACCGGCAGTGTAGTATGGACTGCCGATAGTGCGTACTTTTCGGAGGTTGCAGACGCAGATTCTCGCAGTTACACGACGTTTAGCGCTCAAGTTGTCTCGAGTAGCTTTGACTCAAGCATCGTGCCTGAATCTGTCTTTCTTAATGGCCGATACGGTAGTAATTCTGAATCAGCTATCCTGCTTTCAGTGCCGGTGATACCGGGCGACTACGAAGTGGCTTTGTATTTCTCTGAGATTGATAACACTGTTAATGTCGCTGGACAGCGTGTTATGAACCTAACAGCTGAAAATGAGTTGTTAGTGCAGAACCTTGATCTGTTTGAAACTTATGGCACGAACCAGGCGGGCGTCGAAACACTGACCGTTGCAGCCGATAACTCGCTAGATATTGAGATCAGTGCCATAGTCGGAACGGCCATACTCAGTGGCGTAGTAGTCACCGTCGCCGAGCCTGAAACGGATGACCCGGTTACAGGTGAAGGTAATGCCGCTACCTTTGTCTCGGTTAACGATTGGTATAATCCTCTATGGGGTGGCGGTTTTAATGTGAAGTATGCGTACACATTGACACAAAGTGATCTGCCTGCTGGCCCAGAGGCTATAGGTTGGCAGCTGGCCGCAAATTATACTGGCTTGGGTACGATTGTTAATGCGTGGATGAACAGCTACAACGGCGGCATAACGCATGGCTATTCTGAAACAACTCAGACGTATTCGATTACTAATGAATCGATAGACTTCAAGCCAACGTTGTCCGTAGGGGATACGCTCGAGTTTAATTTTCAAGTGAACGGAGCTGGATTTAGTGAAGCTGATTTTGATCCTCGATTCTTCAGTTTGGCAGAAACATCACCAGAAGAACCAGATCAGAGTTCGGAAGGAAATACATCTGTTGCTAACGTAAATAGCTGGTACAACGCATCGAACGGCTCTGGCGGCTATAACGTCACTTTCACGTATACTTTTGGCGAAGCTGATCTACCTGATAGCTCGAACGAGACGCTGATAATGGATGTGACGTATTCGGGTGCTGGAACAATTACAACCGGTTGGGTTGGCGGTTATCCTGGATCACTTTCGGTTAATGTGCTAAGTGGTAATCACATCCAATTCAGCAATGCTACCATCGGTTACAAACCAGATATCGCTGTTGGTGATTCTGTTGATTTCTCGATCCAGGTGAATCAAGCACCATTCGTTGAATCAGAATTTAACTTCGCCTTTTCACAATGAACAACTTGATGAGAAATTCAATCGTGGATATTGCAATGAGTAAATCAGCGTTAAGCCGCTTCTATCGCTTTTGTCTTGCCTTTGTATTGGCCATGTGCAGTGTTGTGCTGTCCATCAGCAGCGTTTCAGCAGACCCAACCAAGACGGTCACTTATTACCACAACAACTTACAAGGTTCGCCGTTTGCTGCCAGTTATGAAAACGGTAAGCTATGGGAAGAGCAGTACTCGCCGTATGGTTACCGAGTAGGTGGGACTGGGGGAGGAGATGCCAAAGCGTTAAACGACATTGGGTATACCGGACATGTAGAAGAGAAATACCTACCCAATCAGTTGATTTATGCAAAGGGGCGATTTTATGATCCGACATTGGGACGGTTTCTTAGTATTGATCCAGTGGATTTTTATGAGACAAACCCGCAGTCATTCAATCGCTACGCCTATGCAGACAATAATCCATACAAGTATGTAGATCCAGACGGTCAACTATTTTTCTTAGCTCCAGCGCTTGCCCCACTAGTAAAAGCGTCCGCTGTGTTTCTTGCTAAAGAAGCAGTAGCAGAGGTGGCGAGTAGAGCGACAGGTGGAGCAACTGATTTTTTATCAACAAGACGTACAGCCAAAAAGGGTTTTATAGAAGCGGCTGAATTGTTCGATCCGAAAAATGCACAGGTTGTAAAAAGGCTAGTTGTTCCAAAGAGTGTAACTGTCAGTAAGAGCCGCTTCCCTGAATCAGCAAAACACATCGAAGATGCAGTTTCAGCCGGTAAACCCAACAACCTAACAATAAATCGTTCTGGTGCAGCAGCAAATAGACGCGACTCTCTGCGAGGCGTTGAAACCAAACCTGGCCTTGACCGTGATGAATTCCCACCTGCGATGTTCCAGGAAGGCGGAAAAGGTGCTTCTGTAAGACATATTAACCCTAGTGATAATCGTGGTGCTGGTGCCTGTATTGGTGCTCAGTGTCGAGGTTTGTCTGATGGCACTAGGGTCAGAATAGACGTGGTGGATTAATTGATGTCGGAAAGTCTAGATAAATTATTATCGAGTGCAAGCTCATCGCTAAATACAAGTGTTCCTGCTTTGAGTGATGAAGTTAGAGTTTTAGCAGGATCGTTAGCAGATGATTTGCTCAATATGCTAAATACACAAAATGGATTTTATGCGTTAGAAAGCGCGCTGCATGTTTTTCCATCTCACTCAAACCAACATGAGATTGGTTTAGATGACTGGAACAGTGATGTTTTGTGGCGTAGTGAGTATCAAGGCATGGCTGATGGTTGCTTGTTTTTTGCTGAGGATGTATTCGGTGGACAGTTTTGCATTAAGGTAAATAAAATATATACCTTCGATCCGGAAACGGGTGCATTAGATTATTTAGCTGATGATATTGAAGGATGGGCGAAAGCCATAATCACTGATTATGAAGTCCTTACAGGTTATCCATTGGCTCACCAATGGCAAGAAAATCATGGGCAGCTTCCTGCTAAAAAGCGGTTGTTACCCAAGATTCCATTCGTTGCTGGTGGAGAGTTTACGTTAGAAAATTTGTATTTGCATGGTGCTATTGAGGGAATGAAATTTAGAGCTGATATAGCAAATCAAATTAAAGACCTGCCGGATGGCGCTCAAATCCAATTTAATGTTGTTGGTTAACAAACAAGCCCCGCTGTCGTGGGGCTTGTGCTATTCAGCGACGATACACACCAACTTCCCATCATAGACTTTGATGGTGTATGGCGTACCGACGGCAAAGCCCGCTTGTTCAAGCCGGTGCCCTTTGAGATTAATCCAAGGCACATTGCGGTAAGCGCCAGAGCCGGGGTTGGATTTTATGGGAGACGTGCTACAACGTGGAGTATGGTTTCCCTTGGGGTACGACGAACCTGAATAGTGAGAAGTTCCAGACAGCAAAAGGAAGCCTGGCTCCGCTGGTGTAGATAGAACTGGCAAGGACTTTACGCCTAAAACAAAGCGAGAACTTGATGTTGAGAATGCGGCCTGAAATGGTGGTATAAACAGGTGTGAAAACTGCGGTATTGAGGTTGTACCGTTATCGTCAATTACGTTTAGATTTTTATATTGCATCGCCTTACTGGTGTTCATCTGCTTCTCCGTTCTTAATTGGGTTAAGGGCATTAGCAGCGCGGTTTGCTGCTGTACATGGCCTCTGGCCGTCTGACGAAGACCGGGGGCAAAGTGGAAACACCAGCACGCAAGTCGCAGTGCACTCCTGGTCGATCGCTAACGCGATCGTCGGTACCAGGGGTGGGAACACGAGTGAGTACTGCCGCTAGGGCAGTGTTGGAATGGCGTTGTGGGCAGCGCCCCAGCTGAGCAACACGATGTTGCGTTATCGGTTACCAGGGACGGTTGATCGCGTTCGGTAAGGCATTGAAAACAGCCGGAAGAGGATAGTTCTTGATACAGCTATTAGCTTAAATAGTTCGTAAAGAATTCCGGTTTCATTATTCTTTTTCTTGGAATTGATCTATTAGCGACGATGTGTCCTTCAGTATTTCTACATAGACAGGATTATTAGTAATAAGATCAACAAAATGCTCGAGACATGAGCAAATCTTCTCGGTTGTCTCTTTAAGATTTGGACAAACTATTACTGTGGATGATTTGTGCTTTTTAAAGCCTTTTTGCAATGCCGAAGACTCATTTTTAGCATTGTAATTATCCCAAACGAAGCCGGGATCGACATACAACATTGGCGCATGTTCAACTGCCAAGTTAAGCTGTTATTTGTATTCATGATTTCTATGATTACGCGAGCCTTCGATTGTGATGGCAGGATGATGTACGATATAGGTAAAAGAACCTGGGTGTTTAAAAAAGTTGGCCCATCTGCGCACCTGTATAAACGCGTGGAATTTACTATTTTTGTAGCTATCCGGCACACCTAGCAATTCGAGGATATTGTCGATTCGCTCCCAAATGCCATTTAATAACAGAAAGTAAATCGAGTATATGTGAGGTATCTGTTCCTCATGTTGTAGCCTTTGATTCATTACCATGGACAGGTAATCGTGCAACTGTCGAATAAGATCGTCAAAATTGCAACCAAGACAATTGTGGACGTGTTCTGTTGTATATGTAGAGTGAACCGAACACATCAAAGAATCATAGTCCTGACTGGCATCGTCGGAAAAGCACTTCAATGTACGACGCTCAATCTCTTTAACCGATGCATCCAACTGTACATTAAACGTTGTTAGCAGGGGCTCATGCACTCGTTCCTCCGCAACAGCCTTATTAATTGCAGCTCCGATCTTTTCGAACGTATTGTCTTTAATTGACATATGTCTTCAACAGTATTTAAGCATACTGAAACAACGCAAACATTGTAATTGCGCCAATCGCTATCGAGCTTGCAACCATCCCTAAGAGAAAAAACACGAAAGATCTTCTCTTACAGAGCGGCTTTTTATAACTATCGTTAGCTTCTAAGTTTAATGCATTCAGTTTTTCAACGTTCGTGGTGATAACGTTGACTACGTGCTTTGCATTTTCATCAGGATAGAAATCTACATTAGAAGTAGACGATATAGTTTATGAAAATTATAGTTGGTTTATACTAGAAACAGACGATGATAAATAAAAACGTTGGGCCCTTGCTGCTTAATGTGTAAATGTTCTATTCAAACAACCAATCATCATCGAGAATATCGTACTTTTCTGTACGATCGGATTTCTTATCAAAATCGTCAAACAAAAATTCCAAATCCTCTAACGTTTTCTCATGGGCTTTGAGTTCCTCAGCTGAACTCAATCGCATACTAAGCCTGTCAGCTTCCTGCACAGCTTCATACCATTGGTTGATATTTTCTTTAATGACCGTTCGATCTTTAGATTTGAGCTCATTTGTACAAAAAATTCTACATATGTCTTCATCGTCAGAAACAAAACCACAATCCGGACACCCAATTGCAACTAGCTTTATTTCGTCCAGACTGTAATTCGGTTTCGCCAAAAACCATCCAGCACAAATTGGGCAACCAGTCTCCAGCTCAACATAGTCTTCTTCATATCTATCAGCCGGGAGCGGAGCATTTGACAGAAGAGACCTCGCAATTTCTCGATGGGGTTGTTGCTCAACTGATGCAAAGAAGACAAATACTGGTAAAAAGCATGTGCTGTATCGAGATAGGTATAAGAAGGTTCCACAAGGTAGTGAGATACGCCCAGGCCAATCGCTATTTGCTCCATTAACTGTGTATAACTTGGGTGGCAAACGAGAAGATATGCAGATCGATGTGTTTCTTAGAAATACAGCAACGAATAAAGAAGTACGATTGAAGCGCGTTAATCTAGGATTTTTATATAGAGGGCAGCATAAAGAGAGCATGCAACATTTCAATGTTCCAAATCGATCAAGTAACTTTCCATACGGTAGCTACCAACTGGGCTGGAGGGTCGATCCCAGAAATTTAATTCCTACGCCTATAAATAGTTTTCAAAAGACTAACAATGTGTCGTTAGCTGAGGAAATATACCAATTCCGATAAATATATTATGATTAGATGTGGCATGGTCTTTAATATAATAAGATTTATTGTGTTTTAGATCATGCTATATAGTTATTCTAAGTGAGAATATACCGGTTTTACTGATACTCAGAGACGAGATAGCACGATGAGGTATAGTAAATTTATTGCGCTATTGCTTTTGATTGGTTGCTCGGCACACAAACCAGTAAATTATTTGGAGTATGTTTGCCCTACTTATGAAGCATTCAGAAATATGCAGGACACTTCGGACAGTTCTAATTGCAAAAAAATAGTTAGAGAGGGCAAGGTTCTTAGCGGACATAAAATCATCATAAACACACCAAGTCCTGAACTCGGTGGAATTCTACCTGTAATTGTTCAGAAAGATGATGGGAAGAAATTAGAAGGCTTTATGTATTTTCTACGCGCTGCTGAATTCTAGTTTGATGGAGCTAGTGTTTAAAGCAGGAGGAATACTTTGCGCTGTAGAACGAATTGTATATTAGCCACTTAACTATTATTAATTCATAAGCAGTGTCCACAATGCCCTTGTGGGACACTCAGTGTGCCGAGCATTGGTCTTACTTTGTGATGAGTGCAAGCCATAGCAATTGAATGGGTGTCAATTATGTATTCGTCAATTTAGACAAAATTCCTCACGTATTAACCTAGAAAAAGATTTAGCGGTATAGCATAAAAAGAAGGGCCAAAAAACCAAATCAAATAAAAGAAGTTGAGAAAACTTCGGTTTTCGCCCAGTCAGTGGATGTTTTAAGCAGACTCATATCAGGCCATAGTTAATTGGTTGCTTGGGGAGTATGGTCAAAGTAATGCCCCTAGCGCCCTTGTTTGACAAAGTACCATAGCTTTTAATGGCGAAGGGTGCCAGACGGTATAGTCGCAATTACTTGCCTATTTGTATCAACAACTTGCTGGTCGGGCACTGCTGTAACCTCGTTTAATACAGCGTGTCCTGAATTCGCTTTGGTTGGGCTTCATCATACTCACCAGAGTCAAAGCCGCTCATACCAGACTTGATCATTTCACCTGCAGACGGTACATCCTTGACGTCAATCTTGCTGTTCTCATTCCATAATCCAGATCGAACTATAGCTCGGGCACACTGAAAGTACACAGCGTTGATGGTTACCACCACCACACTGACAACGGGTTTTCCGTTGACGGCAAAACTGGTGCATAAATCTTCATCTGTCGTCAGCACGGCGTTCCCATTAATGCGTAGACATTCGTTAACGCCAGGTAGCAAAAACAACAGTGCCACTCGTGAGTCGTTCACAATATTACGCAACGTGTCCAGCCGGTTATTGCCGCGCCTGTCGGGTATGGCAATGGTTTTGTTGTTTAGCACCCGAAA
>CALHOI010000074.1 GCA_938035525.1 uncultured Granulosicoccaceae bacterium
AAGACATTTCAGTTATCCGGATTTGGCCTGTTCAGACTTCATCATATTCCTGAACCAGTTGTGCCGCACGTTCTGATAAATCTTTTATGTCTCTTCCAGGTTGATAAAGCCACGAGCCAATACCAAAGCCGGTAGCGCCAGCGTTAATCCACTGTGCCAGCGTTGGGTGTGGGCTGGGAGCCGCCGCAACACCACCGACAACATAAGCTTTCGTGCACTTGGGCAGCACTGCTTGCATGGCGGCATAGCCATCTAAGCCAACCAGGAATGATGGAAACAACTTTATGCCCGAAGCGCCTGCATCGAGTGCTGAAAATGCCTCGCTTGGTGTCATGACGCCCGGTAGGCTTATTAAATTGTGGTCAACCGTAGCCTTAACAACATTAGCGTTAAAGTTAGGCGATACAATCATTTTGCCACCAGCATTGGCAACATCGTTAACCTGTTGCACACTTAATACCGTGCCAGCGCCAATCAGTGCCTGCTGTGCAAACGAATTGGACAACAGTTGGATGCTTTTGATGGCATCAGGGGAATTTAATGGCACCTCTATTTGAGTTATGCCGGCCGCAATAAGCGCGCTTGCATACTCAACACATTCCGTTGGATTTATGCCGCGCAAGATTGCAATAAGCTCTCTTGATTTTCCAGAAGAACTGTTAGACGTCATTGCGCCGCTCCTGCTTGTTGTGCGTGCTGGCTTAGTCCTTTTAAAACCAAATCGCCCATGTGTTTAATTTGTGTGTTGGTATTTGTTGCTGAGGAATCAGCCAGGCATTGAATGGCCAGTTGATACAGGTCGGCCAGCGCAGGCTTGCCTACAATAATGCAGGTGGTATTTTGCCAGAGATGGCGCATTGAGTTGACATCGGCGGCAATGAGCAAGCCTGATAAGCGAGCAGTGCTTTCAATAGACGGTGTGTTTTCTAGCAATCCCATGGCACGAATGGAAAACAATGCACTGCTTAGGTTAAAGGGTGCGCTGGCAAATTCGTTGACGGTAGATAAAAATACCTGATTGAATGGGTGTTGAGTATCAGCAGTGGGTGTAACGCCGACGTTAAAGCGCAGTACCGATTGAGTCGATAGTAATTCAAACAACTCGCCTGTTATTACTGTGGTGAACTGCTGAATTTTGCCTTCAACAATATTCACCCACTTGCAGTGCGTGCCGGGCAAGCAAACCGTGCCACTAAACTTTGCATTATCAACCAATAGACCGGCGATCAGCGTTTCTTCCCCGCGCATGACATCGGCCGGTGAGGCCTGGCAAAGGCCCGGTAAAATAGACAGCTTAATACGTGCGTCTTTCGTTGGTGCTACAACTGAACTTTCAATCGACGGCGGATAACACGGAACGCTCATGTAAGGTGCTTCTATCCAGCCTTGTTTTGCCCCGACCATGCCGCAGGCAATCATTGAGGTTTTTTGATTGGCGGGTAACCACTTGTCTATGAGTTCAAGCAAGGCCGGTTCAAATTCATCGGGTTTTAGTTTGCTCATGCCTTTATTAGACTCGGCAAACTCAGTTGGTACGTTTTTCTGCATGGCCCAACATCGCAACGAAGATGTGCCCCAGTCCACGGCAACCCAGAAATCCGGTGTACGATGATGGTTGTTTTGCTTGTCTGGCATGTGCGTATGCTACCTTACAATTGTGAGTAAAAACATCGCTTTGCAAAGAAGGTAAACCATGAAAATTACACGCATTAAAAGCCATGTGCTGCGTTACGAGCTACCAAGCGAATTAGGTTATTCACAACAGTACTACCAGCATCGATCAGCGCACATTGTTGAAGTTTCCACTGATGAAGGGCTTACTGGATGGGGTGAGTGCTTTGGTCCAGGCAATGTTGCTCTGGCAAATAAAGCCATAGTCGAAAAGGTCATTCAACCTATCGTGTTGGGACGCGACCCCGTGCAACGCGAAGTCATCTGGCACCAGGTTTACAACTTGCTGCGGGACCACGGACAAAAAGGCATGCCAATACAAGCGTTATCAGGTGTTGATATCGCCTTGTGGGATTTGGCCGGAAAAATTGCCGGCCTGCCGTTAAATAAGTTACTAGGTGGCCCGTTTCAAACCCAGATACCGGTTTATGGGTACGGCATGATGCTGTGTCGTGAAGATTTACCAAGCCATTTGTCCCGTTTTAAAGAAGAAGCGGCTGCCATTAAAGAAGCAGGATTTCTGGCAACAAAAATGAAAGTCGGCCTGGGTGTCAAACAAGACATTCAATTAGCCGAAGCGGTAAGAGCCAGCGTGGGAGACGATTACCCGTTTATGGTTGATGCCAATCATTGTTACACCACGAGTGATGCACTCAAAGTTGGACGAGCTCTAGATGATTTACAGGCGGCGTGGTTTGAAGAACCCGTCGCGCCGGAAGATCAAGACGGGTACACAGAGCTAAGGACAAAACTGAACACACCTATCGCTGGTGGTGAAGCAGAATTTACTCGTTGGGGCTGGCGACACTTACTTGAAAAACGTTGCATTGATATTGCTCAACCAGAAGTCTGCGCGCTGGGTGGTATCAGCGAATTTATCAAAGTCATGAACCTGGCACACACGCACTTTGTGCCGGTGGTAAACCATGTGTGGGGCTCAGCCATAGCCATTGCCACCAATTTGCATTTGCTCTCCGCTATGCCACCGTTACCCGGAGGCCTGTTCCCGAACCAGCCTATGCTGGAATTTGACACCACCCACAACACATTCAGGGATGAGCTATTGCTTGAGCCACTGGATATTCAGTCTCAGGTGAAACGTCAACAAGGGTATGCAACGGTACCCACAGGGTTGGGTTTGGGAGTTGAGCCAGATGTGGATTTTCTGGCTCGTTTCGCTGTATCCGAATAAAATTAAACTTGTTATTTGCGGTTACTGGTGACTTTCCATATCAGTAAACCAATAGCAATGCCCCAGAAAGCACCGCTGACGCCAAGTAAGGTCATGCCGCTGGCCGTTAACAGAAAAGTGAATGCGGGTGCTTCTGGTCTATTGTGATTGGTGAATGCGGCAGATAATGATGCAACCAATGCTGGTATCAGCGCGAGTCCTGCTACGCTTGCAATCAGTCCTTCAGGTGCAACACTGGCAAGCTGTGTGAACGGTTCGGCTGCAAAGGCCAGAATAATGTATGTGATACCGCAAACGATCACCGCCCAATAGCGTTGTTCTTTGTGTTTACCAGCGTCTTCGCCGCACATCATCGCAGCCGTAATAGCAGACATATTAACCGGTATTGATCCAAATGGAGACGCAAGCAAGCTGGCTGCTCCTGTGCTGGTGAGCAGTGGCGGTCGATTGGCTTTGTAGCCGTTTAATTCGAGTACCGCAAAGCCAGGTATATTCTGGCCTGCCATAGTGACAAGGTATAAAGGAATCGCAACGGAGATAAATGCCTGGACGCTGAATACCGGTGTGATGAATTCAATATCGGGCAACCAACGTGGGCTTAGCGATGCTGTTGTATCACCCAGCGATAAGTACACGCCAAGAACAATAAAAAAACTGACCACGGCAAAAGGCATTGCGGCGAGTTTGTGCCACAACATACCCATAAGCCATGCAGCGATGATGGGTAGAACCAAAAACGGGCTAACCCCCAGAGTAAGTGCTGGCGCTAAGCACAGTTTCAGCAACACTCCTGCCAGTAAAGCATTGGCGATAGGCTTGGGTATGCTGGCTACAGCGCGGTTTAGCATGGGTAACAGGCCGGTCAGTAACAGCAACACGGCACACCCGATAAACGCTCCCGTTGCTTCGGCAAACCCATTGGGAAGTAGTGGTGCTGAAACAAGTAATGCGGCTCCCGGAGTAGACCAGGCAACAGCTGCAGGGGCATTGGTTGTCCAGGCCAACATGATGCTGCAAATACCCATTGCAAGGCTGGCGAAAAACAAACCTGTTGCCGCTTGTGCTGAACTTGCGCCAGCGGCTGTGAGTCCGGCAAGCACAATAGTAGCCGATGCAGCATACCCGACAAACGCGGCTAACAGACCCATTCCAAAAGCCTGCAGGGATAACTCGTTTAGTTTGGCTGGCACGCTGTTATAAAGTTGGCTTGTTTAATATGAGCCTGGGTTTCAATAACAGCCAAGCGGTTTAAGAATACAGCTCACGATGATCAGATATTCCTGCGGCCAGTACTTTGTCTTGTTGGGCTCTGATTTTCTCGTAAATAGCC
>CALHOI010000075.1 GCA_938035525.1 uncultured Granulosicoccaceae bacterium
TGGATAGTGAACATGCGTGTCCACGAAGCCTGGCACAATGAGTTTACCGCGCAGGTCATGCTCTATAAGGTCGTCAGGTAGCTTGGCTGAATCAGCCGATTGGAGCGAGAGTATCGTGCCGTTTTCAACCAGCATAACGCCATCGGCGATATACTCCGCTGCGGTTTCATCCGGTTGATTGGCGTGCGATTTCGATGGTTCGCCCAGGCAGTGTAAAAAACTGCCCCAAAATGCATGTACTGGCGATGACATAGGCTTTAAGTGAAGCTGAAAGTTAAGCTAAAAGTTGAGCTAAAAGTGAAGCTGAAACAAGATTGTAGCCAAAGAAGCTCGCTTTGAGTTGTTTGGTTGGGCATCTAAATTGGGTAAACTGCAAGCTAGCCACATCGAACAGAGTGTCATGAGCATACAATCCAACCCCCATGAGACGGCACTCGTGGAAATGCAGGGCATTACAAAGTCCTACCCGGGAACCCTCGCCAACGATGCTATCGATCTTAAAATATTCTCGGGTCGTATTCATGCCTTGCTGGGTGAAAATGGTGCTGGCAAAAGCACCCTTGTTAAAATCCTTTATGGCCTGTTACGTATTGATGCTGGCCACATAGCGTGGCAAGGTCAGTCAGTGTCCATTGAAAGCCCGGCGCAGGCCAGAGAGCTTGGTATAGCGTTGGTGTTTCAGCATTTTTCTTTATTCGACTCACTGACTGTCGTTGAAAATATAGCCCTGGGTATGGGCGTCGATGCCAACAAAGAGTTGCATCAAAAAATTATTGATGTATCCAGTCGCTACGGATTGCTGTTGGACCCCGATCGCGATGTGTACAGTTTATCGGTAGGTGAAAGGCAGCGCATAGAAATAGTTCGTTGCTTGTTGCAGTCGCCAAAATTATTGATAATGGATGAACCCACTTCGGTGTTAACACCACAAGAAGTCGATGACTTATTCAAAACACTGCGACGGCTTGCGAACGAAGGCATGGCTATTTTGTATATCAGCCACAAGTTAAACGAAATAAAAGCCTTATGCAGTGAGGCAACTATTTTGCGTGGTGGCAAACGTGTGGCTACTACCGACCCAACTACTCAGAGCGTTAGCAGTCTTGCAGCTTTGATGATGGGTAATGAAGTCACGTCCGTCACCAGAGTAGAGCGAGCCCCCACGAATAACGTCAAGTTAGCGTTGCGCTGTGTTTCATTAAAGGCCGAAGAGCAGCATGGTGTTCCTCTTAACAGTATTGAGCTCAGTGTTAATGCTGGAGAAATTGTTGGTATTGCTGGTGTGGCTGGTAACGGCCAAGATGAATTAATGCAGGTCATCTCTGGCGAAGCTTTGCTTTCGCGCGCCCAAGATCTCACCATTGATAACCAGCCAGTGGGTACTTTGCCTCCTGGTGCCAGGCGTGCACTGGGGTTGTGCTGTGTGCCGGAAGAACGCTTGGGTCACGCGTCTGTTCCCGGTATGTCGTTGGCAGAAAACGCGTTTTTAACAGCACATCATCGTACCAATATGCGCACTGGTGGTTTTATCAGTCATGGTAAAAGCAAACGTTTTACAAAGCAGGTTATTGATCAGTTCAATGTGCATTGCAATGGCCCCCAATCGCTGGCAAATAGTTTGTCTGGTGGTAATCTGCAAAAATTTATCGTTGGTCGTGAAATCGAACAGCAACCCAGTGTGTTTGTGGTGTCGCAGCCAACGTGGGGTGTTGACGCAGGGGCTGCAGCACTCATACACCAATCCATTCAAGCAATGGCAGATCAGGGTGCAGCAGTACTGGTCATCTCTCAAGATCTTGACGAGCTCATGTTAATCAGTGATCGTATTGCCGCGTTGTGCGCGGGCAGTTTGTCAAAGGTGTATCCAACCAGCGAACTAAGCGTGCAGCAGTTAGGGACACTCATGGGTGGTGCGTCTTTAGAAACCGGAGCAGTTGTATGATCAGCTTGCAAGCTCGCGCAGAACCGTCAAAGCTAATGGGCTATTGCGCGCCGTTGATTGCGTTACTGGTTACATTGCTGGCTGGATTATTGTTGTTTGCCATTTTGGGTGTGCCGGTTGGTCAGGCGTTTTATGCTTTTTTTATTGAACCCGTTAGCAGCTTGTATGGCTTGTCCGAGCTGGGTGTTAAAGCCGCACCACTCATTATGATCGCTGTGGCTCTGTCCATTGGTTATCGCGCTAATGTCTGGAACATCGGTGCCGAGGGTCAACTCATACTCGGTGGTATTTGCGGTGGGGCTGTGGCTTTGTATTTCTATGACATAGAAGCCTGGTTCGTGTTGCCGTTAATGATTTTGGCCGGCATTACAGGTGGCATGTTGTGGGCAGCTATTCCGGCTTTGTTACGTACAAGGTTTAACGCCAACGAAATTTTGACCAGCTTGATGCTAACTTACATCGCTGCTTTGCTGCTGAGTATGCTCGTACATGGTCCGTTGCGAGACCCCGATGGATTTAATTTTCCAGAATCCAGACTTTTCCACGCCGCAGCAACCTTGCCGGTCATTATGGAAGGTACCCGTTTACACATAGGTGCCTTGGTTGCTCTGTTGTTGGTCGTTGTTACCTGGGTTCTGTTATCAAGAACGGTATTGGGCTTTGCTTTAAAAGTAAACGGTAGTGCGCCGCGCGCCGGACTTCATGCCGGTTTTGTGCAAAAACGCCTGGTGTGGTTTTCATTGTTGTTCTGTGGTGCAGCCGCGGGTTGCGCTGGTTTGTTTGAAGTTGCCGGGCCCATTGGTCAGCTGCTGCCAACTATCTCTCCTGGCTACGGATTTACGGCCATTATTGTTGCGTTTCTGGGGCGATTACATCCGGTAGGCGTGGTATTCGCC
>CALHOI010000076.1 GCA_938035525.1 uncultured Granulosicoccaceae bacterium
GGTCCAAATCTGCATGTTCATAATCGACACGGCGGCGTGGTTCGCATTTCTACGTCACACACTGAAGCTCAACATTGTCGGCTGTTGATGAAGCGGTAGGTTCCGCCTCCGTGCATCGAACACTCACCGAGAATCGGTCGCTTTCATTCCTGCTTCAATAAGGTAATTGGGCAACAACAGTTGTAACCAGTCTGGTTTGTTTTGCGACCAAAGCGCAATAAGTTCTGTTGTCGAAGGCGTCCAGAACCAGGCAACCATACTTATAAACAAAATCAAACTGCTTGCTGCAACGCGTTGCATGTCCAGCAGTTTTAACGCGCTGCCAAATGATCGTTTAATACGCGCGCCCACAAAATCAACGCTGTAAATTTCATCAAGCAGTAAATGAATAAGCACCCCAACAAACACAAAACCTGAAAGCAACCAACTGGTTTCACTTTGTAAGTGTAAGACGTGTTCGCCAACTACAGCGGTGAGTATGGCAAACATAAACGTGGCAGCAATAGAATGCAGCGAGCCTCGGTGCACGGTAAATTGATGAAACAGCGCCCAGATGGGATAACGCACCAATAGAAATATTGCAATCGCCAGAACCCACAGTTCTAAAACCGTGAAATCTTCCAGTCGCGCAAACATCCAGGCAACAGCGGCAATGGCGCCGAACACCGAAAACAAGATTTTACTGGGTACGGAGTACTTAAGGTCTATGTCGGGCAGTACGCCGCCAATGGCGCCCCCCACGCTCAGCAGTAACGCGGTGGATACAGGAAGATTAAGCAGCTTTGTGCATATGGTTGCACCAAAACTGGCCACTGCCGCCGCTGTAAAAACGTGTGTGTTAAAGTCTGCCATAGGCCTGTCCTGCGATTTGCGCAGATTGTAGCCGTAATCAACTCGAAGAGGTCAACAAGGTGTTGGTAACATTTAAGACAACTGCGTATGCAGACATTACTATGTTTGGTGACGCAGCCGAAGCATTGTTAAAGCTGATGGGGCAAAGTGGCAATGTGCCAGGCGCAATTATGGCCGATGATGTTGCGCCAGCCATGGAAAAGTTAAAAAGCGCCCTGGCTGATCAACCAACTGACACAGGCGAGGGAACGGATGCCAATAATGGTTCCAATGATGAGGACGACAGAACCAGCCGGGTTGCCTTGGCCACACGCGCTGTGCCTTTGCTGGAGCTATTGGAAGCCGCCGCCGCATCCGGTGCTAATGTTATGTGGGACACCTGAGTAAAACATCGAAGTATTAAGTTCGGAAAAACCCCAAATCCTTTTGCGTAAAGTTTGCCAAGTCTGGCAACGCTGAGGTCAATGCTGACTCACTCACTCCCATCCAGCGCGCCAAGGTGGCCGCGTACTGGTTAACCGAAATCTGCGGTATCAAGCGTCCGGCAAAGTTGCCGTCGCGATCACCTGCATCGTCTGGGTTGTTAAAGTCGGCATAGCTTGGCATTTGACCGTACACCTGACCACCGTCAACTGCATCACCAAATACAAAGTTATGCCCACCCCATCCGTGATCGGTGCCGTTACCATTACTAGTAAGGGTGCGTCCGAAGTCTGATGCGGTAAAGCTGGTGACCGATGAAGACTGGTTAATATCATCAATGGTGGATTGGAAAGCCGTGATGGCTTCATTGAATGCTCGGAACAGTGATGGTGCACGCTCGTTTTGATCTGAATGCGTATCCCAACCGCCCATTAATACAAAGAACACTTGCTGGTTCATGCCCAGCTGCTCGCGCGATGCGATGAGTCGTGCCACTAAGTGCAGCTGTGAGGCCAGTTTGTTTCTGCTGTCGTACTGCATTTGCGATAGTGGGTTTTCCAGTAACGCTGTGTGTAATGCGGCGGTAGATGAAGTTGCACGCGACACTGCGCTGGACACTTCATTCAGCATGGCGGCGTCTCGGGCGTCTTGGCCCTGCGCAATCAGGCTTTCTAAGGTAGGCCCGATGCGGTTTAAACGCGAACCTGGAATCCAGTCGGATAAGTTGTCGTACCCGTACATGCGCTCTACTGCGACATCGGCATTAAGGCTTATGTAGTTATTGTTTGCCGACGTTAACCAATCGGCGTTACCAGCAATGGAGAACGAGGGTGCAATGCTGATGTTGCCATTGCAGTTGGCCGCGTGATCACCAATAGCGCCACCCCAACCAAAAGAACTGCTGCCGCTGACAATGCCCGCACCGGTTTGCCATAGCTTTTGTTGTGTATTGTGGGCAAACAAAGACTCGGGTAAAAAATTGGTGTTTAGGTAGTCGGCTTTTGATGTTGGTCGTATCAACGTGCCGGTGTTTGCCACCACTGCCAGACGATTCTCTTTGTATAAATCTGACAGGCTGGGGAGTAGTTCGTTAAAACCAAAACGCCCTTGTGCTGCGTCGCTGACTTCAAGCAGTGTGGATTCGTCAACGGCTAAGTCGCCGCGTGTTTGTCGGTAGGTATCGTAGTTACCGTCGCCTGGTACAAACATGTTAAAGGAGTCTGCACCGCCAGCGAGAAAGATGCATACCAGCGATTTACCGGTACTGCATGCCTGGGCGTGTGCCTGACCACCTGCCATTAGCGATACGCCACTGGCCAAAGGTAATGCGGCCAGTTGCTTTAACAGTTTTCGCCTATTGCGATCTACAGAGCTTCTCATGATTACTTTCTCTTTTATTGTTGAGCTTATTGCTCAACGTATCGCTGAATTTATAACGCCGCTTGATTAACGCTGTATGTTAAAAGCTGGGGATACCATCACCATGAACAAGGTGTCTTGCGCTCGTGCAAAACGCCCGCTGTCATTGTTAGGTAAGGTTTGCATGTAATCAAACAGGGTGACGCGCATGCTGTCTGGCATGTCACCGGCAAAGAACACCAGGTTGTACCAATCCAGTAGTTCATCCGGATTACCTGAGAGTGTGGCCAGTCCTTCAAGGTCTGTTAGTGTGACTCGTGGATTATCATCGTTTAAATCGGCACGGTTATGAAACCGATAAACCATGTGATGATAATTTATATGGGTTGCCGCAATAAACGCTTCCGACATATTTTGCATCTCGGGAGCTAACAGTTCGCCACCGGGTCTGAGTTTGTTATCGGGCAAGTAAAAATTAAACACGCTTCTGGACTTCATAACAGCCTGGCCACCCATTTCGTCCAGTCGATTAGTGCTGAAGTCTGCCGTTCTGTGTATGCCATTGGCTTCGGGGCCGGTGTAGGCTTCCAGTGCTCGCCAGTAGTGGGTTAACTTAATATTGGGTTCGCGGATTTTGCCAAACTCAGGATTAGCTGCAACGCCTTGTTGCGCTTCGTTGTCTAATAAAATGGCTTTAATAACCGCTTCCAGGTCACCGCGCACACCATTGCCGTTGTTTGCGAACACCGCGCTTACCCGACCAACGTAGGCGGGCGAGGGGTTACTGGTCACCAATCGTTGAATCAGTTGCTTGGATATAAAAGGCCCCACGTTTGAGTGGTTAAAAATAATATCCAACGCACGTTGCATGTCTTGCGCTGTGCTTAAACCGGCTGGCACTACCTGGCCGTTAAGCAGGGTCTTGCTGCCGTTATCATGAAACTCTTCAACCGGCACCATGCGACCTTGAAATGAACCTGCAACCAGATTGGTATCACCCCAAAAGCGCGACACCGGGTATTCCCAGCCAGTGAATACACGCGCAAATTCTTCTATAGTTTGTTGCGAGTAAGTGGGCGTTGGATTAGTGGGATTAATCACTTGACCCTGGTTGTCTAATTCAAACAGACCAATCGAAAATAGCTGCAACACTTCGCGTGCAAAATTTTCGTCGGGTCGAATGTTGTTTTCAAAGTCCGCTTTTTCGTTGCGGACCATACTCAGGTACACACCCATCACCGGGTGCAATGTGACGTCTTCGAGCAAGGTTCTAAAATTAACAAAGGCATTGCGCGAGAGCATGTCGTAGTAGTCGCTCATGCCGTACTGCGCGTTGCCCAGCGCCCGGTCTTGATCGGAGACCACAAAAATTTGGCTTAGCGCAAAGGCCACACGTTGTCGAAGTTGATCGGGTTCGTCCAGTACGTTGTTTATCCAGACTTCGTGTCGTGGCTCGCGACGACTGCCATTACTGTTTTCCAGTGTGTAGGGCAGAGTCAGGGACACGGGTAAATTTATTTGCGCATCAATCCACGCCAGCTTCGAACTAAACTGTCGAAACTCGGCAATACTTTGTTCGGTAGCGCCAAAGGTGGCTTGATTTAAAAATCGCGCTGCATCCACGTCAGCTGGGTCGAGGTTAGAGGCTGCTGTTGTTGCGATTGGGTCGCCAGTGCCGGTAACCACCTGTTCGCCACCGGTGGTTGCGGTACCTCCGGTTGTGCCAGTCCCGCCGGTGGTTGCTGTGCCTCCAGTTGTGCCTGAAGTTGTGCCTGAGGTGCCGGGGTTTTGATTGCCGCCGGTTGAGCCGTCGCCAACCACCACGCCACTGTCGTTGCAGGCAGACAGCAGCAAGGCTATTGCGAGTGTTATCGATAATCTGGTCATGGCATTATTTTACGTGGAGAACCTGCTGTCGAATACAATTGGGTGTGGATTACTCCGAATCGTAATCTACCAAAGGGGTAGCGGCCAGTTTGTTGAAAAACGCCCATTTCATAGCAGCTTACGTACACTGACGATGTCATTGTGCGAAACTTGTGGATTTGTTCACACTCGATAAACTGTTAATAATCGTGCCCTGGGAGTTGTGTCGTTACCACACAGGTTCTGTAGACTCTAACGGATGCCAAAAAAGAACAGCGATTGCAGCGAATCATGAGTGTCAAAAAACGATCAGTTTGCCCCCACGATTGCCCGAGTACTTGTTCACTTGATGTTGAAGTGCTTGATCGCAACACCATTGGTAAAGTCTACGGCACCAAATCGCACAGCTACACCGCTGGCGTGATTTGCGCAAAAGTCTCGCGCTACGCTGAAAGAGTTCATCATCCTGACCGAGTTATGTATCCGCTTAAAAGAGTCGGTAAACGCGGTGTGGGTGTTTCCGAATTTGAGCGTGTCAGTTGGGATGAAGCACTCGACACCATCGCAACAAAATTTCAACACATTATTGACAACGATGGTGCAGAAGCTATCTGGCCTTACCACTATGCCGGCACCATGGGTTGGGTGCAGCGCGATGGCATAAATCGCTTGCGACATTGCCTGGGTACGTCACGTCAACATGCAACCTTCTGCGTGACCCTGGCAGACGCAGGCTGGAAAGCCGGTGTGGGCAGCAAGCGTGGGTCTGATGCCCGACTGATGCACCTAAGCGAACTGGTGGTTATCTGGGGTGGTAACCCGGTGAGTACCCAAGTGAATGTCATGCATCATTTGGCGCAAGCGAAAAGAGAGTCCAATGCCAAGCTTGTTGTCATTGACCCGTACAAAACCAAAACGGCCGATAAGGCTGATCTGCATTTAATGTTAAAGCCGGGTACCGATGGCGCGCTTGCTTGTGCGGTTGTTAATGTGTTGCTAAGCGAAGGGCTGGCAGATCGCGACTACTTGGCGAAGCACACAGACTTTAACAGCGACATAGAACAACACTACCTCAGTAAAACCCCGGCATGGGCTGCAAAAATCACTGGCCTGAGCGAAGACGACATAGTGTCATTTGCCAGACTGTACGGCAGCACTAAAAAAAGCTTTATACGCGTTGGGTTTGGATTTTCGCGTTCACGAAACGGTGCAACCAACATGCACGCCGCCACGTGCTTACCCTCTGTTACTGGGGCCTGGCTGGAAGAGGGCGGCGGTGCCTTGTACAACCAAAGTGACATTTACGCCTTGGACAAAACGCTGATTAACGGATTGGATGTAGCGCATGATCACACCCGTGTGCTTGATCAATCGCGTATTGGCCCGATACTGTGCGGTAACGAAGACGATTTGCAGGGCGGCCCGGAAGTCAAAGCCTTGTTTATTCAAAACACCAACCCGGCGGTGGTTGCACCAGATACCAATCAGGTGCTTAAAGGCTTGGCGCGCGACGACTTGTTTACGGTGGTGCATGAGCAGTTTATGACTGACACCGCCCGTTGGGCTGATCTTGTTTTGCCTGCCACCATGTTTCTTGAACATGACGATTTATACTCGGCCAGTGGCCATACACACCTGCAATTAGGTCCAAAGCTTATTGATGTTCCCGGCGAGTGTCGCAGCAACCACGACGTATTAGCGGCTCTGTTTAAACGACTGGGCCTGTCGCACCCGGCATCAGACATGAGTGAACGAGCACTCATTGATGCAACCTTAAAAGCCAGCCATCTCAGTGGCGTTGATGAACTGGAAAAAACCGGCGGGTTCGATTTTGCCCCCGACTTTGCTACGGCAAATTTTATCAATGGTTTTGATACGCACGATAAGCGTTTTCATTTTTCCCCTGACTGGTCATTGCAAGGTAAGCACACCAATGGCATGCCAGACTTGCCAGATCATTGGGACGTGATAGACAAGGCCAGCGAGCAATACCCGTTGCGTTTGGTCACGGCCCCTGCCAGACAGTTTTTAAACACCAGTTTCACCGAAACAGCCACATCGGTTCGGATGGAAAAGCAACCGTTTGTATTGGTGCACCCAGAAGACCTGAAACGTTACGGGTTGGCCGACAAACAAATGGTGACCTTGGGTAACGACCTGGGACAGGTGCATATCGAAGCCAAGCAATTTGCAGGCGTGCAGGTTGGCACCGTTGTGGTGGAGAGCCTTTGGCCAAATCACCGCTTTGTGGGTGGGGTGGGTATTAACGCACTGATCAGCGCAGAACCCGGTAAGCCT
>CALHOI010000077.1 GCA_938035525.1 uncultured Granulosicoccaceae bacterium
GGGTAAATAAAAAGGGACAGTTTAATGTGCCCTACGGCAAGTATGTTAATCCCAATTTTTGCGACGAACCCACTTTACGCAAAGCTGCACAACTCCTTGCTGGTGCCACTGTATTAGCTGCTGATTACAAATCAGTGTTGCGCAAACATGCCAAAGTGGGTGACTTTGTGTTTTTAGACCCACCCTACGTGCCTGTGTCCAAGTACAGTGATTTTAAGCGCTACACCAAAGAGCAATTTGTAGAGCAAGACCATATCGAACTGGCCCAAGAGGTCGCAAGGCTACGCGATCTTGGTTGCCACGTGCTATTGACCAACTCCAATTGCGAGCTGGTTCTTGAGCTGTACTCTCACTACAAACTCGACGTTATCGACACCAGGCGAAACATAAACAGTCAAGGTGCTAAGCGTGCTGGTGAAGATGTCATTGTTACTGTAAAGCCTAACAACGTGTTCGCTGCTAAAGGCTTAATCGCTGAGCGCGCTGTTTCAACGGTTCAAATGCCGCAAAGCGCAAACCAGTTAAACCTGGGCCTCAGATGCCTGGACTCCACCGAGCAACACAGTAAATTTCCACCGACGCGCTTCATGGGATCAAAGAACAAACTTATTGCCCCCATAAGAGACGCTATTTTATCGCAGCCCTGCAACAGTGTTCTGGACTTGTTCTCCGGCTCTGGTGTGGTTTCCTACATGCTTAAGTGCGAAGGAAAACAGGTGATCAGCAATGATTACATGGCTTTCCCTGCGAAATACAGCAAAGCACTTATTGAAAACAATCATGTGACACTGGATATAGATACCGTAAAAGAGCTGCTAAAACCTTGCGCTTCGTCTGATAAATTCGTTGAAAATAATTTTGCCGGTTTATATTTTACCGACAAGGAAAACCAGCTGATCGATACAGTCAGGGCAAATATAAAACAGATAGACGACCCCTATGAAAAGGCCATTGCCGTGTCGGCATTGGTAAGAGCCTGTTTTAAAAAACGTGCCAGAGGCATATTCACCTACGTTGGACAACGATATGATGATGGCCGCAAAGACTTAAAAACCTCGTTAGCTGATCATTTTTTAACAGCGGTAAATGCCATCAACGAAGCTGTGTTTGATAACAATCAACAAAACCGTGCTTACAGGACTGACGCACTCAACACCAACTTTACCCCAGAGCTCGTATACATTGATCCGCCCTACTACAGTCCGCATTCTGATAATGAATACGTGCGGCGTTATCACTTTGTAGAAGGCATCGCATGCGATTGGCAGGGTGTCAGTATGCAGTGGGAAACTAAAACAAAGAAGTTTAAAAACTACCCAACGCCGTTTAGTACCAAACAAGGCACTTACGGCGCGTTTGATCAATTATTTTCAATGTACAAAAATAGCACGCTAGTGGTGTCCTACTCTTCAAACTCCGAGCCCAGCAAAGATGAAATGCTGGCGCTGTTAGCGCAGTACAAGTCCAATATTGACGTCGTGTCTGTCAAGCACCGTTATAGTTTTGGAAATCAGGCGCATAAAATCACCAATAATAAAAACGCTGTAAGCGAATATATTTTTATCGCAAGCTGACAACCTAAACTTTAGTCTAGGCACCGTCTTACCAACATGCGCGCACAATCGTGACGCAATCCACACAACTTTATACAACTAGCGATATTGAGTACCAGGCCTGTATCAACTGAGGTTTGTCTCGATTATCATCTTGTACTGAGTTCGTTACATAGAGTATCTCGCCAACATAACCGAGCGTTTTTTACTGTGTGATGAGCGATTAACGGTGGAAAGCATGTTCAATCTGTACAAATTAATCTCTCATTCCCGCATGTGTATATTGGCGCTTTTTACAGGCCTTTACTTAAGCGGATGCGCCAGCTCTGGTACACCTGCGCAAGAAACAAATCGTATCAACGCCGGGCCTTTAACACCTGGGCTAGAGCGAGCAGAAATGGTCGCTACCGACTTGGTCAGTGCAATGATGCAGTTAGCAGAGTTTCCACCCTGGGCCACAACCATTCAACTAAGTGGCGCAGCGACTGAGTTCGGTCAGGCGTTAAGCAAAACACTAAAATCCAGTGGCTATGGAGTTCAAATTGTTGATTCCGACATAGGCAACAACAATCTCACCTACAACCGCGCAGTAAGCGGTACAGGTAAAGACCAACGTATTCGCTATGACGTGACGGTAAGAGACGTCACTCTCTCACGTGAGTTTATGGCCGAAGGAGACGAGATCTGGCCTCGAACCCCGATCTATATTACTGGTACAAGCCCTCAACGAATAACGCCGAACGACGATTTATTCAGGCAGCAAGGACGCAGCAGTGCTGAAGTTATGATGTTTCCCAGTGGTGTAGAGTTCTTTGATACCACTGGGCGAGTTGTTGAATATAAAAAGCGGTTTGTTCGCGTTACCCCTGACAGCAAACGCTCCACCGAAGATTCAATATCGCACCAGCGTATTCTTATTGCAGCCCGCTCACGCGCTCTGTTCACTAATAAAATCCACAACAGTGTGGACGTAAGAAACTGGCCAGCTTACAAGCAGGTGGTATTACCATTCCCATCCCAGAACACCGACATATTGGGTGCGTTTAATAAAACGGCAATTAAAAAGCTACTCCAAGAGTTCGACCCAGAACTTCACGGACTAAGCCTAACAGGATGTGCGGCAAACAAAAGCTTACTCTGGGATGGAACAGAGTTGGATTCACTGGATAGGCAGCGCCGCGTATTTGATGAGCTGCTTGTGTCTGGAATACCCATTGAGCGTGTGAGAGAGAATGGTTGCTTCGGCAGTGAGTTCAGTGAAGAACTACCGAAGAACTCCGTTATTTTAACGCTGAGAGTACGCGTCGAGGAAACATAGGAAGGCATTATGAAAATCTTTTATATCATCGCAGCATTGCTACTTTTGTCCGGTTGTCAATCTACCGGCTCCAGCAAGACTGATGCGACTCAGCGCGGCTTGTTAAACGACTCGGTTCTGTCTAACTTCACGGCAGAACACAATCAAATGATTGCCAACAATCTGGTCAATGCAATGACCCAGCTAGATGGTTTGTACCCCATCGTGACCACATTACAAATCCCTGAAGCCAGAACACCTTTTGGAAAAGCTTTATTAGCAGCAATTGATGATGCGGGATATGGTCAGCAAGCAGTGGATGGTGATTTAGGGTCTAACCTGCTCAGCTATCGCGCCATTAATTCAGAATCTGAACAAGGTTATAAAACTCAGTACCGTATAGAAGTGGGTGAAAACTACGTAGAAAGAGAATACCGCGTCGAAGACGCCAAAGTGATACCCAGCTCGCCGATGCGCGTCAGTGGTAACAACGATGAGCTGGAGCTCGAAGACCAGGTATTCAGCGGAGCTACACTGCAGGGTTCTAATTCCTACGTGGTTGTTAAATCTGAATCTGTTCCTGCCATTAAAGTGTTCAGCGTCAACGGGCGAGCAGTACCACAATACGACTTGGTAACGGTGCCTGCTGCCAGCGATGTGATTGGTTCGTTTAATAACATCTTCGGTTCAAATAAAAGTAGCTTCGAACACCTACTAACAGACTACGAAGGTGTCGTGACTGAAATACTGATATTCCCGAACGATTCACTGCGTCTTGGTAACGAGAACAAAAACCTCATCAAGCAACTAGCCTCTTCTTACGATGCTGCATCGGAAATTTTTTCAGTGCTGGGTTGTAGTCAAGGCAATACAGACATAGACAATGGAAACCAATATCTAGCTGAAGGACGAGCCGAACGCGTTAAAGAGGAGCTACTGCTGTTGGGCGTAGCGGGAAGTAAGATATTTGATGAAGGCTGCTGGGGTTCCAGCCACGGAATTAAAGATCTGCCCGGTAGAGGGGTAGTATTAAGCCGTAAACGCCTTAAAGCGGGCTAACAACTAATGCTTCACGGAACAATTTTGGTCAGTAATACAAGTTTACTCAGCATGTCACGCCTCAAACCTTTTCGTATGCTTGGTTTACCGCTGATCATACTGGTTGCCGGCCTGTCGGGTTCTGCTAATGCAATGGAGCTACTCAAACTCAGTGGCAAAAGCAGCTCACTGGAGGCCTTGCACAAGAGCAATATGTGGACGCTTGTTATGGTTTGGTCACTTGACTGTGTTGCTTGCGAGGCGCAAAAACCGGTCATCGATCGCTTCCATCAAGATCATTATCTGAGCAACGCTCAGGTTGTAGGCCTGGCATCTGATGGAGATAAACATCTTATTGAAGTCGCCGAACGCGTTAAAAGCAAGCCACTGCGTTTCAAAAACTACGTACCACGCACCGACTCCTTTGAAGCCGAATACAAAGCAATAACCGGCAGAGAATTTTTTGGCACGCCTACCTACTTACTGTTTAAACCAGGTGGAGAGCTGGTAGGTGTGCACGCAGGCACGTTGGAAAGGCAGGCACTGGAAGATATAGTTGGGCCGGCAGAGACCATTCAAACACCTTCGGCCGATTTGATTCGCTGAG
Organism: uncultured Granulosicoccaceae bacterium; assembly: GCA_938035525.1. Lineage (GTDB taxonomy): Bacteria > Pseudomonadota > Gammaproteobacteria > Granulosicoccales > Granulosicoccaceae > Granulosicoccus. The sequence goes on from CALHOI010000077.1 coordinate 4,496, forward strand.
CTCGCGGTCTTATCCGATCTACTATTCGATAATCCAACTCGATAATCCAACTCGATAATCCGACTCGATATTCCAACGCGGCACAAGCCGCTAGCGCTGCATCATTAAATACTAATTATTACGCAGCAAGTGCGCCTCGGTTTCGTTCACTAGCAATACACACCATTTCGCTAAGCACTCCCTGGTAGTGCAACGCGACCAGCCTGCGCAAAGTATTTTTTCCTGAAACCCACGTCTGATCACGTTTTCGCCCAGTTTACAAAAGCGTAAATTTCGGGCAACACCCCGGCAATCCTGGTCCCCGATACTTATTTCCATGGAGACGCAATACAGCGTTACCGACTAAGACAAATTAACTTAATTTACTAGCTTAACTGATTAACTTTAACTACTAACAAAAAGAGACCAACTACTATGAAAACTTCAATCAAAACTATCGCCGCTGCTATCGCTTTAACTGCTCTTGTTGCTGGCCCTGCTTCTGCCATGATTTCTCAAGGTCAACTGAACCAGGACTTGCACTCGGTTCTTGGCTCAGGCTCAAACGTATTTGCCAGTGTTAATGGCGGCACAGTCACTATTACTGGTAGCTTTGCTGACGCCGCTGACAAGAATGCAGCACTTCGTACAGCCGCTGCAGCCACTGGTGTTGATCAGGTAATCAACCACGCGACAAAGTCTAACTAAGAAAGTCTAACTAAGATAGTTGACTAAAATATCGACCTTAAACGTTAACCTCTCCTCTCCAAGATAACGTTTGCTTTTTGGGCTGGCCTTCGGGCCGGCCTTATTTGCATTTTACGATCGAAACTACAGAATAATCTAAAGCCTGGCAATTCAGACCATCACTGGTCCAATGATATTTATGTTGGTATTCGCAAACAAGAAAATACGGCAACTTCTATATGAACCAGCATTGCCGCTTAAGAAGTCTTTTATTAATATCAGCCAGAGCAATTTTCAGCCGTACCTATCGACTGGACTTACTTGAAATAACCGCACGATCAACACTTTTCCCATCTCGGTACACCACACACCAATCCTGTAAGTGCTCATCATCTGGTAGGTAGATCATCCTATTGCGCCTGTCACTAGAGGATTCTTTGGCCTTTACCAAATAGGTATTTTTAAAATAATCTGATTGTTTGTAACTCGGTTTAAAACTGTCGCCAACCAACAGAAAATCACCCATGATCGCATTTGCTCTAACCAAGGTGATATCAGCTGTTATGCTTTCACACTGAGTGTAAAACTCGCTTAAGTCTGTGGGCAGCTCCGACTCTTTTAAGCTGACTCGCTTTAATTGGGAAATCATTGACTGAACATCCCCAATTTCATCGGCGTATTCTTCTCGGCCCATGCGCTCAAGAATAGATTCCATTTTTTGAGCAACACGCACCGCATCATTACGCTTGTTGGCCCAATATAAAGCAACCACTTTTGTATGCATGTGATCCAAATACGTAACTGAACGCTCACCGAACTCCATCTTTGCATACTTGAGTGCGCTATCTATGTACTTGACGCTGGCCATGTCATCACCGCGATTAATCATGCTATACGCAATATGGGAGTAAGCCAGCGTTTTCTGTGCTGCATCCAACCGACGAAAAGCAGCAGATAAAGACAGATTGATTAACGCGTCTTGCGCATTATGATAGCGCTTGTCTTCATATAGCTCCATGCCATCTTCAAGAGCTGAAACCGGGTCGGTAATAGGGATAGAGGCTGTCGACGGCAAGGCTATACATCCTAGTAGCACACCCGTTGCAAGCGTGCGCAGAACGCGCTTGTTCCTGACCTGATAGTTGCTCATCTTAGCGTATCCTTACTTATGAATTGTTCTAAGGTTCTCGTCCCGAGCTGGGGCCAAATTCACTTCACTGCAAGGCAGACGTGAAGTCGATCACTAAAGCGAGCGCGATATCTCCACTAACTGCGGATTGGGGAAGCTGGAATCAACGGAACGCTCGGAACTATTGGGCTGCTACTTGATTGGCTGCCAACCAGACTCTTCATCTGGTAAGTCTTTTTGGGTTGTCTTTTTAGTGGTTGTACTGTGAGAGGTTATCTCTAGCCAAACGTCAGGCTCGTGAGCTGTTACAGGCGTAGTGCCTGGACGTGCTTCGTTCGATAGCGTTTGCTTAGACACGACTTCTGTAGCAACTTCAGGCGCTGTTTCCCAGTTTTCGGCAGGTGGGGCTTGTATGCGCTGCAACAACCCAATTCTGTTTTTGGCTAGAGCTGAAAATTTCCCACTCGGGTATTGTTCCAAATAAGCCCTGTAGTCTTCTATACCATCAAACTGCTTAACGCTTTTCCAGAGTTCAAGCTCAATGTTGAGCTCCATCTCGCTTTCGTTGATTGAGCGTCTGGGCAATTGAGCGACCACTTCTGTATTACTCTCAACAGTTCTCCAGTTCTTTTCTTGGTCGTTAAGCACAAAGACAAAGTCACCTTGAGACAGGGCGTAGTCTCGAATTTTGCCGTATTGGGGTGTTTGATCTACGTAACGCGGCACTTGCTGAACCAAGTGAACACCAAGCTCAGACCCGGTAATGTAACCGTCTTTGTTTAAATCGCCCTCGCCTTGCAGTGCTTTAACCAGCAGAGGTGTAAACGTACTTTTAGCAGGGACTTCATCTTTCTCACCACCAGCGGTAATGAATTGGCGCACGGGCTGACTGGTGGCTTGTCGGATGTAGCGTTCATCGACAGAGGGAATGTTTTTACTGCTAAACACACTGCCAGAAAAACAGCTATCAAACAGAAACAGCACATGCTTTGATTCAATATCACGAGCCCAGGCCATAACTTGGGTCATTGGCAACGCTTTGCGACGAAAAGCTGTTCTCTCGTCCGGCAACGGTGCATCTACAGGCAAAATGAAACCCTTATCGTTCACGCTGTGACCATGGCCGGAAAAAAAGATCAGCAACCGGTTCTCGCTATCGTAGCCGTGCTTTCCAATGAATTCTTCAATTCCCCGGGACAACGCTTCACTGTCTGGGTTAGCCAAGCGTTCCACCTGAAACTGCTGAGCCTCAAGTGTTCTTTGCACATCATCTAGTTCGGACGGGATACTGTTCAAGCTTGGCCAGGTTTCATACTGACTGGCGCCAATCAACAATGCATAACTGCCTTTGTACAAAGGACTGGCATCCTTATTCAGCACAGCCGAGTTACCGGACGACTTATCCCAGGCGCGCGTTTGCTCTTGTGCAAAAACCGAGTTGGTACTTAAGAGCAAACTAAGACCAACGCACAGGACAAACAACGTCGAATGAAAAAGTATGTGGGTTGTACGAAGTTTCTCTGCATTGCGTGATGCGGAGTTGCTGCGACACAAATAACCCATTCTTGCTACGTCTCGGTGAGCAAAATTCGGTGCATTTTTTGTTGCTTGAATGTAGGCCATTTGTGTTCGAATCTATTGCCCCGTCGGGCTAAAACAGCAAAACCGGAACAACCGGCTAAAACACTGTATATACAGCGTGAACTTAACAAAGTTACCTACCGTTTACCACGTACAGACACGCGTTTTGCGACGTCTGCACGGTGTAGAAAAGTGCTGCTTTAGACCTAAAACATGACATCAAAAATAGTGAAGATAAGAAGCGATTAAAAATCGAGCAGAAACACCTGAAATTGGCTGCTAAACCACTGATGTTTGGTATTGCACCAACAAGTCATTTCAAAGTTAAGCAAAAACTAACCATTAGTCTAGGACAGGAAATCTTGCGCAAATTTCCCGATTGTTACGCCTGCCAAGAACGCCCGCATAAAGTATCCAAGGCGCTTCTCATTGCACCCGAATGCCTTTTATTCGTTTCTCACAAATTTGTATAAATCGGGAAATTCGGTGGCAAATTATCAGGTCGTTTATGGATTAGATAGTGCAAACAAACCACTAAGTCTGGCATTTATTTGGTCTTAATTATAAGGCCGCAGTCAGGAAACCAATTTAACTGAACGACATTAAAATTAAGATCAGTGAGCAAAGGGATTATGAGCAAATCAGATATCGACATATACCTGTCAAAGATTATTCAACACGACGCCTTGAGTGCGTCGCTAGAAAAATCACTGGCCACACGCGTAAGAAAAAGCGCCGATGTTAACGCAGAAGTGAAACTGATTAATTCGCAATTAAAGCTGGTGGCTTACATTGCAAAAAGATACCTCGGTTATGGCCTGCCCTTGGAAGACCTTATACAGGAAGGCAATATTGGCCTGACTAAAGCCGTGCGACGATTTAATCCTGACAAAGGTGTACGCTTGTCTACCTTTGCAGGACACGCTATTAATGCTGAAATTCTGGATTTTGTGATGCGCAACTGGCGCATCGTCAGAGTGGCAACCACTGCCGAGCAAAAGAAACTGTTTTTTAATTTAAGAAAATCCAAACGTGATTTGGGTTGGCTTAAACAGGATGACGTAAAAAAACTGGCTGACAATTTATCGGTTAAAAGCAGCACGGTAAAAGAAATGGAATACCGCATGGCCGGCGGCGATACATCATTTGACGCGCCGAGCAGCAACGAAGGCTCAAAGCAGCTATCCCCCGCAGAGACTATGCACACAGAAAACGCCGATCCTTCCGCTTTTCTTGAACGCCACCGGGACAATAAGGAATCCATAAAAAACCTGTGCGCAACCATAAACGATCTCGATCCAAGATCACGAGATGTGCTTAAAGCCAGATGGCTACAATCAGACGCACAAAGTATTCAGAACGTGCTGTGCAAGTACGGTATCACCAACGCGCAAATGAAACAGATCGAGCGCACCGCTTTCAAAAAGCTGCGCAGCCAACTGATCGCCGCTTAACGTTAGCAATGAATTGGTGGCGCTAGGCGGGATCGTACGGGGCCGCCGGCGGTCGCTCGACCGTAGGTCGGCGGTTCGATCTGCATAGATCAATGTCGGAGAACTAACTTATTCCGACCAGGAGATTAGAAACATGTGGTGGAGCTAGGCGGGATCGTACGGGGCCGCCATCGGTCGCTCTGACCGTAGGTCGGCGGTTCGATCTGTATGGACCAAGACCGAAGCAAGAGATAATGCGACTATGATCTTCAAACGGATTTGGTGGAGCTAGGCGGGATCGAACCGCCGACCTCTTGCATGCCATGCAAGCGCTCTCCCAGCTGAGCTATAGCCCCAACGAGTTGGAGCCGAGAAGATTAGTGCCCTACACCCAGCCTGTCAAGCTTCGGGAGCATTTTCGCAGATAACCTTGGCGGCCTCTATGCGTTCCATGGCGGATGCTTTGCCTATCAGCGCCAGAGTCTGGTCCATGGCAGGTGATGCGGTGCCGCCCGTCACTGCCAGGCGCAGCGGCTGGCCGAGCTTTCCAAAGCCAATGTCGAGCTTTTCAACTGTCTCATTCATGGCTTGCTGAATAGGCTCTGCCTCCCAGTTGGACAAGCCATCAAACGCCGTCATGATGGCTGCCAGCACAGGTGCTGTGGCCGCCTTAAATTGTTTTTTAGCCGCTTTCTCATCGTACTGTTGGGGAGCTGCATAAAAATACGTTGCCGCACCGGCCATATCGAGCAAAGTTTTAGATCGCTCTCGCAACAGATCAGCCACATCACCCAGTTCAGGGCCTTGAGTTGTATCAATACCGCGCTGCTCAACATAGGGCAGCAATTGGGCTGCCAAATTTTCTTTATCGGTGTTCTGCAAATAGTGGGCACTCACCCAGTCCAGTTTTTTATTATCGAAAACCGAACCCGAGCGGTTAACGCCTTCGAGCGAAAACAAAGACTGCATTTCAGCCATGGAAAACAGTTCCTGGTCTTGATACGACCAACCCAGGCGAACCAAATAGTTCAGCAAGGCTTCTGGCATGTAGCCATCGTCTTTGTATTGCATCACGCTAACCGCACCATGGCGCTTTGATAAACGTTTGCCGTCTTCGCCTAAAATCATTGGTAAGTGCGCATACACCGGCAAAGGTGCACCCAGCGCTTCAAGAATATTAATTTGGCGAGGTGTGTTGTTAACGTGATCGTCACCACGAATCACATGCGATATTTTCATGTCCATGTCATCAACAACCACCGTTAAGTTATACGTTGGTGTGCCATCCGAACGCATGATGATTAAGTCGTCGAGCTCGCTATTCTCAACCACAATATCGCCCTTAACGGCATCCTTTATCACCACTTGTCCGTCTGTGGGGTTGCGAAATCGCACCACAGGCTCAACACCCGCAGGAGGGGTGTCTGCGCGATCACGCCAGTAACCGTTGTAGCGTGGCTTTTGTTTGTTAGCCATGGCTTCTTCACGCATGGCGTCAAGCTCTGCTGGCGTGCAGTAGCAATGGTAAGCGTGACCCGATTCCATAAGCTGCGCTACCACTTCACGATAACGATCAAAGTGCTTGGTTTGGTAATACGGGCCTTCGTCATAATCCAATCCGAGCCACCGCATACCATCGAGGATGGCCTGCACGGACTCCTCGGTAGAGCGTGCCTGGTCTGTGTCTTCGATTCTTAGCACAAAGGATCCGCCATGCTGCCTGGCGAACAGGTAGCAAAACAGTGCTGTGCGGGCACCACCGATATGCAAATATCCGGTTGGACTGGGGGCAAAACGAGTTCGAACTGACATTGGCTGACATGGTTGTAGACTGACTCGCGGATTGTAGCAAAGCCCATCCGGTATACTCGAACAATAGTCAGCTTTTCGGTGTTTATTTCATGTCGGCCAACGCAGCGCAAGCAGATCAAAAGCCTCCAATATGGTTCTCCAGAGCCGCATCGTCGGTTGGCCATGTGCGCAAAATCAATGAAGACGCCTATTTGGATGCCTGTGAATGCGGGTTGTGGGTTGTGGCAGACGGCATGGGTGGCCACAGCCGTGGTGATCGAGCCAGCCAGGAGATCATCACTCAACTGCAAAGTTTCAGGCCCAGCGGTAACCACCAGAGCGATATCGATAACATCACTGAGCGACTCAGTACTGCCAATAGCTTTTGTCGACAACAAATTGATGGGCAAGTTATGGGTAGCACTGTTGCGCTGTTGCTCGCCCATGCGCACAACGCCCACATCATTTGGGCTGGCGACAGCCGGGTATATCGATACCGTACCGGGGAGCTGACACAAATCACCGATGATCACAGTCTGGTTGGCGAACTACACAGGTTGGGTGAACTGAGCGAAGACGAAGCGGAGAACCACCCATCTGCTAACGTGATTACGCGTGCGGTGGGTGTCAATGATCATCTGGATTTACAAGTTCGAGAAATTGATTTGCAACCAGGTGATCGGTTTTTACTGTGTAGTGACGGTTTGTTCAAAGATGTTCAGCGCAACGAAGTCAAAGCAAACTTAAGCTTGCCGTCAATGGAAAAAGCGCTGGAGAAAATGATGCGCCTGGCACTGCGCAGAGGTGGCACTGACAACGTCACCGCCATTGTTGTTCAGTTGAGTACCGAATACAAACAATCCTGAACTTCTAAATCTGAAAACCAAGACTTAATCTGAAAACCAAGACGACAGAGCGTCTGATTTTACCGCGTGCTAACTGCGATAAAACCAGACACTCCCACACTTACAAACGTTAATGCACAACGCCGGGAGCAGTTTCGGTGTCATTGAACGTAAGCTTCCCGTCAACCACATTCACGTACACTTTTTCACCTGCTTCAAATTTACCGGCCAGTATTAATTGAGCCAGCGGATTTTCAACCTCTTGCTGTATAGCACGCTTGAGAGGTCTGGCGCCGTAAACAGGGTCGAAACCGGCATCGCCGATTAAATCCAGGGCATCATCACTGACCACTAACTCCAAGGATCGCTCAGCCATGCGTTTACCCAGCTGCTTCATCTGGATACCGCAGATCATGCGAATGTTTTCGCGCGACAGTGGCCTGAATACAACCGACTCATCAATACGGTTAATAAACTCGGGACGAAAGTGCTGCCCAACTATCTCCATGACCGCTGTTTTCATGTCGCTATAGTTGTCGTTACCAGCTAGCTCCTGAATGACATGACTACCCAGATTAGACGTCATCACAATAACCGTGTTTCTAAAATCCACGGTTCGCCCCTGACCATCGGTTAGACGTCCATCGTCCAGCACTTGCAACAGAATATTAAACACATCGCCGTGTGCCTTTTCTACCTCGTCAAGCAAAATAACCGAGTATGGCTTACGACGCACAGCTTCGGTTAAATACCCGCCTTCCTCGTAACCAACATAACCCGGTGGTGCGCCAATCAGTCTTGCTACAGAGTGCTTCTCCATGAACTCAGACATATCAAGGCGTACCATGGCTTCTTTGCTTTCAAACAAAAAGTCAGCCAGGGTTTTTGTCAGCTCTGTTTTACCAACACCGGTTGGGCCTAAAAACATAAATGAACCAATGGGTCTTTTGGGATCGGCCAGACCAGCACGCGATCGACGTATAGCGTCTGATACTGCTTCCACTGCTTCGCTTTGACCCACGACATACTTGCTCAGCTCTGACTCCATGCGCAGCAATTTTTCTTTTTCACCTTCCAGCATTTTGGTGACAGGTATGCCTGTCCACTTGGATACCACGCTGGCAATTTCATCACTGTTAACCTTGTTGCGCAGCAATTGCATCTCGTCTTGATCAGCTTCTTCAACAGCGGCTTCCAGCTTTTTTTCAAGCTCAGGAATTTGACCGTACTGCAGCTCTGACATGCGTGCCAGGTCACCAGCGCGGCGCGCGGTTTCATACTCAAGCTTGACGCGCTCCAACTCTTCTTTAACACTGTTGGCACCTTGCACCTGCGCCTTTTCGGCGTTCCAGATTTCTTCTAAATCGGCATACTGCTTTTCAACCGCGTTGATATCGTCATCGAGGTCAGCCAAACGCGACACCGACGCGCTGTCGGTTTCTTTGGCCAATGCTTCACGTTCAATTTTTAGCTGAATAATGCGCCGCTCAAGCTTATCGAGCTCCTCGGGCTTAGAGTCGATCTCCATGCGAATGTGCGAGGCAGCTTCATCGATTAAGTCGATGGCTTTATCGGGTAGTTGTCGATCGGCAATGTAGCGATGAGACAAGGTCGCCGCCGCAACAATAGCAGGGTCGGTTATTTCAACACCGTGGTGCACTTCGTACTTTTCTTTTAAACCACGCAGTATGGCAATGGTGTCTTCAACACTGGGTTCATCCACCAGGATTTTTTGAAATCGGCGCTCAAGTGCTGCATCCTTTTCAACATACTCACGGTATTCATCGAGTGTGGTGGCACCAATGCAATGCAACTCACCGCGCGCTAAAGCAGGCTTTAACATATTACCCGCATCCATTGATCCTTCGGCCTTACCGGCGCCAACCATGGTATGCAATTCGTCAATAAACAAAATGACTTGCCCATCCTGTTTTGATAAATCGTTCAGCACGGCTTTTAAGCGCTCTTCGAAGTCGCCACGAAACTTTGCACCGGCAATAAGAGAGCCCATATCCAGTGACAACACACGTTTGTTTTTAACGCCTTCTGGCACTTCACCATCAACAATACGTTGCGCTAAACCTTCTACCAACGCCGTTTTACCAACCCCGGGGTCGCCTATGATAACGGGGTTGTTTTTACGACGACGCTGCAACACTTGTATGGCGCGACGGATTTCATCATCGCGACCAATAACCGGGTCAATCTTTCCTTGCTCGGCGCGCTCGGTTAAATCGATGGTGTATTTTTCCAGCGCTTTGCGTTGGTCCTCGGCATTGGGATCGTTAACCGGCTCATCACCGTGCACGTCTTTAATGGTTTTTTCAACGGCCTCTAAATTAGCACCGTTTTTTATCATTAATTCAGCAATCGAGTTTTTCTTGTCTGCCAAGGCGGCCACAACAAAAACCTCTGATGATATGTATTGATCACCGCGTTGTTGTGATCGTTTGTCGGTTAAATTTAACAGCCGATTCAGCTCATTAGACACATGCAACTGCCCACTACCACCGGACACTTGAGCCATGTTATCGAGCAAGCTGTCAATGCCGGCACGCAAACCGTTGACGTTAACGCCCGCCTGAGCCAGCAGTGGTCTGACACCGCTGCCATCCTGATCAAGAAACGCGGCCATCAGGTGCGTGGCCTCAATAAATTGATGATCGCGACCCAGTGCCAGTGACTGTGCTTCTTGTAGTCCCAGCTGAAACTTGCTGGTTAGCTTATCCATTCTCATTTGAATGCCTCACGGAAACGCTTAATTTGATGCCTAGAATATAGGGCCATGACCCATAATATAAACGGGGTCCACACGATTAATTTAAACCTGCATGCGCCCTGATCGACAGACTGCCCCAAAAACCGAGCGGCAATTTGATCGGCATTTTGATCGGAATAATGATCAGTAAACCGATGTAAACGAACGCCACAATACGCGTTATTTCAACCAGGCTATGGTGGCCATACGCCCGGATTGTTTACCATCACGGCGATAGGAGTGAAAGTGTTGCTTGTTTGTGAACGTGCAGTGTTCACCACCGGTTACTTGCACAGGCCGACTAGCGTTTAGGGCAGTTCGCGCCAGGGCGTATAAATTAGCCATAAATTTTACCCCTCCAGCCGGTTTGAAACCAGACGCAAACTGTTTGTCTCGCTCCAGAAAAGCATCGACAACATCTTTGCCCACTTCAAATTTATTGGGCCCGATGGCTGGCCCCAGCCAGGCATGTAAGTTATCGCTTTCGGGAAAATGGGCAAGCGCACTTTGTAACACACCATCGGCCAATCCTCGCCAACCGGCATGAACAACAGCCACCGCTGTGCCCTGCTCGTTGGCTATAACCACAGGTAAACAGTCAGCCGTTAACACACCCAGCACTTGCCCGGTTTCTCTGGTGATGGTGCCATCGGCGCTAAGCACCTCATCTCGGTTGTGGTAACTATCAATAAAAAAAACATCGCGACCATGAACCTGATCTAACCACACAGGCTCACTGGGTGCTTGCGTGGCAGCTCGCAACAAGGCTCTGTTTTGCATGACGTGTTCAAATTTGTCATCAACATGTAAACCGAGATTCAGCGCATCATAAGGTGCCTCACTGACACCGCCTAATCGAGTAGTGGAAAAAACGCAAACATTGGCAGGCACTTGCCAATCGGGCACAACACATTGCACAGGGTTTCGCTGGTTGCCAACCAACGTGCTGCTTATATTTTCAGCTGTGGATTTAGATTGCGTCATGCTTGTTGTTTAGCTCAAACTGGCCTGTTCGTCGCGCAGAATTTGTAACACCTGCATAAAATCCTCTGGTGGCTCCACACTGAACTCACACGGTTGATGATGGTCCGGATGCGTCAAACCCAAACGGTGGGCGTGTAATGCCTGACGAGCAAAACCGGACAGGCGCTCGTCGTGTTTACCATGAACCAGCAAGCTAGCCTGACGAGTACCGTACACCTGATCGCCCAGTAGCGGAAAACCTAAATGCGTCAGGTGCACACGAATTTGATGGGTACGTCCGGTGTCAAGCTGCACCGCAACCAGCGCCATATCGTCGAATCGCTCTTTCACTTGAAAATGCGTTCGGGCCGGTTTACCGCTGCGCACCACTGCCATGCGTTTTCGGTCTTTGGGATGTCGGCCTATTGGCTCATCAATGGTTCCGGCATCGGGTACATCGCCAATGACTATTGCCAGGTATTCACGCGATACGTTGCGCAGCTGGAGCTCGGCAACCAAGTGCGTGTGCGCTTTTAAGGTTCTTGCCACAACGCAAAGGCCGCTGGTGTCTTTGTCCAGGCGATGCACAATACCCGCTCTTGGAACGGTTCTTAACGCAGGCTCCAGATGCAGCAACCCGTTCATTAAGGTGCCCGTGCGATTGCCTGGCGCGGGATGCATCACCAGGGAAATGGGTTTATTGACAATATAAAAGTGCGTGTCAGTATGCCGTAACGTAATGGGCAATTCCTCAGCCTGCATGGTTTGAGCACTGTTGGACCAGGCTTCATTCCAGGTTTCGAGCACTGCATCAGGTGGCAAAACCAGTTCGATATCTTCCCCGCCCACCAATTTGTCGCTGGGACGACGGGTTTGCCCATTGACGGTCAAATACCCCTTTTTTATCCAGCCTTGCAAACGGCTGCGAGAATAATCTGAAAATAGTTGCGCGGCCAGAGCATCAAAACGCGCACCGGCAGCACTTGCCGGCGCGCTCAGCTGATACCGTTGCTCATCGGGCAATTGCGCCTCTTTTGACGATGTTTTAATTCCAGACGTGCGGCCCACATTTACAGATTCGGCACGCTCAGCATGGGCTGGATGTTGAGGATCTGCCTGATTTTTAGGGTCAACAGCCATGAACGAGCAGAATCTTAAGTTAAAGGGCGGAAAACATTGCTTACAACAGCCCAAATCAAGCAATGATTGACTGTAAATTCGCTATACTTTTCCCATGATAAACCACCTGACCCAGCGATACGTCACTGTCGCGGCAATTTGCACAGCCCTGTTACTTGGGGGGTGCGCATCTTCCCAGCCAGCTCAAGCGCCAACAGCAACCTCGGCCGAGCGCTTGTACAATTCGGCAAAACGAGCCTTGAACAGAGGCGACTTTTTAACGGCCGTGGATACCTTTGAAACACTGGGTGCCCGCTTTCCGTTTGGCAGTTATACCCAGCAGGCTCAGCTTGACATCGCTTATGCGTATTTCAAACAGGACGAGTACGACAATGCCATTGCATCAGCTGATCGGTTTATCAAGCTGTATCCGCGCAGCGACAACGTTGACTACGCCACATATATCAAGGGTGTTGCCAATTTTGCACGCGGTGGCTCTTTTATGGAGCGCATTTTTCCACGCGATATGTCTCAGGTTAATCAAAACTGGTTACGCGCTGCATTTGCCGAATTCGACGTACTGGTTCGGCAATACCCAGACAGTGAATACGTCGACGATGCCTTACAAAGAATGGCATTTTTAAAAGATGAAATGGCTCGACACGAACTCACCACCGCCAAATTTTACTACCAGCGAGGCGCCATGGTAGCCACAATTAACCGCGTGAACTACTTGCTGGAACACTTCGATGGCTCAAAGCACGTGCCCAACGCACTGGCTCTGATGGCCAGTGCCTATCGATCGTTGGGCCAACCCGACCTGCAAAATGACACCCTGCGTGTGCTGGCACAAACCGAACCCTCACACCCTGCCTTGAAAAACTAAACACCTCGGCTGCGCCTGAAAAGGCTGAATAACCCGCTTAGCATCCCTGAGAGCCCCGCCCCATGCGGGTTTCATGGTCTGGTTCTTGCTCCAAGTACCTGCACAAGAAGCTATAAATAAGTGTCTTTTCGACTTGAAACTCTCAGCCGACCAACAGAGCGCGCGCAAAACACCAAGCCAAGCCGTGGTACCGGACGCCCAGGCCATGCGCTTGTTCAGCCAATACCGGCTGTTTTTGCTAACGGCCCTTGCAGCCGTTTATTACCTGTCTTCCAGCCAAAGCATATTGGGGCAGCGCGACGCCACGCTGTTTGAGGTTGCGCATCTGGGCTACGTGGTTGCCGCACTCGGCTTTATCTATTTGCAGCGCATTGATCGCCCCGCCGCCATCACTCGGCTGTATTTACAGAACTACCTGGATATAGCCTTCATTTGCATCATGATGTACGCCTGTGGTGGTGTGCAAAGTGGCTTTGGTATTTTGTTACTCATCACCATCGCGTTACTCAGCCAGTTAAACACCACTCGCTACACATTGTTTTTTGCAGCCCTGGCCTGCGTGCTGATTCTGTTGGAAGAACTGCTGGCAAAACTATTGATTGGCAGCGCAGCTGCCGACTTTGAACGAAGCGCTTTTTTAGGGGCCATGCTGCTACTGGTCGCCTGGCTATTGTCTGTGCCCCTAAAGGCGTTAGCAGCGCGACAAATTCCCGAACCAACACATGATCGAGCCGCGCTGGATGTAAAGCAGATTGCCAACCTCAATGAGGAAATCATTCGCGAACTGGATTCTGGTGTGCTGGTTATCGATTCACACAATCACGTGCAGTTGATAAATGATACCGCCAGAGAACTACTGGCCGTCGAGTTCGCACCGTTGCCGGTGCACATTGGCCGTCTGTGCTCGGCATTGTTAAATGACTTAAGTGATGCCAGGCGCGGTGACCATAGCAAAGACCCATTTACTATTGAGTCGTCTGGTTACTCGGTTTTACCACACTACATCCCTTTGTCATCGGGCGGTATGCTTATTCGCCTGGATGATCATGCTCAGATGCGTAAGCAGTACCAACAACTTAAACTGGCATCGCTGGGCAGGCTATCAGCCAGCATTGCACACGAAATCAGAAACCCCCTGGGTGCCATATCGCATTCGGTGCAGCTATTACAGGAGTCGCCGCACCTGAACGCAGAAGATGAAGACTTGCTGGATATTGCTGGCAAGAACACGCGCCGAATCAATCGTATTGTGGAAGATGTACTACAGCTGAGTAACCGCAAGCAAGTTAATTACACACCTATCAACTTAAGCCAAACCGTCACCGACTTTTGTGCCCGGTTTGCCAGCGAGCATCAGCTTACTGACAATAATCTGGTGGCAACGACAGAGCCTAATGTGTTTGTGCAATTTGATGCGGAACACCTTGATCAAGTGTTGTGGAACCTGTGCAGCAATGCCCGATTACACAATGATGACAACACGCAAATTACCATCAGCTGTTGGCAGTCTCAACAAGGAACTGCTGTCATTGATATCGTTGATAACGGGGTTGGCATAGCTGATTTGCATCGCGAACATTTGTTTGAACCGTTCTACTCCACGCATCACCAAGGCTCTGGCCTAGGCTTATACATAATCCGAGAACTGTGTGATCTGAACAAAGCCAATATTGAGTGCATTGATCGAGAAGACGGGGCTCATTTTCGAATCACCGTTAGCTCATCGCAGCAGATGGCCGCCTGAGCATGACAGCCACCGCCCTCATTATTGATGATGAACCGGACATTCGCGAACTCATTGCAATGACCCTGGCCCGCATGGGCCTGGATTTTCACAGTGCCGCCAATCTGGAGGAAGCGCGCCAACTGCTGGCCACCTACGAATTCGATGTTTGCCTAACCGATATGCGCCTGCCCGATGGCAACGGTGTTGAATTTGTGCGTTACATTCAGTCGATCAATCCGAGTATGCCAGTGGCGGTGATTACGGCGCACGGCAATATGGAAGCAGCCGTTGAGGCCATGAAAAACGGCGCTTATGATTTTGTTTCCAAGCCCCTTGATATTGGCCAACTACGACAACTGCTGGTACAGGCGATATCCCTGAATTCTGAATGTGCCAGCAATGATTCGCACCACAACCTGACTGTCGACAAGCATCAATCGCCAACACCTGCTTATGCCGAAGCATCAAACGACTTGCACGCTCTTTCTAAGCGCTCTGTGCAAAACGATGATAGTGCTCAGAGCCCATCGTTAACCGAATCCAGTTTGATTGGCTCGTCAGAACCGATGCAGGCACTGCGTAAGATGATCCACAAAGTGGCTCGCACTAACGCGCCAATTTGGATAACGGGCGAATCTGGTACCGGTAAAGAGCTGATTGCCAAATTGATACACGAGAACAGTCCTCGAGCAGCCAAACCATTTGTGGCAATAAACTGTGGCGCCATACCGAGCGAGCTAATGGAAAGCGAGCTGTTTGGTCACGTTAAAGGCAGCTTCACCGGGGCCAATGCCGACAAACCCGGTTTATTTAATCTGGCCGATGGCGGCACTTTGTTTTTTGATGAGGTTGCAGAGCTGCCCTTACACATGCAAGTGAAGCTCCTGCGTGCCATTCAGGAACGCAGTATTCGCCCTGTTGGTGGCAACACAGAACAGGCAATTGACGTACGCATCCTCAGTGCCAGTCATGCAGATTTAAGCGTCGAAGTTGACGCTGGCAGATTCAGACACGATTTATATTATCGACTGAACGTTATTAGCATGCATTCGCCCAGTTTGCGCGAAAGATCAACAGACATTCCCGAATTGTGTAAAAACATTATGCACAAGCTGGCTGAACGGACCAACAACACGCAGAACATCATCATCAGTGAGGATGCATTTAATACTTTGTCTCAATATCACTTCCCGGGTAATGTACGTGAATTGGAAAACATACTGGAAAGAGCCAGCGCATTAATCGATAAAGACACCATTACTGCCAATGATTTGAATTTACCTGACACCAACAATAACGTTGGTAACACTAACCAGGGCAACCATAACAATCAAACCAACAGCACAGCATGTAATGAAACCAATCGAATTATGGACGCGCTGAACAACACACGCTGGAACCGAAAAGAAGCGGCAACACAGCTCGGATTAACCTATCGACAACTGCGTTATCGAATTAAACAGCTGGGCATTGATAATAAAAAATGAGTATTGATAAAAATCCGTACCCCTACGTAGGACATAGTCGCAGCAAGCAACACTTTGTCATCAATACGACAAACCGATTGTCACTAAGTGACAAAAGTGACAATCCATGTTGTTAACCAACGCACTGAGCAGCAGTTCTCAAATTTGGTATGTGCTTGTTATATAACGCATTACTTTGCACGCAACTGTAAATGATGGCGTGGCATAGCAGATGCACTAAACCTGGCAAGCCTATGGACGATAACACGCTTGTAGGTTTGGCTTGACAACAAACTTATAAAATTAACTTATCTCTGGAGATAGACCAATCATGGTTAAAGTACAAAAAGGTTTTACACTAATCGAACTTATGATCGTTATCGCGATCATCGGTATTCTTGCAGCGGTAGCTGTACCTCAGTACTCTCAGTACACTAAGCGTGCTAAGTATTCTGAAATCAAAATGGCTGTTTCACCAATCAAAAGTGGTGTAGAAGGTTGCTATCAGCGTAACGCTGGTAACGTTCTTTGTAACGGCACTGACCCTGCTGGCGTACAAAGTGGCGTAACTTCTAAAATGCTTCTGCGTGCTGCATCTGCAAAACTGGTTGGTACAGTTGAATTGGCTAATGACAGTGGTGTACCAATGATCACTGTTATTCCTGATGCGACTCAAGGTCCAATTGAAGGTTTCGCAGTAGCGGATACTTACATCGTTAAGGGCGAAATCGCTACAATCGTAAACGAGCCAACTATTGTTGACTGGATTGAGCAGCCTACTGGTGGTTGTGCAGAAGGTTACTGCTAAGTTAAGTGTGGTCTAACCCACTCATTTAGCATAAAAAAAGGTCGACTGGGAAACCAGTCGGCCTTTTTACATTCACGAGGCAATGAAAGAGACTCGTAAAAAAAACACCGCAGCGTTGTGAGACAGGAATCTATCGACCGACTGTGATAATAAATTTGACAACACTAGCATGAAAAAAAACGGATTTACACTTATCGAGCTAATGATCGTTATTGCCATTATCGGCATTCTCGCAGCAGTCGCGGTTCCGCAATATTCCGCGTATACCATGCGGGCAAAGTTCTCTGAAATAAAGCTTGGTGTTCGCCCAGTTAAGGTAGATGTAGAGCTCTGCTACCATCAAAATAACGGTGCGGATGCTTGTAATACATCGGTCCCAGTAGCCAACTTCCTGGGCCAGGTAAGTCCATCTGGTTTACAAAGAGCTGCCTCTGCGAAATTGATAAAAGACATCAAACTAACCGGCACCACAACGCCAATAATTGAAGTGACTGCCGAGACCAATGTAGAGGGTTTCAATGGCGAAACGTATATCATTACTGGACAAACAACAGGCCAGGCCGGCATCGACAGGAAAATCATTGACTGGGTCGAATCTGGTACAGGCTGTGATGAAGGTTATTGTTAAGTAGCTAGACAAACACAGCAAAGCCAATCTCTTACCACCAGCACCAGTTCGCTCGACATTCCAAAAATACTAGAACCCGTTCACAATTAAAAACGGTGGACGGGACGTACCAGGCAGGCCAACTCTGGCAACCAATCTTCATCGGTTTAAAACCACATTCGCGCTTCAGCACTGCCCAATCTTGCCGATGTATCTGTCAGGAGAAGGTAAAAGTCTACTTATAGGGTATTGATGTGAGCGACAGTACAGCACAAGAAGTGACGCTTAGCGGCTTAGCGCGCCAACTGGTTAATCAGGGCCTGATCAGCGAGGAGGCTGCCGTTGAGGCGGTAAAACACTCGAAAGACGCAAAGCAGTCATTAATTAAATCGCTAATTGAATACGGGGATTTGACCACCGGTGTTATCTCGCAAGCCGTGGCCGCTGATTTCGGCTTGCCTTGCTACGAT
Organism: uncultured Granulosicoccaceae bacterium; assembly: GCA_938035525.1. Taxonomy (GTDB): domain Bacteria; phylum Pseudomonadota; class Gammaproteobacteria; order Granulosicoccales; family Granulosicoccaceae; genus Granulosicoccus. Next base: position 22,744 of record CALHOI010000077.1, read on the forward strand.
TTAAGTTGCCTGGAAGCAACCAGCATACCTGAAGATCTGATTTCAGAAGAGCTAATTAATGCCCACAATGCTGTACCGATTTCTCGTCGTGGTTCGAAGTTGTTTGTTGCCATTTCGGACCCAACCAACAGTGAGCCATTAGATAAATACAAGTTTACTTCTGGCTTGAGTGTTGAGGCTGTTGTGGTAGAAGACGACAAGCTGCAGGAGTTAAAAGCTCGCGTACTCGAAGGCAGCTCTGCGCTGTCAGAAGGACTTGACGACAGCTTCGATCTGGAAGTTGACGACAGCGATAAACCAAAAGAAGACGACGAGGGCAGCGAGCTTGACGAAACACCGGTAGTACGTTTCGTGAACAAAGTACTGCTTGATGCCATAAAGCGTGGTGCGTCGGATATTCACGTTGAACCCTATGAAAAAGAATTCAGAATTCGATTTCGAATTGACGGCATATTACAAGAGGTGGTTAATCCACCACTGAATATGGCTACGCGCCTTACAGCGCGATTAAAAGTCATGTCGCGTATGGACATTTCTGAAAAACGGGTTCCGCAGGATGGTCGTATCAAGCTTAAAATCTCTAAGACCAAAGCCATCGATTTTCGTGTCAACACTTGCCCTACCCTGTTCGGTGAAAAGACCGTACTGCGTATTCTTGACCCGAGTAGCGCACAGCTGGGTATCGATGCCCTGGGTTACGAACCAGAGCAAAAGAAACTATACATGGATGCACTGGCCAGCCCTTACGGAATGATATTGGTTACTGGACCAACAGGTAGCGGTAAAACAGTATCGTTGTATACCGGCCTTAACATTCTGAACCAACCTGACACCAACATTTCAACCGCGGAAGACCCGGCTGAAATAAACCTGGCTGGTATTAATCAAGTTAACGTGAACCCGAAAGCCGGTTTAACGTTTGCCGAAGCACTAAAAGCCTTCCTACGACAAGATCCAGACATCATCATGGTTGGTGAGATTCGAGATCTGGAAACGGCCAGTATCGCTATTAAGGCGGCACAAACCGGTCACATGGTTATGTCTACCTTGCACACCAATGACGCACCTCAAACCCTGGGCCGTTTGATTAACATGGGTGTTCCGCCATTTAACATTGCAACTGCAGTGAGTCTGATCATCGCTCAGCGACTGGCAAGACGACTGTGCGACAGCTGTAAAGAGGTGGACGAACTTCCAAAAGAAGTGCTGCTATCTGAAGGCTTTACCGAAGATCAGCTCGATGGCCTGGTTGTACACAAAGCGGTTGGTTGTAAAAAATGCAACAGTGGTTACAAAGGCCGTACTGGTATTTACCAGGTAATGAAAATCAGTGAAGACATCGGTAAGCTGATCATGGCAGGTGGTAACGCCATCGATATAGCCGCGCAAGCCAAGAAAGAGAAAATTCCAGATTTAAGAGAAGCTGCACTGATGAAAGTGCAACAAGGCCTACTGAGCCTGGAAGAAGCAAACCGGGTGACTAAGGACTAACAATGGCAGCTATATCCGCATCATCATCAAAACAATCCAAATCCAACCACCTGTTTGAGTGGGAAGGTAAGGATGCCAAAGGGCAAAAGCAGAAAGGCTTAGCCTCAAGCCCAAGCGCCGACCTGGTTAAAGCCAAATTGCGTCGTCAGGGTATTGTTGCACCCAAGGTAAAAAAGAAAAAGAAGTCTGGCGGTAAAGGTGAAAAAATCACTGCCGGCGACATCGCTATTTTTGCACGACAGCTAACCACGATGATGGGAGCTGGTGTACCCATGGTGCAATCGTTCGAGATTGTCGCTAACGGCATGGAAAACAAATCCATGCGCGATATGGTTATGGGCTTAAAGACGGAAGTGGAAGGCGGTAGCAACTTGACCAACTCACTTCGAAAATACCCCGAGCAGTTTGACGATCTGTTCTGTTCACTGGTTGAGGCTGGCGAACAATCAGGTACGCTGGAAACCTTGTTAGGCGAAATCGCCAACTACAAAGAGAAATCTGAATCACTGAAGAAGAAAATTAAAAAAGCCATGTTCTATCCTGTGGCTGTTTTGATAGTTGCGGCAATTGTAACCGCGATTCTTCTGGTATTTGTTGTGCCACAGTTTGAAGCACTGTTTGCTGGCATGGGCGGCGACTTACCGGCATTTACTCGTATGATAGTAAACGCATCTGAATTTATGCAAGCCTACTGGTGGGTCATGTTCGGCGGCGTAGGTTTAACTGTATACACTTTTGTACAAGCGAAAAAACGGTCTAAAAAATTCGCAGCCTTTCTTGACAGGTTCGCTCTAAAAGCACCGGTGTTCGGCGACATCGTGGTCAAAGCGGCAACAGCTCGTTTTGCCAGAACCTTGTCAACCATGTCCAAAGCCGGTGTACCACTGGTAGAAGCCATGGACTCAGTAGCTGGCACAGCTGGTAATACGGTATTTGAAAACGCCATACTGAAAATGCGTGACGAAGCTGCCACCGGTCAACGCCTGACAACATCAATAGAAAACTCAGGATTGTTTTCAAATATGGTGAGTCAAATGGTTGCCATTGGTGAAGAGGCCGGCTCTATCGACGACATGCTTGCCAAAGTAGCCGACTACTACGAAGAAGAAGTCGACAACGCTGTTGATGCAATGACCAGTTTAATGGAGCCCATGATTATGGCTTTCCTGGGTGTGGTTATCGGTGGCCTGGTTGTTGGTATGTACCTACCGATCTTTAAGATGGGTGATGCTTTCTGATATGCTAGCCACTTTTTATCGGGTCTACTCCTGATGACATTATTTGAAGCACTACAACACAACGCCGTATTTTTTTACGGCGTTGTTGCGTTTCTGGGTCTGTTTGTTGGCAGCTTTTTAAACGTGGTCATTTATCGCCTACCAGTGATGATGCAAAACGAGTGGCGCGAAGCCATGGACGAAATGGCTGCTGAAGAATCAGCTTTGCAGAGCCAATCTACTGACACGGATACCACCACAGCAACCATACCAGAGACCGATACAGATACTGCCGAAGAAAAGGAAGTCTTCAATTTATGCGTACCGCGATCGCGCTGTCCAAAATGTGACAACCTGATTACCTGGTGGCAAAACATCCCTGTACTAAGCTACCTGATGCTCGGTGGTAAGTGCCACAAGTGTAAAACCCGTATTTCGATTCGTTACCCTTTGGTTGAACTGGTCACCATGATCTTAAGTCTGGTTGTGGCATGGCAATTTGGCCCCAGCCTGCAATGTGTTGTGGGGATTATTGTCACGTGGTTTCTGGTTGCCATGAGCATGATCGACTTTGATCATCACTTGCTACCCGACAGCCTGACGCTGCCGCTGATGTGGTTTGGCATTCTGGTGAGTTTTGTCCCTGTGTTTGTTGATCTTCGTACGTCGGTTATTGGTGCAATGGCTGGCTACATGGTGCTATGGATGGTCTATCAGGTTTTCAAGTTGCTCACTAAAAAAGAAGGCATGGGTTTTGGTGACTTCAAACTCCTCGCCGCACTAGGCGCTTTACTGGGATGGCAACAGCTGCCATTAATCGTGTTGCTTTCATCGCTCGTTGGCGCGGTGGTGGGCTTAAGCCTGATGGCCTTTACCGGCAGAGACAAAAACGTCCCAATCCCTTTTGGCCCCTACCTTGCGTCCGCCGGATGGATAGCCATGCTGTGGGGTGATAAACTCCTGGCCACATACTATGGTGGATTCTCTTAGGAGTAGCTGTGTTAGTGGTTGGCCTGACCGGTGGCATTGCCAGCGGTAAAACCCTGGTGTCGGACGAATTCAAACGCCTTGGAGCAGCCCTGGTTGATGCCGACATACTGGCACGCGAAGTTGTCGCACCTGATAGCACTGGCTTAATGCAATTAGTAAAGCACTTTGGCGCAAACATTCTCACACCTAACCACGAATTAAACCGCGCTGCTCTGCGCGAGCTGATTTTTAGCAACACCGAACACCGAAAAACGGTTGATGGCTTGCTGCACCCGCTTATCCATAAGCTTGCTGACGAGCAACTGGCAAGTGCGGCTGACAGCGATGCCCCTTACGCTGTGTATGCAATTCCATTACTGGTTGAAACCAAACAGCAAAACCGTTTTGATCAAATAGTGGTTGTTGATGTACCTACCGAATTGCAAATAAGTCGATTGGTTAAGCGTGATGGCGGCACGGTGGAAAAGGCTCAGGCCATTTTAGATTCGCAAGCCAGTCGAGAATCCAGGCTGGCCATTGCTGATTACGTTATTGATAACAGCGGCACCATAGAAGCTACAATGGAGCAAGTGGCCACGTTACACCAACGATTCCTTACCCTAAGCAATAAAACCTACAGCCAATAAGTCGTGCACGCCGCTTAGTCATACGTTGACTCAGCTTGTAGCAACCGCGCCACCACCGGTTTATTTGCTTCTGGAAAAGACAACTCAGACAGTTCCTCTATAAGCACCCAGCGCAGCTGCTGGTTTTCTCGTCCAACGGGCGCACCGGTAAATTCCATCACTTGCCAAAAATGCAGGCGTACGGCTTTATCGACATAACGATGCTCAATTTTGCAATAAGGATTGACATGAACAGTGCTTATGCCCAGTTCTTCGCGCAGCTCGCGATGCAAAGCATGGGCGATGGTTTCATTGGCTTCTATTTTACCGCCGGGAAACTCCCAGCAGTTGCCCTGATGCTGCTCTGGCTTTCGTAGTGCCAGCAGCAGTGCCGTTTTTGATGGGTTATAGATGATGCCAGCGACGACATCAATAAAATGAGTTGAGTCATTCAAGACAGCAGGATCTCAAAAACAACCAGTAAATTGAACCCGCATTAACTGCGATAGTCAGCATTGATACTGACATAGTCATGCGATAAGTCGCTGGTGTAAACCGTCGCAGCAGCAGCGCCGTTACCCAGCTCCACGTGAATGCTGATTTCGGCTTCCTGCATAATCGTGGCGCCTTGTTCCTCTGTGTAATTGGCCGCTATTCCCCCGCGCTCGAAAGCACAAACATCGCCGATGGACACACGAATGGCGTTGGCATCCAATTCTGAATTTTCCGTTTTACCAATGGCCATAAGTAATCTGCCAACGTTAGCATCACTGGCGAACATAGCGGTTTTTACCAACGGTGAATTAGCAATGGCATAAGCGACCTGCTTGCACTGCGCAGTGTCTTTTCCGCCTGCGACCGAAACGGAAATAAACTTGCTGGCACCTTCTGCATCGCGAACGATAGCCTGCGCCAAATCCAGCGCAACTGCTGACAAGGCAGACATAAAGTCTGGCCATTGCTTGTGGGTATTATCCATTGCCACCTTCTTACTGGTGGCCACCAACATACAAGCATCATTGGTTGAGGTGTCGCTGTCTACCGTTATCGCATTGAACGACGTTGACACCGCCTGATCCAAAGCCTGCTGTAAATTAGCGGTATTGATAGTGGCATCGGTAAACAGGTAGCTGAGCATGGTTGCCATGTTTGGTTGAATCATGCCAGCACCTTTGGCCATTCCGGTGATGGTAATAACCTGACCCTCAATAGTGACTTGTCTGGAGGTCAGCTTGGGCTTGGTATCGGTGGTCATGATGCTTTGCGCCGCGGCCGGCCAATCGTTACCCAAAGATTGGGCAGATTGTTTTATACCCGCTTGTATCAATTCATCTGGTAACAGCTGACCGATCACACCCGTTGAATACGGCAACACTTGCTCGGGCAAAATGTGCAAGGCATCAGCCACGCATTGGCAATGCACCTTCGCCATGTCGATACCAGGCTGACCAGTACCGGCATTAGCATTACCCGAATTGATTAACAGGGCTCGTACGGCGCCCTTATTTTTTTTCAGATGCGCTTTGGCCACCGTCACCGGGGCTGCGCAAAACAGGTTTTGGGTAAACACGCCAGCGCAGGTGCTGCCTTGCGGTAGATGAATTAATAGAAGATCGTTAGAGCCATCGGCTTTTATCCCGGCAGCCACAGCACCCAGTTCGATGGCGTCTATGGCAATGCCGGGGGCAAGATTCAAATTGACTGGCATTGAATTAAAGCTGCGTTATGGGTACTAGCTTAGTTTGCCATGACATTGCTTGTATTTTTTACCAGAACCACAGTGACACGGGTCATTTCGGCCAATTTTCTTTTCTTCGCGTACAAAAGGCTTGGCATTGGCTTGTGCTTGTTGCGCTTGAGCCTGTCGATTAACGGCAGCTTCGCGCGCAGCCGCGGCTTGAGCCACGGCAGCCTCACCCTCACTGGGGTTATCGCCTTGTGCCGGTTCCTGAGCGAGTGCGCTGCTGGCGTCTTTGTGCTCATAACTGACTTCAGTTGGCATCGGTCGTTCAACCTGCGCCTGCTCAACCTGCTCAGGGTCGCGCACCTGCACTTTACTCAGCACGGTGACCACATCGGTCTTGTATTCGTGCAGCATGCGTGAAAAAAGCTCGTAGGCTTCGCGTTTGTATTCCTGCTTCGGATTTTTCTGCGCGTAGCCTCGTAATCCAACGCTTTGTCGCAGATAGTCCATACCGGCCAGGTGCTCTTTCCAGTGATCGTCCAGCGCCTGCAAACTCACATAGGTTTCAAATCGACGCAGGCCTTCTGCTCCGGCGGCTTTTTCCTTTTCTTTATAGCTTTCGTTTAACTGATCGATAATCCGTTGCGTGATGGCGTCTTCAGGGATATCCGGGTCGGCCTCTAACCAGGATTGTATGTCAAAGTTTTCGGCTGTCATGTTCAACAGCTCGAGTTCCAGTCCAGGCAAATCCCACATTTCATCAAGCGAACCGGGCGGAATATAGTTTTCGACAACACCCGGAATAATCTCATCGCGCAAATCAACGATACGACTATCGCCCGCGCCCTCGCCCTCGTCGGTGTCGTTGTGTTCGGCCATGAGATCATCGCGCTCCTCGTACACCACTTTGCGTTGATCGTTGGCAACATCATCGTATTCGAGTAAGTGTTTGCGCGTATCAAAGTTGTGGCCTTCCACTTTGCGCTGCGCATTCTCAATGGCTTTGGTTACCCACGGATGTTCAATGGCTTCGCCCTCTTCCATGCCCAGCTTTTGCATTAAGCCACTGACACGATCTGATGCAAAAATACGCATCAGGCTGTCTTCAAGAGACAAGTAAAAGCGACTGGAGCCAGGATCACCTTGTCGGCCTGCACGACCACGCAACTGGTTATCGATGCGTCGAGATTCGTGTCGCTCAGTACCAATGATGTGCAAACCACCTGAAGCCAAAACTGCATCATGGCTTTGTTGCCAAGCACTTTTAGCGGCCTCGGCTGCAGCTGTATCACCTTCGGGTAACGCGAGTAGCTCAGCTTCGAGATTACCGCCCAAGACGATATCAGTACCACGACCTGCCATGTTGGTTGCAATAGTGACCTTACCCGCGCGACCAGCGTTTTCTACAATGTGGGCCTCACGTTCGTGCTGTTTTGCATTCAGCACTTCGTGATCTATGTTCTTCTCGCGCAGCAGCCCAGCCAGGTACTCGGATGTTTCTACTGACGTGGTACCCACCAGCACTGGCTGCCCACGTTGCACGCATTGCTCGATATCATCAATGATGGCATCGTACTTTTCGGTTTGTGTCAGATAAACCAGATCGGCTTTGTCGTCACGGATCATTGCCCGGTGCGTGGGTATCACCACAACCTCAAGGCCATAGATGGACTGAAATTCAAATGCTTCCGTGTCTGCGGTACCTGTCATACCGCTAAGTTTGTCGTACATACGGAAGAAATTCTGGAAGGTAATGGATGCCAACGTCTGGTTTTCACGCTGTATGGTCACACCTTCTTTGGCTTCAATGGCTTGATGCAGTCCATCACTCCAGCGACGACCCGGCATGGTGCGACCGGTAAACTCATCAACAATAACAATTTGATCGTTACTGACAATGTACTCGACATCTTTGGTGTAAATAGCATGCGCTCGCATACCGGCATTCAGGTGATGCATTAAAATTATGTGCGCGGGGTCGTACAGGCTCTCACCTTCTTGCAGCAAGTTTGCTTCAACCAACAAACTTTCAACGGTGTCGTGTCCTTGCTCGGTTAGGTGGACCTGTTTGCTTTTTTCATCAACAGAAAAATCACCCGGGCCTTCTTCATCCATTTGCCGCTCCATACGCGGCACCAGTTTATTAATGGTGACGTACAGATCGCTGTCGCCATCGGCAGGACCAGAAATAATCAGCGGGGTACGAGCTTCATCAATGAGTATTGAGTCGACTTCATCGACAATGGCAAAGTTTAAGCCTCGTTGCACTTTTTGATCGATGCTGTGCGCCATGTTATCGCGCAGGTAATCAAAACCGAATTCGTTGTTGGTTCCGTAGGTGACATCGCAGGCATAAGATTCGCGCCGTTGTTCTGAGTCTAGGCCATTTACAATGACGCCAACAGACAAGCCCAAAAAGTTATACAGCTTGGCCATCCACTCAGAATCTCGCTGCGCAAGATAGTCGTTCACGGTGATGACGTGCACGCCTTTTTCTGTGAGTGCGTTTAAGTATGTTGCCGCAGTGGCAACCAGGGTTTTACCTTCACCCGTGCGCATCTCGGCAATTTTGCCGTCATCGAGAACCATACCGCCTATAAGCTGCACATCGAAGTGACGCATATTTAAGGCGCGAACACCGGCCTCTCTGACAACAGCAAAAGCTTCGGGTGTTAGCGATTGTAATGACTCACCGTTTTTGAGGCGCTCGCGAAACTCGTCGGTTTTTTCACGCAGTTGATCATCGGACAAGGCCTGCATTTGCGGCTCAAGGACGTTGATTTTCTCGACTTCGCGCGAGAGCTTTTTAATCATTCGGTCGTTGCTGGAACCAACGATCTTTTTGACCAGATTGCCTATCATGGAGTAATAAAACCTTGCAGTTGCCGCTTTGAAGCGACTGGTTTGTGCCAAATCGCTTTGCGCGATAAAACACGTTTATAGAGAGTAAAGTCAGCTGTTCGACCATTATGACACCGACCGTCGGTGCCGGTCACGGCTAACGGATGAAAAATCCGGGGTCGATCGGCGAGCCGTCGAGCCGCACCTCAATGTGCACATGCGGACCTGTGGAACGGCCAGTTGAGCCCAATGTAGCAATAGGTTCTCCCTTTTTCACCATTTTGCCGGTAGACACCAGATTAAGCTGGTTGTGTGCATATCGGGTTCTGAGTCCATCCACGTGCTCCAGTTCCACCAAATTGCCGTAACCCGAGTTTTTCCCCGAAAATGTCACCACGCCATCAGCCAGAGCCAGAATCGGTTCGCCAACCGCCCCGCTGAAGTCAAGCCCGCGGTGCTCCGTCCTTTCTCCGGTAATAGGGTCGGTTCGATAGCCAAATCCCGAGCTGCGGTACCCTTCCACCAACGGCCGACCCGATATCTTTTGGTCATAGGCCATACGACGCGTATTAAAAATGCTTGTCATCGTTGAGCTGTAGTCGGACATATGGGCAATTCGGCGATTTAAAAGGCCAGATTGCTGCAAGCTGGATTGTTCCTTCCAATCAAGTAATGGTGACTGCAAATCAAACTCGCCGTCATCAAGCTCCGCCAGCTGGGCCAATTGAACAAAAACAGTGTGCAGCCGCAGCAGCTCTGCACGCATCTCGCCTAGTTGCCTGGTGAGCTCTTTTTCTACGTAAATTGATTGCGCATCGGCCGGTTTTAGCAAGCCAGGCTCAGCGTGTGCTTGATCTAACGGCACATTATCTGCCGGCACATTGAAGCTGGCGGAGACAATGGAAAAACCGGCATCTGCTACCGGCTGCGAGCGACCTATTAAATAACCGCCCAAGGCGCTGGAGCCAACAATGCAAGACAACAGCAGCATGGAGCCGAGCGCTCGGCGATCGGATAGCAGCTGCTGGGCTTTGCGCTGTAAAACTGCAGAAAGCCTGTTGAACACACCATCTGCTGGACGCGACTCGGGCTGTTGCGCTGGTGGCACGGCTGATTTTTCCACCAGTTGGTCTACCGTGCCGGTGCCAGACTGATTTTTCGGTAAATTGAAACGGTTGGTTGCAACCGGAGCAGCATAACGCTGAGCCGACCTGTCGCCGACACCCGAGTCGTCGATCTTGAGTGTATCATCGTGCCCTGGCTTAGCAGATCTTTCTTGTACGGCAGACGGTTCCAGTATTTTATTCATGAAAAAATTTAATGAATTAGTCGATGTGAACGTCACCCAAGCACTGCATGACGATCGCAATATCAGAAAGACAATCGCACGGATTATGCCGCCGGAGAGTCTGGCTCACTTGCAGTTCTGCCGCGTCGAAAACCGTGTCCTAAAAATAACGCTGGACAACGCCAGCTGGTTGGCCCGCCTGCGCTTTGTATCCAGCCAAATTATTGGCGAATTGCAAAAAGACAACATCACAGTGTCGCAAATCACCTGGCACGTGGCACCGGAAAAACTCCGCGCGGAGCCTCGCCCAAAAGCCTTACGCCAGCGGGCACGCAACCAATCTTCAGCCAATATAGTTCAGGCCACAGCCGAGGCCATGGAAGACGATGAGTTAAAACGCGCCCTCTTAAAGGTAGCAGAGCAACTGGCAAAGCGCCCCGACTAATAGGTGCGGCAGGAGCAAGTGTATTTGCTGGAGCAAATAGCGCGGTCTATTTCATTAAGGAAGGCAGGAATAGCGCAATAGAAGGTACCAGTGCCAACAGAATCAAGCGCACAATGTCGGCTATCCAGAACGGCGTAACACCCTTAAAAATGGTTTTTACAGAGACGTCTTTTAACACCCCTTTAAGCACAAACACATTTAGCCCGATTGGCGGAGTGATTAAGCTGATTTCGGTTGCAACCACCACCAGAATACCGAACCAGACAATATCCAATCCCAGGCCTTCGATCAACGGTGCAAAGATTGGCACGGTCAATAAAATCATGGACAAGGATTCGAACACGCAACCCAATATCAGGTAGATAATTAAAATGACAAACACCACGCCCAATGGTGATACGTCAAAACTGTTAACGATGTTGATTAAGGCATCGGGTAAGCCTGCACGGTTTACAAAATTGGAAAATATCATGGCACCAAACACCACCATGAATAACTTGGCCGTGGTCAACGCCGTTTCGCGAGTCACCTCCAACAGCACTTGCCAGCTCAGCACCCGGCGCGTTGCTGCAATGGCGATGGCACCCGCTGCTCCCATACCGGCAGCTTCGGTCGGTGTAAAGGCACCAACATAAATGCCACCAATAACAAAAACAAATAGGCCCAGGGTTGTCCAGACATCAAACAGTGCGCGAAGCCGTTCGCGCCAACTGCATTTGTCACCCGCTGGCCCGGCTTCCGGATTTCGCCTTACCACAAACACAACAGCCGCCAGATAAAAAAGTACACCCACAAGTCCTGGCAGGATGCCAGCGATAAACAACTTACCCACCGATGCGTTGGTGATTAAACCGTAAATAACCAGGATAACGCTTGGCGGTATCAGTATGCCCAAGGTGCCACCCGCCGCAATCGATGCACTGGCCAGCGCATCGCTGTATTTATAGCGGCGCATTTCGGGCATGGAAACTTTTGACATTGTCGCAGCGGTTGCTAATGAGGAACCGCAAATGGCTGAGAACATACCGCAGGCACATATTGTTGACATGGCTAAGCCGCCGCGTCGATGACCCAGAAACACAAACGCTGCACGGTAAAGCTCTTTGGCCATGCCGCCACGCTCAACCATCAAGCCCATTAAAATGAACAGCGGCACTACCGATAAGCCGTAAGACTGACTGGAATCAATGACCAACCGACTGGCACTGGACATGGCCGCACGGAAACTGGCCTCGTAGGTAAAGCCAACAACACCGACCAAACCCAGAGCGATGCCCAGCGGCATGCGCATAAACGCCAGCACCAATACCGCTGCAAAACCAATCAATGCCGAAGTCATTTAGGGTGGGTATCCGCATTGTTGGCATCACCGGACATGACGTTGGTATCTGACATGGATGTATCAGAAGCTGAGCCCGTAGCGTCGCCACCAAGTGTTGATGCGCTTTCGACACTGCTGCCAGGCTTGGTCAGCAGTACCAGAAGCTTTAAAACAGAAATAGCCGCCGCCGTAAAAATCATGGCGGTGATAAAACCCACAACTGGCCAGCGCGGGATATTAAGGTATTCGGTGACGTCGCCGTCTTCAAATGCTCTGACAGCGTAGTCGAAAACACGACTACCGAGCCTGAATGCGATGTATACCGTGACAATCAAAAACACAATAGAGACTAGCCAACCCAGATAACCACGTCGAAAATGCGGTATCAGGTCAACGATAATGTGATCGTGCCGCATGAACATCAGTGGGAACGAAAAAAACGTTATCGCACCCATGCATATTTCAACGAGTTCTACAGTGCCGGTTAGCGGGGAGTTAAAAAAGTAACGACCAACCACATCGATGCAGGTAATGGCCACCAGAAACAACAGAATCATGGCTGCAATATTGGCAGCAAAAAGGCTAACGGAATCCGTTAGCCTTTCGATTGTGGCAAGAGAACGTTTCATTAGCTCAACTGGTTAAATACCCGCGAATTCAACAACCCCGAAAAGTTTACGGTATAACCAGCGACCGATGCAATAGCGCCTATTGCAATAACGATTTCATGTATTCGTAAGCGGCTTGTGCATCGACACCACGTTCTTCAATTTCAGCCAATACTTCAGCTTCGATTCCTACTGTTTTCTCTTTAAAGTATGCACGCTCTTCTGCACTGGCTTCAATGATTTTTGAACCACCTGCGCTAGATTGCTCCATACCCACTTTATCGGCTTCGTCCCAGAACTTACCGATCTGACGCGCCATCTCAACACCACTGGCGCTGTCGACACAGGCTTTATGCTCATCTGACAAAGAGTCGTAGGTATCTTCGCTTAAGATAAGTGCAAAAGATGTTGTGTACATGCCATCAGGGTTTGCGAACGAGTATTTGGTTAGCTCGTCGATCTTGAAAGAATGCAGTGTCTCCAGGGGAAAGAATACGCCATCGGCAACACCAGACGAAATAGCTTCGTAAACAGAAGGCGCTGGCATGTTCACGCCCGATACGCCCAAGGCAAGACCAACCGCGTTGGCAACACCGCCACCGACTCGTATTTTCATGCCTTCAAGCTGTTTGTATGAAGTGATTTCTTCGGCGGTATTAACCATGCCTGGGCCGTGGACAAAATTGGACAACACTTTTACACCTTTGGCTTCTTTGGCATCTGCAAAATACTTTTCGTGGGTCATCTGAAATGCCACCGACATGTCTTCTGCATTACCAGGCCAGCCTGGCATTTCGATCATTTTAGTGGTGGCAAATTTGCCCTTGGTATAGCCGTGAACAATCCAGCCCAGATCGGCAACGCTATCGCGTACGGTGTCGTATTGTGCCGGAGGTGGCGCTAAACCATTTTCCAGTTTGACTGTTAACGAGCCGCCAGAGCACTCGCTTAAGGTGTCATTGAGCCACGGGTAAACTTTGGTGGCCATGGCATGCTTTGGGCCAGCCCAATGCGAAAACGTCAGCTCTTGATCAGCAGCCATTGCAGGGACCGTAACGGCCATAACGGCAGACGCCGCCAACAACGATTTAAAATGGGTTTTCATAGTGTCTCCAAATGATAGGCAGGGAAGAATCCCTGAGCACTTTAATCACGTGCCTGTCTTGTTCTTGGCCGTTGATTGGGCCTTAGCCACTCAAGATTATTGGAGAACGCTAGCCAGAGCAAGCCTGATGGACAGTTTTGAGACAAATTAGTCGAATAAACGCTATTTTTCTGTTGCGAACCAGCTAATTGCAGCATCCACGATAAAGAGCTGACAGGGCGCTGAACTAGGTATATCCACTCAAAATTGGCACGCCACGCTCCGCACACCACTGACACGCACCAATACATGCGCACAATCTATTACGTTGGGGAATAGATAAGCAGGCAACCACGATTGATTGCCGTTTTTAAGGTCGGTGGATCGGGCTTTAGTTGCGCTCGATTGCCAGAAACTAGCCTACGGCTTCCTGCGGTTGCGTGTATGAAATAGGCGCAGTATCGACATCTTCAAATACCACCTCTTCCCAGGCCGCTTCGTTTAGCAGCAACTCACGCAATAGTCGGTTGTTTAGTGCATGCCCTGACTTGTAACCGCTGAACGAACCAATAAGGCTGTGCCCCAGCAAATACAAATCGCCAATGGCATCAAGAATTTTGTGCCGGACAAATTCGTTTTTGTAGCGCAGGCCGTCTTCATTGAGCACACGGTAGTCGTCAATAACAATGGCATTTTCAAGACTGCCGCCCAGAGCAAGGTCGCGCTTGCGCAGCGCCTCGATATCGCTCATGAACCCAAAGGTTCTGGCTCTGCTGATTTCACGCACAAACGAGGTTGTGGAGAAATCGACTTCAGAGGTTTGCGGCTCAGAGTTAAACAGAGGGTGATCGAAGTCGATCGTGAACTTCACTTTAAAACCATTGAATGGCTCAAAGCGCGCCCATTTTTCGCCATCACGCACTTCGATGGCCTTTTTAATGCGAATAAATTTTTTGGCAGCTCCCTGCTCCAAAATGCCGGCAGACTGCACCAAAAACACAAATGGTGCAGCACTGCCGTCCATAATAGGCACTTCGTCGGCGCTGACGTCAACGAAGCAGTTATCGATTCCCAGGCCAGCTAAAGCTGCCATTAAATGTTCAACGGTAGATACGCGAACACCGTCCTTGCCCAGTGACGTAGCAAGCTCGGTGTCTTGCACATTCAACGGGTGGCCAGGGATTACAACGGGTGGAGTGCTGTCGACTCTTCTGAACACTACACCGGTGTCGATGGGTGCCGGGCTCAGGGTTAAATACACCTTTTTCCCTGTGTGAAGCCCCACGCCGGTCGCCCGGATGGTGTTTTTCAGAGTTCTTTGTCTTATCACTGTTTGATCCTGACTGCAGTTATTTGTCTCGCACACACATTATATAGCAGCAGATTAACTCTGCTGCAGGCGAACGTGAAACTTTAGTGTGCTGCGACGCAAGACTTCGCAAAAAGCCTTGGGTGAGTCGCAGCATGATATCGGATCGCACTCGTGCTCTCCACCTACCTTAAGCACTGGTAATCTCGGTGGAGATTAGTCAGCTTGTCTGCGCAAAAACGCTGGTATATCCAGGTAATCGTGGTCCGTGGCACCTGGCGACGATGGTATGCCGCTGCTTGCAGCTGTACCTTGAGCCGTTTTGCGTACCACTTGCGGTTTGCTGTCGTACCCCGAATTTGCATTTCCAGAGCCGTATGAGGCTGGAGGCGCTGGCGTGTAGGGTCGAGAGCTACCCGCTGTTGGTGTGCCGCCAGCGTAAGCCGGTCCACCGGTGGTTCCTGTTGCACGGGCCGTTGCTGGCTGACTGACCGCCCGGATATTGCGTTGCGTTTGCGTTTGCTGACCCAAACCCGTGGCCACAACGGTGACATGCAACTCGCCCTCAAGTGACTCATCGATTGCCGTTCCGACAACGACGGTAGCATCATCTGCAGCAAACTGACGCACCACATTACCCACTTCTTCAAATTCACCGATAGCCATATCCATTCCTGCGGTGATGTTCACGAGAATACCCCGCGCACCGGCCAGATCGATGTCTTCGAGCAGTGGACTTGCGATAGCCATCTCAGCAGCTTCTGTGGCTCGCTCGTCACCGCGCCCGATGCCAGAACCCATCATAGCCAGGCCCATTTCTGACATAACGGTACGCACGTCAGCAAAATCCACGTTGATCAGGCCAGGGTTTGTGATCAGCTCAGCAATACCCTGCACCGCACCACGCAGTACGTCATTAGCCGCGCGAAAAGCATCCAGCAAACTGATGTTCTTGCCAAGCACAGATAGCAGCTTTTCATTTGGGATGGTGATTAACGAGTCAACATGAGTACGCAGCTCTTCAATACCAGCCGCGGCGATCTGCATGCGCTTGCCACCCTCGAAAGGAAAAGGCTTGGTCACAACCGCCACGGTCAACACACCCATTTCGCGAGCGATTTGCGCAACCACTGGGATAGCGCCCGTACCTGTACCACCGCCCATACCGGCTGTGATGAACAGCATGTCAGTACCTTCGATAAGATCCTGAATGCGATCGCGGTCTTCCATGGCGGCCTGACGACCGATCTCTGGGTTTGCACCAGCACCTAAACCTTTGGTGATGCTTTGACCAATGTGCAATACGGTTTGCGCATGCATTGACTTCAGAGCCTGTGCATCTGTGTTAGCGCAAATAAAATCCACCCCTTCGATACCGGAAGCCACCATGTGCTGGACAGCGTTACTACCACCACCACCAACACCAATTAGCTTAATCACGGGTGCGTCGTTTATTGAATCAACGAGTTCAAACATAAGTTACGTCCTCTAGTCACTGTTTATATAAAATTATTGCAATGAATCCGATTGGGCAAAGCGCCTTACCGGTCCCCTAAAAATTGCGTTTAAACCAAGCAGTCATTCGCTTGAACAAACCGTCTCCGGTTTGTAAATCTGCAGGCGAATGGTGCCGTGGACTTAAGCGGCTTTGTTTGCCAAAGAGCAATAAGCCAACGCCGGTAGCATGAATCGGGTTGCGAACCACTTCCGCCATTCCCGTAACATGCTGTGGAACTCCTAGCCTTACTGGCATGTGGAAAATTTCCTCCGCCAGCTCTACTACTCCTTCCATTTTTGAAGTGCCGCCAGTTAATACAACGCCAGCTGCGCATGCTTCTTCAAAACCGCTGCGTCGAAGTTCTGCATGGACAAGTCCAAGCAGCTCTTCGTATCGCGGTTCAACCACTTCTGCGAGTGTTTGTCTTGCTAGTCGACGTGCAGCACGATCACCGACGCCGGGTACTTCAATCATTTCGTCTGGACTGGCCAGTTGTTGCAAAGCACAGGCGTGCTTTACTTTTATCTGTTCTGCAAATTGTGTTGGTGTACGAAATGCCACAGCAATATCGTTGGTCACTTGATCACCGGCAATGGGAATGACGGCCGTGTGACGAATGGCACCTTCGGTAAACACAGCAATATCCGTTGTGCCTCCACCCATATCAACCAGCACCACACCCAAGTCTTTTTCATCGGGTGTTAATACTGAATGGCTCGACGCCACCTGTTCCAGAATGATGTCTTCTACTTCAAGGTTGCACCGGCGTATGCACTTGGCAATGTTTTGCGCGGCACTGATCGAACCGGTAACCAGATGTACCTTGGCTTCCAGGCGCACACCCGACATACCTATGGGTTGCCGGATACCATCTTGATTATCGATAATAAATTCCTGTGGCAGTACATGCAGAATGCGCTGGTCAGCCGGGATTGCCACCGCTTTGGCAGCATCAATGACGCGCTCAACATCGTCGTTTTCCACTTCGTTTGCGCGGATGGCCACGATGCCATGTGAATTCAAACTTTTAATATGGCTGCCCGCTATACCGGCAAACACCGACTGGATTTTTACATTCGCCATGCTTTCTGCTTCGGCAACCGCTTTCTCGATAGCCTCAACTGTTGTGTCTATATTGATCACCACACCTTTTTTCAGTCCTTGCGAAGGATGAGACCCCATGCCGATAAGCTCGACGTTCCCATCGACATCGACCTCGGCAACGATGGCGACAATCTTTGAGGTACCGATATCCAGACCAACGATCATTTGATTTTGAGTCTTATCGCTCATTCTTATTCAGCTCCACCAATGAGGCCACCTTTTGACAATGCAAAGCCATTGCTATAACGCATATCAAAACGCGCTGCCTGACCTTGCAGGGGTACAACCAGCCGCTCGTATACATCGATAAATCGTTGCAAGCGCAACTCATGAGATTCGTAACCGATACGCACGGTCACATCGTTCGCCAGCTCCAGGGTCTGCGATCGTCGCTCGTCTTCAATGAGCGCGTTAACCTTGACGCCAAATGGCATTAAAGCGAGCTCGTATCGGCGATACGCATCAAGCACAAATTCGTGTCGACCTTCTGATCCAGACAAGCGTGGCAAAGAGGCAAAGCTTGCTCGCCATTCGCTGTATTGCGGGTTGTCTTTTTGCAGCTGCGGTGGCTTGAACATTTCCAGCCCCTTACTGATTAAGGCATCATCGTTAAAGCGCGCAGCAGGCTCATGTTCTTCAATAGTCACCATAAGACGACCCGGCCAAACGCGCCGTATGTGCGCTTTTGCAACCCAGGGCAATGTTTCAACGCTGTCGCGCACATCATCGACATCCAGACCATAAAAACCCAGCACGGTATGTTGTTCAACCAACACCCGCAGCTGTTCACGATCGGTGTAATCGAGCGTCCCATTAACGTCAACGTTGGTCACTGGCGAGCGAGCTGGGTCTGCCAATGTGTCTTTTAAAAACACCACCAAAGAAACAACGCAAACCAAACCTAAAATCGCGATAGACCAGCGTAAACCCATGTTCATGGGTTCTTTGCTTACCGGCAAAGTGGGTTCGGTTCTGAACACAGCACTCATGCGGCCAGCTCCTCTGCACTGAGCGTATCAACCAGAATTTGCATGCACAAAGACTCAAACGAGATGCCGCTTTTTGCTGCTGCTATAGGCACTAACGAGTGACTGGTCATGCCGGGGGCGGTATTGCATTCGATGAAAAACGGGTGATCGTTTTCATCGAGCATAAAATCAACACGTCCCCAGCCGCTACAGTCGAGGGCGTTAAATGCGCTCAATGCGTACTGCTGAATAAGCCTGGTTTGATCGTCGCTGAGTTCTGCCGGGCAAACGTATTCGGTATCGTCGGCAATGTACTTGGCCTCGTAGTCGTAGAATTCGCCACTGCCCTTCATGCTGACCAGCGGTAAACATTGCTGCCCTAATATGGCCGCAGTGACTTCGCGCCCCATAAGGCGTCGCTCCACCATAACGGGGCCATGCTTGGCCGCTAACTCATAAGCCGGCGCTACCGACTGCGAGCCGTTGACCATTGACACACCAATGCTGGAGCCTTCCAGCGTTGGTTTGATCACCACCGGAAAACCGATTTGCTCTGCAACCAATTTTGCCTCAGCCAGGTTTGCCACCATGTGCGCATCAGCGGTTGGCACACCAATTTGGCGGCACAGACTTTTGCTGCGAAATTTATCCATGGCCAAAGCCGAACCCAGCACGCCACTGCCGGTGTAAGGCACACCAGCCAACTCCAACGCAGCTTGCACCTGACCATCCTCACCACCACGGCCATGCAAAATTAAAAACGCACGGTTAAATCCAGCCGAGCTCAAGGTGCTGGCTATGTCACGCCCTGCATCCACTGCATGCGCATCAACGCCCGCAGACACCAGCGCCTCAAATACTTGCTGTCCACTCATTAAGGACACGTCACGCTCAGCTGACCAGCCGCCCATCACAACAGCGACTTTGCCAAGTAACGATGGAGATGGCAGCGCATCAAGCATGCTTGGCTCCTTTGGCAAAATGTTCTGGCAAAGAACCGGCAAGCGAGCCAACATTACCCGCGCCTAGGGTCAGCACCACGTCGCCGTCTTGCAACACGTTTTGCAGTGCAGCAGGAACCGCGTCTATGTCTTCTACAAAGATAGGATCTACCTGACCTCGATTACGAATCGCTCTGGCCAGCGACCGACCATCTGCGCCGTTGATTTTTTCTTCACCTGCGCTGTACACCTCGGTCAGTAACAACACATCAGGCGTTGACAGACTCTCGGCAAAATCTTCGAACAAGTCACGCGTTCGGGTGTAACGATGCGGCTGAAACACAACCACCAAACGTTTATCGGGCCAACCACCGGCAATAGCCGCCAGCGTTGCGGTCACCTCTGTTGGGTGGTGACCGTAGTCGTCAAACAGTTGGGCCGAGCCACCATCAAAGTACAAGGTGCCGGCGGCTTGTGCACGGCGCCCAACACCTGCAAAGCTCTTTAATGCTTTTCTGATATCGTCCTCACCAACTGCCAGTTCATGTGCCAGTGTGATTGCCGCCAGCGCATTAAGTACGTTGTGCTTGCCAGGCATATTCAATACGACGTCTTCAATACGCAGGTTGTCTTCTATTTGCACATCAAAATGCATTTCCAGACCGCGTTGCTCAATGTTATACGCACGGACTTCGGCTTCCTCTGACAAACCGTACGTTCTGACGGGCCGCGCGACCGAAGGCAACACATCGCGTACGTGCTCATCATCAATGCACACTATGGCCAAGCCATAAAACGGTAAGTGCATTAAAAAATCGATAAAGGTTTGCTTGAGTCGCTCGAAGTCACCATCGTAGGTAGACAGATGATCAGCATCAATGTTGGTAACAATCGCAATAACTGGCTGCAAGTACAAAAACGATGCATCGCTTTCGTCGGCCTCTGCCACTAACCAATCTGATTGTCCCAAATACGCATTGGTTGACGAACTGTTTAAGCGGCCACCAATAACGTACGTCGGGTCCAGATCGCCTTCTGTTAACAAGCTGGCAACCAAACTGGTTGTGGTGGTTTTGCCGTGGGTTCCGGCAACCGCAATGCCTTGCTGGAATCGCATTAGCTCGGCCAGCATTTCGGCGCGACGCACAACTGGAATATGCTCGGCTCTGGCACGCATCAATTCAGGGTTATCTTCTGGTACCGCGGTTGACACAACCACAACATCAACACCATTAACGTGCTCAGCTGCATGCCCTTTTTGAACGGTAATGCCCAATGATGACAAACGCTGTGTTAACGCATTGCTACCCAAGTCTGAACCACTGACGTTAAAGCCCAGGTGATGCATGACTTCTGCAATACCGCCCATGCCCACACCACCAATACCAATAAAATGCATGGCACGCACACGGCGCATCTGGCTTTTTACACTTGGCGAGATATCAACAACCATCAGTTGCGCGCCTCCTGTAATGCATCGGCCACAACAATGGCCGCATCGGGCTGATGCAGTGCACGCGCCGCTTTGGCCATGCGCGCAAGCGTGTCAGGCGTGGCACTCAGGTCAGCCAGCGTTTTAGCAAGACTCTCAGCGCTGAGTTCTGATTCGGGCGCCAGTACTGCAGCACCTGCATCAGATAAAAATTTTGCGTTATGCGTTTGCTGGTTATCCGCATGATGAGGGTACGGCACTAGCACACCGGGCAAACCTGCTGCACTGAGTTCGCTGACCGTCATTGCGCCAGACCGACAAATAATGACATCGGCCCAGCGATAGGCTTCGGTCACGTCTTCAATGTAAGCACTGACTTGGATTGACTTGGCACGCTCGCCCAGTGGCGCATACGTTTGCTTAACCGTGGATTCGTCTGCAGGTCCGGTTTGATGCCACACGTGCAGTGGTAATTCAGGTTGCTTGTTTAACAGCTCACCCATGGCATTAGGTACCACTTCGTTCAGTGCACGAGCACCACGACTGCCGCCAATAATCAGCACACGCAACGCAGATTCTGCCATTGGCTTGGCCTTCACTTTTTGCTCGCCGAGGGAGGCAATGGAATCGCGAACCGGATTACCGACTGCAATCGCACCGACTTTTTTAGGGAATACATTAGGCATGGCGCAGTAAACGCGATTGGCCAGTCGCCCTAACCATTTGTTGGTCATACCAGCCACGGCGTTTTGTTCGTGCAGCACCAACATGCGGCGAGTAAACACGGCTGCCAAACCAACCGGCCCCGACACAAACCCACCCATGCCCAACACAGCGCTGGCCCGCACATCCGACAAAATTCGCATGCTTTGCACACAAGCACCAATGACTTTAAATGGGCCAGTGATTGCGCCTTTGAGTCCTGAACCTCGCAAGCCACTGACATTGATAAAACGGATGTCAATATTGGCCGCCGGCACGATACGCGACTCGAGCCCTTCTTTTGTTCCAATCCACACCACAGGCACTTTGCGTTTTTCCAGCACTCTGGCAACAGCCATAGCAGGATAGATGTGACCACCGGTACCACCTGCGGCAATGACAACTGTCTGGGCTGCACTCATGAGGCACCCCCGCCACTGTTACCGCGCAGCACTTTATCGGCAAACTGTCGAGTTTCAAGTTCGATGCGAAGCAGAACCGTAAACGACACAATAAACACAATGGCACTACTGCCGCCGTAGCTCATCATTGGCAGTGTTATACCTTTGGTTGGCAGAATGCCCATATTCACACCAATGTTGATAAACGACTGCAAGCCAATCCAGACACCAATACCCAATGCCAGATAACCCGCAAAGCGATTGCCCTGCTGGTCGGCAATTTTTGCCAGGTTAAAACTCTTCCATAAGATAAAACCATACAAAGCAACCACAACTATCACACCAATAAAACCGAACTCCTCGCACATAACAGCGAACAGAAAATCGGTGTGCGCTTCTGGTAGGTACAACAGTTTTTGCACGCTGTTGCCAAGCCCGGTGCCAGTGATGCCACCGCTGCCAATAGCAATTAGCGACTGGGTTAACTGAAAACCACTGGCAAACGGGTCGTCAAATGGGTCGAGAAAGCTGGCCAGACGTCTGGCGCGATAAGGCGACAGCACAATCAATAACGTACCGGTTACGGCCAGTGACACCAACAACACCATGAACTGCTTTAACTTGACGCCAGCGATAAACAACATGGCACAGGCGGTTAGCACAATAACCACCACCGCGCCAAAATCCGGCTCTAGTAGCAACAGCACACTGGCTATTAAGATAAGCCCCAGCGGGCGCATAAATCCGCCAATGGTGTTTTGTACCAGCTCACCGCGTCTGACCAAATACCCAGCCAGATACACAATAATAAAAAGTTTGACCGTTTCGGAGACTTGCACGGTAAACACACCCAGATCTATCCAACGCTTACTGCCGTTGACCTCTTTACCAATGAGCAGAACCAGTAACAGAAATACCAGTGAAACAATAATCAAGTACGGGCCGTATTTCTCCCAGGCCGACAGTGGAGCCTGATACAAAACAGTGCCCGCGATCAAACCAATAAACAAAAACGTCAGCTGCCGCGACGCGAAGTACAGAGGCATACCATAATTTTTTTCGGCATAGGCCATGGATGCCGAGGCAATCATGACGACACCGAACAACGATAAGGCGATAACCGCCATGAGCAGCGCGTACTGCTTTAATTCAAGGCGCGATTGACGGGCAATATTCTCTGGAGAAACTATTTTCCCCGATGCAACCCTTTGGACGAGGCCACTCATGCTGCCAGGCCCTCCACCGCTGCCTTGAATTGCTTGCCTCGCTCGGCAAAATTGGCAAACATATCGAAGCTTGAACAAGCCGGCGATAGCAATACAACGTCACCCGGCTTTGCCAAGGCTTCACATTGTGTTACCGCATCGCTGAGATCTTTTGCCATGATAATAGGCGCAGCGCCCAGTAACGCCGTTTGAATGCGCTGCGCATCTTCACCGATTAACACCAGTGCTTTAACGTGCCGCTCAACAACACTACGCAGCTCGTTAAAGTCAGCGCCTTTACCGATACCACCGGCAATCAGCACAACCGGCGCATTCATGGCCAGCACCGCTTTCTTACAGGCATCAATGTTGGTCCCTTTGGAATCGTTGTACCAACGCACGTTATTGATTTGCGCTACAAATTCAGTGCGATGTTCTAAGCCGGTAAATTCAACCAAACCTTGCACAAGCTTTTTACGATCAAGCGCAACCGGCTCCAACAGCGCCAACACGGCTAACGCATTAGCCACATTGTGATCACCAGGTAATGGCAACTGCGAGCAAGGAACCAGCTTTTCATCACCGCAACACAACCAGGCATCATTGGCTGCCTGCTGCAAATGATAATTAGCATCAATCCGGGTTTTAATTGAGAACGTGCGCAGGTGTTCGGCGTTTGCGGATGTCGATGTACGCTTGTCGTCGAGGTTAACCACAGCATATTGGCACGAGCGATAAACCTGTCGTTTGACTTGCGCGTAATGTTCTATGGAATCGTAGCGATCCAGATGATCGTCTGACACATTAAGCACCGTGGCACAAAGCGCTTTCAGGGAGTGGGTTGACTCAAGCTGATAACTGGATAACTCCAGCACATACAACTGAGCTTGATCATCAATACTGTCAAGCGCCGGCGTGCCAATGTTGCCGCATAATCTGGCCTGCTTGCCGCAACTCTGCAACACATGGGCAATCCACGACACCACCGTGCTTTTACCATTAGAGCCTGTCACAGCAATGATCGGCGTGTCGCCAACAGCATCTGCAAACAATTCGATATCACCAATCACTTGCGCACCATTTTCAATGGCCGCTTGTATTGCAGGTAAAGCACGGGGAATTCCCGGACTTAATACCAATACCTGATACGCACTGCATAAGTCTGCATTGAGCTGCTGGTGCATAACCGCATCGCGCATACAAGGTAACAGCGCATCACTTGCCTGCGTTTTTTCATCAACCACATCGAAGTGTACTGAATGCTTGTGCAGGTAGCGCACCACCGACTCTCCGGTTACACCCAAACCGACAACCAAAACGCGATTGTTGTTAAGTTTATCCAGTTTCATTAGCGCAGCTTTAACGTCGACAAACCAATCAAAACTAAAATGACTGTGATAATCCAGAAGCGCACAATGATACGCGGCTCGGGCCAGCCTTTGAGTTCGAAATGATGGTGAATAGGAGCCATTTTAAAAATGCGCTTACCGGTTAGCTTGTATGAGGTGACTTGCATAATCACTGACACGGCTTCCAATACAAAAATGCCACCCATAATGAACAGCACCAACTCTTGGCGTACCATGATAGATACCGCGCCGAGGGCCGCCCCTAAAGACAAGGCACCAACATCACCCATAAACACTTGCGCCGGATAGGTGTTAAACCACAAAAAACCTAAACCAGCACCAATCATCGCACTGCAAAATACGGTGAGCTCACCCGAGCCACTGATGTTGGGAATGTGCAGATAATCGGCAAAGATTGCGTGCCCAGCCAAGTAAGAAATGAGTCCAAGACCGGCTGCAACCATGACGGTAGGCAATATCGCCAGACCATCAAGACCATCGGTCAGATTAACCGCGTTGCTGGTGCCAACAATCACTAAAAAAGCGAACGGAATAAACATCCAGCCCAAATGTATATCGGCGTCTTTAAAAACAGGGATGGTGAGCGTCAGTTCGGCCTGCTCAGTTGCCATGAAATAAGCCGCCACAACAGCAATTCCGGCTATCAGGGTTTGCCAGAACAGTTTCTCTTTGGCGGAGAGTCCTGCCGAGTTAGACAACATGACTTTGCGGTAGTCGTCTACCCAACCCACTGCGGCAAAACCGACAGTCACAAACAAAACAAACCAGACTTGCTTTACGGCCAGGTCTGACCACAACAACGTACTGATGGCAACGGCTACTACAATCATGGCACCACCCATGGTCGGTGTGCCGGCTTTTGAGAAGTGCGACTCAGGCCCATCATCACGAACCGACTGACCTATCTTTGCCGCCGTTAGCCATCGAATCAGTCGAGGACCAAACAACAAACAAATGAGTAATGCGGTCAGCGCAGAAAAGATGGCGCGCAGCGTAATGTACTCAACAGCACCAAAGCTTGAGTCCAGTTGAGACAGCCAACCACCGAGCAGGATCATCATAACGAGATGACCTCCGAGGTTTCTTCGGCATCGACTTCAACATCGTTTGTGCGGCTTTTAGATTGACCCACTAACGGTTCCAGCACAGACTCCATACGACTGCCGCGCGAACCCTTAAGCAACACCGTGACATTGTTTGCCATAACAGCGCGTAGACGCTGAACCATGTCATCTTGAGACCGACAGTGCTCGGCCATGCCAAACGCCTGGGCAGCATGTGCACTCAGATTGCCCACCGTAAACAGCTTATCGATACCAGCCGATTTTGCATACGCGCCAAGTTCGGCATGCATGCTGATTTCATCGGGACCCAGCTCACCCAAGTCACCAAGGCCCAGCACACGCAGGCCAGGGTACTCAGCCAAAACATCTATGGCAGCTTTGACAGACGTAGGATTAGCATTGTAAGTATCGTCAATAAGCATCGCATTGTTGATACCTGTTTTTCGCTTAAGGCGACCGGGAACCGCTTGAATTTGAGCAAGCCCAGCCATAATAGCCACGGGTTGTACATCCATGCATTGCGCAACCGCTGTTGCTGCAACTGCATTAAGACGATTGTGCCTGCCCAGCAAAGAGAAACGCGGCGATAAGGTTTTGCCATCGGTTGAAATTTTGAGATCGTTGTCTTCAAGCAATCGCACAGCAACGTCTTCATCGGAACCAAACTCGCGCCGGTGAGCATGGGCTGCGGCGCTGTGCATGACCTCAGCGAATCGATCATCGGCATTGATGACTGCCCACCCATCTGAGCTTAAGCCTTGAAATATTTCAGACTTGGCACTGGCCACAGCTTCTATGCTGCCAAAACCTTCCAGGTGAGCAGCACCCACGTTGTTGACCAGGGCAACGTCAGGCTGAACCAGACGACTCAATGACCCGACTTCACCTTCATGATTAGCACCGATCTCAATAACGGCGTATTGATGATGCTCGCGTAAACGCAACAGCGTTAGTGGCACACCAATGTCGTTATTAAAATTACCTGCGGTTGCCAATACCGGACCAAGTTGACTCAAAATAGCCGCAATCATTTCTTTCACAGTGGTTTTACCGTTACTACCAGTCACAGCAACAGTGGGCACCTGAAACTGTTCAGCCCACATCTTGGCTAAGGCACCTAAGGCAACGCGCGTATCTGCAACGAGCATTTGCGGTAAATCACAATCCACTTTCTGGCTAACCAATAACGCACTGGCGCCTTTGTCTTTTGCCGCCTGGCAATAATCGTGACCATCGTAACGATCGCCTTTAATGGCAATGTACAAATCGCCGGCTTCGATGGTTCTTGTGTCAATGCTGAAACCCGACAAACGAATATCATCACCGAGCAGATCGCCATCAAGGTAGGGCTGGCAATCAGACAGCATCAAACGCAACATCAGATTGCCTCCTGCATAAATTGCGCAACGGTATCGCGATCGCTGTAGTCGCGTTTTTGCGTGCCAATAATTTGGTAGTCTTCGTGACCCTTACCAGCAATTAACACCAGATCGTTAGCTGCAGCGGTGCTTAGCGCATGGTTAATGGCTTGCGCACGATCAGCAATAACCACGGCCAGGTCAGGCCTGGCCATACCCGCCACTATCTGATCTAAAATAGATTGGGAATTTTCTGTTCGCGGGTTGTCATCTGTTACAACAACATGATCTGCACCTTCTGCCGCAGCACCCATCGGAGCGCGCTTACCCGCATCACGATCGCCACCACAACCAAACACCACCCATAACTCCCCTTCGCAATGGCGTCGTACTGCTGCGATAACCGCCGCTAGTGCCTGCGGTGTATGGGCAAAATCTACAATGGCCGTGGGCCGGTTATGCGCGCTGAATTTTTCAATGCGGCCCGGTACCGAGCGCACATGATTCAAGGCCATGCTGGCGTCGTTAGCGGCATGCCCCAGTGCCCGCAGCACACTGTGACAGGCCAGCAAATTTTCAACATTGAATGAACCAAGCAACACCGATTGCTGCTGAAATCGCTCGCCATTATCGACAAGAGAAAAGCGAATACCGTCGTTGTGTAGCTCAATATCTTCGGCGTGAACACGGATGTCTGCCGGCGCAGGCAACGAGTCAGATTTGCTTTCAGGCGCGTCGCCAGCATAAAACAGAATACGCGAACAGTTGCTGTGTTGATTTGACTGACGACTCAGTTCACGACCCAGCTCATCATCGCCATTGAGCACCACGTGACTTAATCCCGGCCAGTTAAACAAACTGGCTTTGGCTTCTTTATAGGCTTGCAGAGTGTGGTGATAATCAAGATGATCGCGACCAAAATTGGTGAGCACGGCTACATCAATGTCTATGGCGTCCAGTCGCCCTTCAGACAAGGCATGTGATGATGCTTCGAGCGCAACAACCGTGGCCCCCTTATCCCGCAAGCTGGCCATGATCTGTTGCAAGCTAACCGCATCGGGCGTGGTCAATTGAGTTTCATTAAGCTCGCTTAAGCCCCAACCCAACGTACCAATATAACCACACGATTGTCCGCTGCCATTTAGCGCATCGGCCACAAAGCGACACACGGATGTTTTGCCATCGGTACCGGTAACCGCAACCACAGCAAGCTGCTGACTGGGCTCTTGATAGAACCGCGCAGCAATAGCACCGCAATGACGCTTTAAATGAGCAACCTGAACAACCAAGTGCCCAGAACCGCGCAACGTTTCAATGGTGTCAGCATATTCTTGCGCACCTTTATCATCGACCACAACAGCGCAAGCACCACTGGCTAACGCAGCATCAACAAATTGCATTCCATGAGAGCTGGCTCCTGCCATGGCCAGATAAACATCACCGGCTATCATTAAGCGACTATCAAGGCAAACCCCGCTGGCAAGGCAAACACCATTGGCGTTAACAGCCGCATCATCAAGCATGCTTTTATGCTCGGGCACAACATAGCCTTCGAGCAACACTGACAACGACATCGTTTGTTGCGAAGCTTGACTCAAGAACGATCTCCTGAGACCAGGTCAACGGGTTCCAATACAGGACCCAAGCCGACACGCTGATCATCAACATCGTCGGGTTCAATGTTTTGCACGCGCAATGCGTGAGACATGACTTTTGCAAACACCGGGGCTGCAACAACACTACCAAAATGCTGCCCGGCTTTTGGATCGTGAATGACAACCACGGTGGCAAGCTCCGGTCTTGATGCCGGAGCAAAACCTGCAAACACTGATACGTATCGGTCTTCGGCATAACCACCGGAGACCGATCGATGCGATGTACCGGTTTTACCCGCAACGCGGTATCCAGGTATGGCTGCTCGATGGCCCGTACCATCTGTGACAACCGACTCGAGCATGTTACGAACCTCGCGTGCTATATCTTTATCAATGACCCGACGACCTTCAGCGGGTTGGTCATCACTGGCAATAAAGGCCACAGTTGGCATAACGCCGTCATTGGCCAACGCTGAATAAGCACGTACCAGCTGCAACGCTGAGACTGAAATGCCGTAGCCGTAGGACACACTGGCCTGCTCAATGTGATGCCATAAAATCGGGTGATTAAAATACCCGGCCACTTCACCAGGAAATTCACTGCCCGGTGACCGACCAAATCCAAAGCTGTCAAACACTGACCACATTTGTTCCGGGTCGAGCTGTGTGGCAACTTTACTGACGCCAACATTGCTGGACTTACGCACGATGCCACGCAAATCCAGCCAGCCATTGTCGCGCGTGTCGTTGATCTGGTACTTTCCAATGCTGTAATAACCGGGCGATGTATACACAATGTCATCTGGCGCGAACTTGCCTGAATCCAACGCCGCGGCAATCGTGAACGGCTTCATGGTTGAGCCTGGCTCAAACACATCAGTAATGGAGCGATTGCGTTGCTGACCGCCGGTGCGATCACTGATGTCGTTAGGGTTGTATGAAGGGTAGTTCGACATGGCCAGCACTTCGCCGGTATGCACTTTCATAACAACCACTGATGCCGACTCAGCATTGTGCTCTTTAATGACATCAATCAGTGCTTGATCGGCAAAGTATTGAAGCTGCTTGTCGATACTCAATCGCAAATCTTTACCTGGCACCGATGGCTTGATGATATCCATGCCGGTTATCTCGCGACCTGTACGGTCCTGGACAACGCGACGCTTACCAGGCTCACCACTAAGCCATTCGTTGTAGGCCAGCTCTAATCCTTCTCGACCAACATCGTCGATATCGGTAAAACCGACCACCTGAGATGCCGCTCGTCCACTAGGGTAGTAACGACGGTATTCACGTTGCAGATTTAGGCCTTCAACGTTCAGTTGACTGACCTTGGTAGCCACCTCGGGCATAACGTGCCGCTTGACGTAAATAAATTCTTTGCCTTGTGCATGCGCTTGCTCAGCTTTTTGCTGCAATTCTCCGGCAGGCAGTTCGAGTAAGGCTGACACTTCGCGCAAGGCTGCGGGTTGTGCCATTAATTTTTCCGGCACGCCCCACACTGTTTTAATGGGTGTGCTGATTGCCAATGGCTCACCGTTTCGATCATGCATGTTGCCGCGATGCGCTGGAATCGCAACGGTACGCAAATGTCGAGCATCACCCTGGTTACGGTAGAACTCGTAGTCGAACACTTGTAAGTAAAGCGCACGACCCAACAGTGTGACACCCAACAAGGCAAACACCGCCAACACAAACTGACGGCGCATGGTCCAACGACTGACTGTTTTATGCGATTGGCCTTTCATAGCTGTATTAAGGTTGCCTCGAAATCATCACAATCTCCTTGTAATCAGGAGTGACCATGCCTAAGCGATCGCGCGCAGTCCTATCTACCCGACCATGCTCGGAAAAAGTGCTTTCTTCAATTTGCAATTGACTCCACTGCACATCGAGTTCATCAATAACCTGCTGACTTTGGCTAATGTCGGCGTATTGCTGTCGACTTAAATGCTTGCTGTAGACAACAGCGACAGCCGAACAAACGTTGACTGCTGCCAAGGCGATCAATATGAAAGCCAGGCGACTCATGCGACCCTCTTTGCTACGCGCATGACAGCGCTTCTGGCACGTGGGTTATGCGCAAGCTCAGCCTCGCTCGCCTTGATGACTTTGCCAAGGGTTTTCCAGGGATGCGCAACGGTTTCAGGCAATGGCAAATGCCGGGGGATATCGGCAGGTGGAGGTGGTGTTCGTAAAGCGCGCTTAACAAGTCGGTCCTCAAGAGAATGAAAACTGATTACAACCAGGCGCCCACCATTTTTTAACACAGCAGGTGCTTTTGCCAACACCGAGGATATGGCATCGAGTTCGCCATTAACCTGAATACGAATGGCTTGAAAGCTACGTGTTGCAGGATGGTGATGGCGCTCCCAACGAGGGTGCGCAGCCTTCACTATTTCTGCCAGTTGTAAGGTGCGCGTTATCGGCGCAGAATTGCGAGCAGCGACAATGGCTGCTGCAATTCTGCGCGCATAGCGCTCTTCACCGTAGGTTTTTAGCACGTACACTAAATCTTCTTCTCTTACATCAGCCAGCCACTTCGCTGCTGAAACCCCAGTTGATGGATCCATTCTCATGTCGAGCAGTCCATCGCGAGAAAAACCAAACCCTCTGTCTGCAACATCGAGCTGTGGTGATGACACACCCAAGTCGAGTAACAAACCATCGACACTGCCTTGCCAACCGTTTTGTTCAATCACCTGATCGATATCTGCAAAGTTGGCACTGACAATATTGAAGCGCTGGTCGTTCTTAAAACGCCGCTCTGCGTCGGCTATGGCAGCAGGGTCTCTGTCGATTGCTAATAAACGACCTGAGTCACCCAACTGCTCAATAATTTTTTCACTATGACCACCACGGCCATAAGTGGCATCGACATAGCGACCGTTCGGCTCTATGCCAAGCGCTTGTACCGCTTCTGTCTGCAGAACCGATACATGCAAATCTGAACTCATCAGAGAGAGAGGTTTTGAATAACAGCAGAAGCATTGGCCAGGTCAACATCACCCACTTCTTCGGGCCACATTTCCGATGCTGCTTCGTATGCCTCCTCGCTCCACAACTCCCACTTTTTGCCCTGCCCAATCAGCAGAGCCTTCTTTTCAATGCCAACAAGTTCTCGCAGCGTCGCCGGTAATAAAATTCGACCGTTAGAGTCAAATTCGACCTCGGCCGCATGGCCGACGTAGAGCCGCTGCATTGCTCGAACCTGCGGGTCGCTGTTAGGGGCACTCATAATCTGATTTTCAATTTCCACCCAATCGGGCATCGGGTAGATCAACAGGCAGTTGGACCGATCTCGGGTCACAATCAAACGCGTCACGCCGTCATTTTCCAGGCGATCGCGATGCGCCTTAGGCATTGCCAAGCGCCCTTTTGCATCCACCGTCAACTTGGAAATACCACGAAACATCAGATTTTGGGTCTAAACGAGCCCGATTCCCCACTAGTCGCCACAAAAAAGCACTGCGGGCCACTATACGGATACGACTTGGGATGGTCAATCAAAAATCGACCTTAAAACGCGATTTTTACTTTAAAAGACAAGGAGTTAGCGAACATTGCGGTCGCTATACAAATCAGTTACTTAGCGCACATACATAGATTTAACATGAAAAACGTGTCGGAAGCCAGTCAATTTTGCGACGCTGTTCGCAAAGGGTTGCAAAAAGTTTGCATTCGATCGCATAACTATTGATCAGGCAACCACATCGGGGCCCAGTTCGGCCAGCGTTGCATCCAGGGTTTTACCGACTCGCTCGACCAAATCATCGACTTCGCTGCGGCTGATAACCAGGGGCGGACAAAACGCCATGGCATCCATAATGGGCCTGGTTATAAACCCATTAGCCGCCGCCTGCTTGCTGGCCATCAGACCCAATTGGCCAGGTTTCTCACCCGGCTTGTTTAGGGCCATTTTGGTTTCTTTGTTGGTGACCAATTCCATTGCGGCAATCAAACCCACACCCCGCACCTCGGCAACCAGGGGATGCTGCTCGTATTGTTTGAGTCCACTGATCATGTGTGCGCCAATTTTGCGCGCATGCTCAACCAGGTTATCTTCCTGAATAATTCTGATGGTTTCATTAGCAACCGCGCTGACCACCGGATGTCCTCCACCGGTAAAGCCATGACCCAACACACCGATACGATGACTTTCGTCGGCAATGGGTTCGTACACGCGGTCATTCATTAACAGGGCCGAACCCGGCAAATACGATGATGTCAGTTGTTTAGACAAGGTCATCATGTCGGGTTTGATGTCGTAGGTTTCACACCCGAACATGTTGCCGGTGCGGCCAAAACCGCAAATGACTTCATCGGCAACCAATAAAATATCGTGTTTGTTTAGTACGGCCTGCATTTTGGCCCAATAGGTTGCCGGCGGCACAACAACACCACCTGCTCCTTGTACTGGCTCAGCGAAAAACGCGGCAATAGTGTCTGCGCCCTCGGCCATGATGGTGTCTTCGAGTTCCTGCGCCAAGCGTGTAGCAAATTCTTCTTCAGACTCCCCGGGCTGCATTTCGCGCCAGTGGTGTGGGCACGTCAGCCTCACCGTTGGCACCAGTAGGTCAAAAGAGGCGTGATTTGCGGGCAAGCCGGTTAAACAGGCACCGGCGGTTGTAACCCCATGATAAGCACGGTTACGCGTAATGATTTTTTTCTTATCAGGTTTTCCCAGGGCATTGGAGCGATACCAGATAAGCTTAATGGCTGTATCGATAGCCTCGGAGCCCGAGTTGG
Source organism: uncultured Granulosicoccaceae bacterium (assembly GCA_938035525.1). GTDB lineage: Bacteria > Pseudomonadota > Gammaproteobacteria > Granulosicoccales > Granulosicoccaceae > Granulosicoccus. The sequence continues at coordinate 56,014 of CALHOI010000077.1, forward strand.
TGAAAAACACTTTACTCATCGGACCAGGGGCCATACCCACTAAAGTGTGGGCCAGCTCAGCAGCGGGCCCATGCCCTTTGTGAGAAAACGTGTGATAGAAGGGCAGTTTTTGCAATTGCGCAGTGGCGACATCAATTAACCGTTGCTCACTGAAACCCAGCGCGGTGCTCCACAAACCGGACATGGCTTCAATGTATTTGTTACCCGAGTTATCCCACACATGAACGCCGCCGCCCTCTTCAATAATCATGGGGCCAAGCTCTTCATGCGCGCGCGCATTGGTGTAGGGATGCAAATGCGCTAATGCATCACGGCCTTCAACAGAATTGGGTAGCTTGTCCAATTGATCACTCCGCATGTTGGAGCCGCGCTACTAAAAAAAGCGCGGCTGACGAACTTTATCAGGTAATCAACAAATCAACTACAAAACCGACGGCGTTGAGTACTATTAAAACCGAACTCTTCGGTGTCGCAGCGGCAGCAGCAACAGCATGAACAATAACCAGGATGCCGCGCCAACACTCACTGCATCGTTCGAGTTAACGACCGGGTTGCCTGGTGTCTCATTGTCGGTCACAGGCTCGCCTTGCGTGGGAGTTTCATCGACAGGCTGAGATGTTTGGATGTCGCCAGTGGGCTCAACAGGTACGTCTGGATCTGTCTCCGTTGTTACTTCTTCGGAAGGATCAACTACTGGCTCTACACCAGGATCAACCACAGGATCAACAGGCTCCGCAGTTGGTCGTAGCGGCTCAACAGGCGTCACGATAACCGCTGGTACATCGCCTGGCGTTGCGGGGTCACCCAAGGTTGTCGATGTGCCCGGTGGCAGTGGTGTTGGCCCGGTCGGGTCGTCAAGCTCGCGAAAAAACAAAGGCGCAGCATCTGTTTCCAGATTAAAAACCGTTGCCTGGAAACCATTGTTATCCGATGCATTAAACGGCACTGAGGCAGGTGGTGGCTGCACAGCTGCCCACGGGTCGCGACCGTAGATCACATAAGAATTTCCCTGACCCGAAGCACCAATAATTATGTCATCGCGGTTATCAGCATTAAAGTCACCTGCAGCACGCGAATACACGCCAAAATAATCGACGGTGCCAATACCGTTGATTCGAAAACCATTGTCGCCATCGAGATCGGCCAGATTAAAACGCGCAGGAAAGGCGGCCGTGGTGCCGTAGATAACGTAAATCTGACCAACACCTTTACGACGCGGGTTAATAATGGTGTGGGATGCACCTATTAATAAGTCATCAATACCATCGTTGTTGAAGTCACCCGCACCATCGACTGATGTACCGGCCAGGTCTCCCCAGATTGCCTGGTCTTCTTCAATGGGAATCACACCGCCACGAATGCCGCGAGCAACAAATCCATTATTGCCATTCAGGCTTTGTTCGTTAAGCTCACGCGTTCCAAAGAAGTTGCCTCCGAACAACACATACACCTCGCCGGGGTAGTCACTTGGCGAACCAAAAGGCCCTTTGCCCGGCGCACCTATAGCAATGTCATCAATGCCGTCGTGATTTAAATCGCCAATGCCTGTGACGGCAGCGCCAGCAGAATCCTGAATGTTACTACCTTTAAATACAAACCCGTTTCGCCCATCTATATCACTTAAACTGATGGCCGCAGGGAAACCTTCGCGTCGTCCGTAAACAAGATACGCTTCACCAACTTCAGCAACACCATTCTGAGTTTTATAAGAAGCACCAATCATGAAGTCGTCCACACCGTCGTGATTAAAATCACCGGCTGCACCGACAAACTTGCCGCTTCGATCTTCACGGTTGGTACCTACAACAACAAAACCATTTCTACCATTGAGCGCGGTTGGTTGAAGCAACGCGGGAAAGCCTGTTCGAGATCCATATATAACGTAGCTGACACCAACACCCGTTAGCCCATTGGCACTGGCATTCGTGTTACCAATGATGATGTCAATAATGCCATCACCATTGACATCACCTGCATCACTGACAGAACTTGCTGGTGAATTAAAACTGAATCCGTTGCTGCCGTTTAAAGTACTGACATCGATGGTTCGGCTGAAGTTGCCTGCCTTACCAAACACCACATGCGTACCACCTAAACTGCCAACTAAAATATCGTCAAAGCCGTCGGCATTTAAATCACCAATGCCCGAAACATAAGATAGGTTTTCATTGTCGTGGGAAATACTGAAGCCAACGTCGCCATTGATTGACGCACCATTGAGCGTACCGTTGTTGCCATTTGTGGGACCAAACACCACTCGAACAGCACCGATGCCAGAGCCAAAAATGATGTCATCGAGCCCGTCACCATTAACGTCGCCCGCCTGGTCTACCGGGCCGCCACGATCAATAATTAAATGATCGTTCACCCCGAAAAAGATCAATTCTTCTACCGGGTCCAGGGGTTGAGCAAACAAACCCGATGGCATGGCAAGACCCACACCCAGAGGCAAAAGGCACAGAAACGTAGAAACAAGATTTTTTGACTTCATAATTGAAGCCCTTTTTGGCTGCAGCTAATCGATCATTTTATCGACTTTGCACAGAAAACTGCTTGCGAAACACACAAATTGCGGTTTTTAACGTGACAGTATTATTACTTCGTGACTATGGTCACATTGATTAAATTAGCGCGCTTCAAGCGATCCGATTTAAGGAAAACAAAGACTTTAACGTCAGCATTACCACCAGACCATGTGGTTGTTAGCAATTCTTCATCGGGCTCATCCTGACTGTCGGGTACCTTACCGACCAGCGTCATCATTCGATCGAAAATGGTTTGCGCACTGTCTTGCCCATCCAGCACCATTGAACAACTGGTTGCTGCGGCGTCGGCCAGATCGGGAAACGATGCGATTAAGACATCACTGGGCTCTGACTGCACGATACCAATCCGATAGATACGTTCCGATAAACGCATATCCCAACCTTCAAGTAGGCTCGGGGTTTTAATAGTGGTAAATCGTTGCAGGTCGTCTCCACCCATAGGTTCCCAGGCAAAGCGCTTCGCCATATCCGCAATGGCGGCTACATCGGGTACCTGGGAGTAGCAAATCTCGTTAAACAAAAAAACCGGATCGGCTTCTCCACCAGCTTGCGATACCGGTCCAGCCTGTTGTGCTGTGTCTTGAGAGAAGGCCTGGGTACACAGCGATAGCGCTGCAATCAACAGGCATAGCTGTTTGAATTGATTTTTCATCAGCACAGTATATCGCGCCGGGGTCTTTTGCAGGACTACGTGCCAGTCACATATTCATCGTTAAAATGTGACGGGGTGCTAACTGACAAACAAAACAAGCCTGTCCGGGGAAACAGATCAGCCGAGCCCTATTCGACTAGCTGCCACATTCCGCGTATTGAACAATACGAGTCACGACGAGCTTATTAATGATGGCGGACCCAACAATGATTTCCCCCCAATTAACGGGATAAACCTCAATGCCCTCCTGGAGAATGCTGTGTTCTTCATCGCCGCTGAGTATGGCGCCAACACTTAAGTTCCAGACGTCTGATTCACTGCCGGGTACTATGGGCTCCCAAACAAACCCACCCAGCATGTCAGTGTTCGTTGTGGCCAACAACTGCGAAGGATAACTTTCAAACAGGGCATCACCTACACACGGAAAGTCGAGATTAAAGTACGAGAACTCAACATCGAACTCACCACCTGGTGCAACACCACGGATTTCGTTTCCAGCAAAAATTTTATGTCCGCGCGGTGAATCCAGTTCAGACACGTCCAGAGTCGTGATTTCAGCTAACACCGGTATTGGGACAGCGCCAGGATTGTTACCTTGAGGCCCAGCCGTATCTTCGCCAGAAAATCCATCTGTTGAGACCGACCCTGCCGAGCTGTCAGTCACGGAACTGTTTGCCGCTGCCGGCGTGGACTGTGCCGAACTGCCAAACAAGGGTTGGTTTTCATCTCTGGCATCACAGCCACTGATAACGGCCACTAATGCGCCAGTAATTATCAAATTTGATTTGCTCATCGCCTGTCCCTAACTTGGAGTTCTGACAGCCAATTAAGCAAAAAATGGCCCCTAAGCCTGATTTTTAGCCAGCATTCGGCACTTTACGGCCGATTTTCATTGTTTGTTGATGCGGTTTGTGACGCAGTCATACACCAGCTGTATTGATAGATCACGTAGTAAAACAGGAAGGTACACATGTCGGCAAACCTGTCGGAAACAGATAAGCATAAAGAAAGTGGGTAAAAAAGGAGTTGGCCATAAGCCGGGTTCTGTCGTGGACCACCATTCATCTGGGCAAAGCGTCACCGCTTTGCTCTAGCGACCTACCCAGGGACAGTGTGGGTCACACCTTAATGCCCCTCTATTTGGTCTTGCTCCAGGTGGGGTTTACCATGCCACTGAATGTTGCCACCAGTGCGGTGCGCTCTTACCGCACCCTTTCACCCTTACCGGTGAACAAATACAACTTCTAAAGAAGCGCATAAATTCACTTAGGCGGTCTGCTCTCTGCTGCACTTTCCGTAGGCTCGCGCCCCCCAGGGGTTACCTGGCACCTTACCCTATGGAGCCCGGACTTTCCTCCACAGTGTTTAGCCTCACAAGTGATCAGATCACGAATGATTACAAACGCTGCAGCGATGGCCAGGCCAACTCCGCGATCATGGTACACCGCAAACTCGTTGCCCGCGCGACTAGGTGTCATTCCCGTTAAGTCGCACACCTAAGTCGTAGGCTTGTTTGCGAGGCAAGCCAGTCATCTCACTGGCCACTTTGGCTGCGGTCTTTATCGGCATGTGTTTAAGCAATGTGGTTAGCAGGCGGGATAACTCGGTTGTATCTGCCTGCTCGTTAAGCGCATTAACAGCACCACCAACGATCAGCACAAATTCGCCGCGCTGCTGCTGATCATCGTTTTGCAGGGTGTTTAAAATGTCAGAACAACTGCCACGCAGGATAGTCTCGAAGCGCTTGGTTAACTCGCGAGCCAGGCACATTTCGCGCTCAGGCCCGAAGACATCGACTATGGCTTCCAAGGATGCAACAATGCGATGCGGTGACTCATACAGCACCAAGGTGCAACGCTGATCGGCAAACTGCGCTAGCCAGGTTTTTCGCGCAGCCGATTTAGCAGGAGGAAAGCCTGCATACAAAAATCGGTCGGTGGGTATGCCTGCCACACTTAAAGCCGCAATCAGTGCGCTGGCGCCAGGAATGGGAGACACGGCAAAACCGGCATCCTGACATGCTCTAACAATACGATATCCGGGGTCACTGATCAGCGGTGTGCCTGCATCACTGATAATGGCCAATGAGCCCTCGTCGCGCAACTGAGCAACCATAAGGTCAGCGCGCGCCGCCTCATTGTGCTCGTGCAAAGATCGCAACGGCGTAACAATGCCATGGTGCTGGAGTAACACTCGGCTGTGACGCGTGTCTTCGGCGTATATACAATGACACTCTTGCAGGGTTTTAATGGCTCTTCCTGACAAATCGTCACGGTTACCAATTGGCGTCGCCACCACGTACAGAGTATGCTCTTGGTTTGTCACATCAAGTTATTCGTTAATAGAGACGTATGCGCAATAAAATTCACTTTAACGCGGTGCTTCAATCCGGCGTTGCCATTCGCATTACCGCCACAGCGTTGGCCTTACTGCTACTGGGTGGCTGCGTTTCAGCACCAAAGCAACCAGACAATCCGTTTAACGGCAGGGTAACAGAGAGCCGCGCCCTGCGGATGCTTAATCAGGGCCAGCCGGTTGCTGCAGCCGATTTTTACTCTAACCGTGCAAACAGAGCAGCGACCCCACAGGCCAAACAGGAATATCAGGTTATCGCCGCTGAAATCCTGTTCGACCGGGCGCTACTGGAACCAGGCCTGGTAAAACTGGCCGACCTGCCTGACACCATGGCCACACCCGAATTGCAGCACCGACGCGATATCGTTTATGCAAAAAGCCTGATGTTCGCCGACCAACCAGAAGAAGCCATCGCCGCACTACCCGATCCTGCCGAGGTTATTTCTGCGCTTGATCGAGCACGTATCTACGAGACACGCGCACAGTCATTTAACCGCCTGGACGATCCAGACAATGAGCTTATTGCGCGCATTGGTTTAGAAAACGAGCTGGCCGACGAAAACATCATTGATAAAAATCATGAGCAAATCTGGTCAATGCTCACCACTCAGCCAGCGTCACGCTTACGCACGTTAACCACTAATGTGCGCGGTGATACTTATCAAGGCTGGATAGCGCTGGCGTTGGTTAACGCCGATGCTGCCAGCGACCCACGACTGCGATCAGAAAAACTTGATCAATGGAGCGCTTTGTTTCTTGAGCATCCAGCCAACGCTCGCTTTTTGCCAAAAATTTATGCGGGTACCACAGAAGGCGAATTTAGCGCGCCGTCTGATGGGACCATCAACAGCATTGCCGTGCTTTTGCCATTATCGGCCAATCGCATGGGCGCAGTTGCAGGAGCACTGCGCGACGGCATAGTTGCAGCTCATCAAAATAGCACCGATCAGTTTAATCAGCCTTCCATCCGCTTTTACGATGTTGGCGAAAACCCTGGCTACGTTAGGTCTGCCTACGAAAACGCCATAGCCGATGGCGCTGATGCGGTTATCGGGCCACTGCGAAAACAAGCTGTTTCTGCCATCGTGACGCTGCGCGACGTTAGCGTACCCACTGTCACATTGAACACCGTTGACGCATCGTTAACTTATGGCGAAGGACCAACAAGCATAATTCAATTCGGCCTGGCCCCCGAAGACGAGGCACGCGCGGCAGCGTCTCGCGCCATTGGTTTATCTTACAAAAATGCCGTGGTGCTACAAGCAGACGACTCACGCGGTGATCGAGAGGCGCGCGCATTTCAGGATGCCATGTTCGCTTACGGTGGTGACGTGGTGCATGTTGCGGTATTACCTTCAGACAAATACGATTACTCACAAGAAATAAAAGACGCCCTGCAAATCACGCAAAGCGACCAGCGTTTTAAAAGTTTATCCCGCGCAATTGATGCCAAGTTGTTTTTTGAGCCCAATATAAGGCCCGATGTTGACGTGATCTTTTTGGCCGTCAGTTCTGATCAGGCGCGATCGGTCAGACCGCAGCTGGATTTTTTTCATGCGGTTGATGTTCCGCGTTTTGGCACATCCAGAATTGCCGGAAGCGACGATGACATAAAAAAGAATCGGGACTTGAATACCATCTATTATCCGGAAGTGCCTTGGGTATTGCGCAAGTCAATGCAAAACGACCCATTACGACAACAAATTTTGGCTAACTTTCCCCAAGCCGACGGCGCTTACGCGAAGCTGTATGCCCTGGGCGCGGATGCGTACAAAGTGATCACTAACCTTAACGCACTGAGCAGCGGCGAGCGACTGGAAGGCTTTACCGGCGATCTGGAATTATCCAACACAGGCTACATTCGCCGACACTTGGACTGGGCACAGTATCAGGAAGGTAAATCAGTTAACGTTGAGCGCATTGAGGCCGACACCCTGCCCGCCATTAATTCTGGCGGCAGTTAGCAACAGCAAACCCAACAGCACAATGACATGGAGGTCATATGCAAACCATCACTCTTGGCAGTACCATTGAATCGCTTGTATGCGATTTTTTGGAATCCCATCATTTACGTTTAGTTTGTAACAACTATCGCTGCCGCTTAGGCGAAATCGATTTGGTGATGTTTGATGAACGCAGCGAAACACTGGTGTTCATTGAAGTCAGGTTTCGTTCAAGTTTTAGCTACGGTGGCGCAACCCAAAGCGTTGACTGGAAGAAACAACGTAAATTGCGGCGCGCTGTGTTGCACTATTTACAAAAAAACGCCACGGCTAAACAGAAGGCCAGGATTGATGTCATTGGTGTTAGTACCATGGACACTGATACGAGCAATCCATTTGGGCCTTTATCTTTTGGTGTTTCAAAACACGAATATCGCGAGCATCTGTTAATCTGGACCCGCAACGCGATTGAAGAGCAATGAATAAAATGAAAAAACACACCCAGAGGAAAGTGTCGAACTCACAATGTACCCATTATGTTTGTGTGTAGTTTGTAGCTGGCAAAGTATCTGTTACCGGAAATCAGCTCTATGCCAGTACCACTATTTCAATTCTACCGAGTGAACAAAGCTGGATGAAATGCTGCCTTTAATGGCCGTGCCTTGCAAAATTTCCTCTTGCGCTATGTCTGTAGTTGCTTCAAAACTGTGTAGTGTTAGCGTGTCTGGCTCAATAATCATCTTTACATCATATGTTTTCTCATCGTCCATGCTAAACCTTATGTCAACACAGGGAGTGTTAGTTTTCCATTGGCATTTTGCGTTACTGTTATAACTGAGCATGCCTTCAATCTTGACGCCGTCTTTATCATTAAGTGTGCGTTTAGAAGTATAAGCGGGAGTGATCATTGTCTTTAGAGGCTCACCCAACTGTAGCGATAGTTGGTCTATGTCTCTTACTAACGCCAGATCTTGCTCGATTTGTTCTTCAAGTAGTGCTTGGTTTAATCCTGCTTCTGTGATGCTGTCGAACATACCCCAATAGGAATTTTTGGGTATATCAACAGATTTAGGCAGGCCAATTAAATCGCTGAACCGAGCCCGTTGATCTGCAACGTATTGCTCATAGTCATGTAGAGCTATAAATTCTCCACTGGGGCTCATGATGAAATCTGGTCGCGCTACTAACAGTAATGCGCTAATTTTGCCTATTGCGAGCTGCATGCGTGATGGTGCAATGTCACTAATGCCTGGGTTCGCTGTTGTTACTTCAACGTCTGAGAACGAAACCAATAAACCTTTTTCATGCTTGCTAATTTTTCGCGTGTACATACCCGCATAGGTCGTGTTTTTTTCCATGTCTCGTTTTTGACCATTTTCGTTTCCGAACTGCGCTTGAATACCAAGTTGGAATGAAACGGAATGCTTCGTCGGCTGCCCCTCTCTCCAGTCCATATTCAGCTTAATTTCGTTTGCCGCAGGTGCCGATGGTGTTGCGCAAGCCATCAATACGGGCAGCACAAGAGCCAGTGTTAGTGAAGTTCGTTGTATAGCATTTTTCACCGCATCCTTTATCATCGCTCTAGCTCATCCATTTCTCGCAACCAGCTCTCTTCAAAAGTGGCGCGCTTTAACAAGGGAATTGCCTTCTCACTATACTTCTGGTGCCGACGACTGTTTAAAGGTGAAGACTCAAGCTCTTTGATCATGTTCTCGATTATGCGTTCGAAAAGTACCATGCGCTCAATTCCGAACTCATATGCAGTTAGCGTTGCTAAAAATCTGGCTCTGTATTGCATTAGATCGCTTAGGTTATCCAGGTTTACTTGCACTTCATGCGAATGTTCAGTGGTATCAGCTAAGTCCTCGACATAGTTCACTAGCTGCATGCGCTTATCACTAGTGTAAAACTCTTTTAGTTCATCACAATACTCATCGGGCTCTCCAATATCTGGAGTACAAAATGATTCTGCTTGCAGCATTGAATCCAACAAGGGTTGGTATTGTTCGTAAATTTTCTCTAAGCTTGGATTTTTACCCACCTTAGAGTCGTAGTAGGTTAACCCATCTGATTTTTGCGGTGCAGTACAAGCAACACAGACACTGACAACTGAAGCAACCATCAGCCTCTTAATAGTTGGGTATATAAAATACGTTGAATGCCCACGCGTAAGCCTTTGATTTTTTCTTTTCATTAAACGTTTCCTTAAAACGCGAAGCATGATTCAGCGTATTAGCCACCAACCTACCGTCGGCTGCGTCCCCAAAAGATACACACACAGTGTGTGAAAGGGAAATTACTGATACCTGGCCATTTAGACACTTGAGACATAACACGCTTTCGATAATCAATGGCAAACGATTTTGGGGTGACCTGATAACCAGGTAACTTCTGAAACGAAATTGCGTGAATGTTGTAAGCAGACTCAATAGTGGGTGGGCTGATTGAATAATTCAACACTAGCTGGTGTCTTTGGCCTGTTCAATCATAAGTAAATTACCGCAGCCATCTTCAAATACATTCACTATGCCCCAGTCTGGTCTATCCAGTTCGGGGCGTAGTTTAATACCAGCCGATTTTAATTTTTCCAACTCGGCACTGACACTTATAGCGCTTAACCCCATGATGGGTAAATTGGCATTGAACGCAGCTTGTTGATACTGCCCGGCAAAGTTATCACGGCAAGGTTCCAGCAAGATGGCAGTCGCTGCAGGATCTTCCTTTGCAGCCACTATGGCCAAACTGGCCTCCGGATTAAATTCTCTGGATACAAATCCCAATTGGGTTGTGTATATTTCGTGGGCCTTAACCGGATCAGACACGGGTATGCTAACCAATGAAATCTTCACAGTAATCTCCCATTGTTGGGTTTGACTAAGCCTTAGTGTATTTGTGGCAAGTGCACCAGTAACACCCCTATCGGACCAGCTTATACTGTTTGTAAATTCGATCCACAGGTGTTCCATCTTTTAACGGCACTGACTTCTCACAATGATAATCAACAAACCCCATTTTATTGTAATAAGTCAGCCCAGGTTTGTTATCTGCACGAATGGTGGCGTTGATCATATGATACTGACTGGCTTGAACATGATTGCTTAAAACATGATTGCTTAAAACTTGCTTACTTAAATCTTGTTTGCTTAAAAGAAGCTTACTGGCCGCAAACAGTGCAGCCCCTACCCCACTGACTTTAGGCTCAGCGCGCGCAAACGTTGCGATATCAACCCAGCCTACTGGCAACTTGTTATTAATACCCAAAGACTGAAACCCAAGGATGGTGCCGTTATCATCTTCGCACACAATGCAACTCACCGAGGATTCGCCGGTCAGAAAGTGCTCCGCAAAATGAGCCTCGCTTAGTTGATCTTCATAGGCCGTTGTTCCACCAATTTGTATTATGCCGTTCAATATGCGACAGGCACTGGGCACGTCTGCGGCAACAGCCATTCTTTGATTCATATAATTTCCCAAGCAAGCAAATTAAGAATCATTAGCAACAAGATCAATCACATTGCAACGCCCTTTCAATACTCTCAGCGCCTTCGAACGCTCCAATATCAACCGTGACAAGCTCATCATTTTCAAGCGTTGATGCAAGCACGCGGCGCCATCCAGCGTCTGCGGTGATCATCATGGTTTTACCGTTGCAGGTTTTGATACCACCAGAAATAAAATCTTCTCCAATACGGTGATTGCTGTAACCGCTGCGATTGACAATCTCTTGTAACTCGCCGTCGCGATAGCTCCAGACTCTGAGGATTTTCGCCAGATGAGGCCTGTCGATATATGCAATGTCCATAAACCCGTCGTTGTTAAAGTCTGCAATGCCGATCGGTGCCAGCCACCTGTTCGCCGTACCAATAAAAGGCGTTTCAGCGAATAGTGCTAAACCATTCTCACCTAATTGATAAACGGCAATTTGCGCGCCGTAGCTCTGATGGCTACGAATGGTGATGACTTCATCACCTGGCTGCTGATCAATATCCGCTAGCCTGGCTTGAATATCCTCAAACACATGCGGTCGCCCAAGCTCCACCGAATAGGTACAACCTGCATGTGATGTGACCCTGAGAATCGACGGCTCAATGGCATCGCCAAGAACGCCATGACGGTAACGCCCAGTACCACCATCGTACCAGGCAGTTGCAATGCCAGTATCAGAGTGACTTTGCGCGGCAGATTCAGGAAAGTCTGAATCGTCTGAGTTCAACAATTTGCAGGCTGATACATAAGAGGAGAAAAGACAGAGCGATAGTAGCGCGTTGGCAAGGAGTAATTTTTTCATAATAGTGCATACCTAGAATGATGGATAATTAGGCACAAGGTTCTCGACTTGGAAAGCAGATACACTAAGACACTCTAGCAACTACGCTGTATATATGCCAATGGTGAGGCTCGCCGGTTACCGCCAGCCCATCACTCTCATGCTCTCAAGGATTTCAATTATGCAGCAGACTGACGGTACACGAGGCATGGATGTTCAGGCTTTGGCTGAATAGCCGCTTCATCCAACTTTGCACCCAATCGCTCAGCCACAAAAATGGAGGCGATATTTTCATGATCAATATAATGAACGATGTTCGTCCAGCCTAGTGTATCTCTGGCGTAGCTAACCGCAGCACCAGCCGCCTCAGTTGCGTACCCTTGTTTTTCGTACCCGTCGAACAATATCCAGCCAACTTCGTGCTCGGGTCTGCCAGGTGGAAAATACGGTCCGCTCATCCCAACCACCGCATTATCTTGTTTACGCACAACTGAAAACAGCCCGTAGCCGCGGTGCGCCCAATGCCCAAGCATCGCATAGGCTCGCAACACCGCATCGGTGAAAGGGACATTCCCACCGGCCATGGCAGAACGTTCCGATACATAAAACTCAATCAGATTTTCCACGATGGTTTCATCTGGTTTCAACAGCACCAAACGTTCTGTTTCGATCATAGAAGCCTACCCTTGCGCTTACGCTGTTTGCAGACAGAACCCATAACAGGTTTAACACATCTGGCGTTAATGTAACGACTGCGAGTCAAACCCGCTGTCGTTCATCTTGCATTGATAACTCTCCGGCACGGCAAGCCAGTTCGATGCCAGCTCATCCAATGGCTACGATGCCAAGGCTCTGCCGATGGTTGACGCACGCACATGCGCCATAAATAAGTTTGATTTAACCATCCGGCAAATGTTCGAAAAATTATTGTCAGACCAGGCTGGCATGACATCTTTGAATACACCGGGTTGGGCATCTTTAACTATCCTCCGATGAAGCATGTTGTTGATGCATCCTGTTGCTCATATCGTTGATCATGCGCCTGGTTGTGGTTTGACACACACCGGGCACAATCGCGTGTATCAACGCCGTAGTAGCGGCAACAAAAAGTCGAGCCGACATTGATGCCGAAAAACGGCAATGCTGCCAGTAGGACTGCCCCACCGACGAGGGGTGATCAGAGCATGCCCGCACAACTTCGATCAATCTGTTCATTTGAACTGTTTCCTTCAACAATCTGAAAACCTTATGTTAGGCCACAGACCGTCAAAATTTATCCCATTTTTCACCACAAAAAACAACATTACTGGGATAATATCCACATGGATACCTCAATTGATGCAAAAAATTTAAAGATTCTGGACGTACTGCAAAAGGATGCGTCCATCAGTATTGACGAACTTGCCGAAAAAGTTGATCTATCACGTAACGCCTGCTGGCGGCGCGTAAAGTCACTTGAAGAAAATGGCGTAATAAGCCAGCGTGTGGCGATCTTAAACCCAGAACCACTGGGCTTGAGTTTGATGGTTTACGCGCTCATCAGGCACAGCGAACACGATCTTAAATGGGTCGAGAAGTTAAGAGCCGTGGTTGAAGACACACCCGAGATTATCGGCGCTCACCGAATGAGCGGTGACTTGGACTACATACTGAGAATACGCGTCAAGAGCGTGGAAGATTATGATCGATTATATAAAAAGCTGATTCAGCAAATAAACTTATCGGATATTTCTGCAAGCTTTGTTATGGAAAGCATCAAAGACACCACAGCGTTGCCACTGGAGGCGCTTACTTAACGATCTTCAAGTTAGGCCGCTTCACCTGACTAGGCGCTGCAGGCTTGTCGGTGCTTTTACCCGGATCGGGGTCTGGAGGTGTTTCGTCGTGCTCACCAAACATCATGCCTTGGCCGTTTTCACGCGCATAAATAGCCAGTACGCTGGATACTGGTACGTGCACATCCATAGCCGTTCCGCTAAAGCGAGCATTAAAGTTAATGGCATCATTGCCAAGCACCAAAGAGTGCGTGGCTTCGGGGCTGACGTTTAAAATGATGCGACCGTTTTCGACGAACGCGCGCGGCACCTCGACCGACTCGTTTGCAGTATCAACGAGCATGTGCGGCGTTAGATTGTTATCAACAATCCATTCATACAACGCTCGTATCAAATAGGGTCTGTTGGATATCATTAACCTAACTCTCGTTCACGGTCAGTCAAACTGGCTTGAAAGCCGGAACGTGCAAACACACGCTTTGAATATTCATTAATCGACGCTGCCGCTTTAGGCAACTCTATGCCGTAGTGATTGAGTCGCCACAACAACGGTGCAAGCGTAGCATCGAGCATGGAGAACTCTTCACTTAAAAAAAACGGCATAGCAGCAAACACATCGGCCGACGCCGTTAGCGATTCGGCTAATTGGTGTCGGGCTGTCTGCGCAGTGTCGCCGCCTTCCTCCAGGAAGGGTACTAAAGCATACCAGTCGGACTCGATACGAAACAAGGCCAATCGGGTTCGTGCCCGCGACACTGGGTCGATAGGCATGAAGGGCGGATGCGGATACCGCTCGTCGAGGTACTCGACTACAACACGGGCGTCGTACAGCACCAGATCGCGATCGACCAGTGTGGGTAGCGTGTTATTGGGATTAAGCTGAACCAGGTCTTCGGGTTTGTTGTCCGGGTCGCATGATTCAACTTCAGCCTGAATTCCTTTCTCGGCCAGCATCAAACGCACCCGGTGGCTGTGGATGCATTCCGGGTCAGAAAACATCGTCATTACCGCTCGCCGATTGCCTAGTACTGTCAATGGAAGCCCCTTTTTTTCAAAACAGTCTCACAACTGTCTCACAACCGTTTCGCCACTGTATTGCAATACTGAATTGCGACAGCGTATGTTGTTATCCAGCAGTGCGGCGCAAGTGTACGCCGCACTGCTGATAGTAGCACTGCTTAGATGACGTCCTTCCAGTATTCCTTTTTAAGGAAGTAGGAAATAACGGTCAACACAAGCAGGAACAACATAACAAACATACCAATGCGGTGCCGGGTATGCTTAATGGGGTCGGCCATATAAGACATGAAGGCCGTGATGTCGGTGATCAACGCATCGTACTGTTGATCGGACATCGTGCCCTCGGTTACTGTCTCAAAGCCAACAAAATGCTTTGCGTCACCCTCGCCTTCATATATAGGCTTTTTCCAACCCTGCTGTTCCCACAAAACGTGAGGCATGGCGGCCCCTGGGTAAACCAGGTTGTTGACACCAACACCGCCTCTTTCTTCGTCGAGATAGAACGTTTTCAGGTAGGTGTATATCCAATCTTCACCACGTGAACGCGCTGTTAACGCCAGGTTAGGTGGCACCACGCCAAAAGAATTACGCCCGTAGTCTTCAGTCATGTTATTGACCATCAATGAGCCCACCTTGGTGGGTTCACCCGCCTTGTCAGTGGTAAAGATCAAGTTGTTTGCAACGTCTTCTTCGCTTAAGCCGAGATCCTGTGCCAAGCGGCTGTAACGCTGGTAGTCGGCCGTGTGGCAACCCATGCAATAGTTTACGTAGGCTTTGGCCCCACGCTGCAAGGACTTTTGATTACTGGTATCGATTTGCGGTGTTTCCAGCGCAAAGCCCGAACCAGCCGCAAAAGCCGGCGTGGACACAGACAGAAACACCGGTGCTGAAACTGCCGCTGCCAAAAGCAGTGCAGTCATCGAAGTCGAAAAAATGGCTGCCTTTACCTTTTTAGCAAAGGCACTGGTTAGCGTGACTCTCATGTTAGGCGCTCCGGCAGTGGTTTGTTTTTCTCGGCTTTACTGACAAAAAACAGCCCAATGAAAAAGCCAAAGTAAATGATTGCACACAATCGGGAAATGAATGTGCCCGCTGGCGTTGGTGCCTGCATGCCGTAATAGCCAAGCACGATGAACGCGATAGCAAAAGAGAACAGCAACACTTTATACATGCCCGAACGATAGCGAATTGAACGAACCGGATTGCGATCAATCCACGGCAGGAAAAACAGCACAAGGATTGCTGCACCCATTGCCATAACACCCATAAGCTTGTCTGGTACCGCGCGCAATATGGCGTAAAAAGGCGTGAAGTACCAAACCGGCGCAATGTGCTCTGGCGTTTTTAGCGGATCGGCCGGAACAAAGTTAGCGTGTTCTAAAAAGTAACCACCCATCTCGGGAGCGAAAAACACAATGGCAAAGAACACCAAGAAGAAAACGCAGGCGCCAAACAAATCTTTAACCGTGTAGTACGGGTGAAAAGGTATGCCGTCTTTGGGTATACCATCGGCGTTTTTATTCGCCTTGATTTCAATGCCATCCGGGTTGTTAGAACCCACTTCGTGCAAGGCAAGTATGTGCGCCACAACCAAACCAATAAGCACCAGCGGTACCGCAATAACATGCAGTGCAAAGAATCGGTTCAGGGTTGCATCCGAGACAATGTAATCACCCTTAAGCCACAGGGTAACCGCATCACCAATGCCGAACGGAATAGCACCGAACAACGAAATGATGACTTGCGCACCCCAGTAACTCATTTGGCCCCAAGGCAACAGGTAGCCCATGAAAGCTTCGGCCATCAGCACCACGTAAATCAGCATGCCGAATATCCAAAGTAATTCGCGCGGTTTTTTATAGGAGCCGTAAAGCAGCGCGCGAAACATATGCAAGTAAACCACCACAAAAAACAGGGACGCGCCCGTTGAGTGCATGTAGCGAATCAGCCAACCAAAGTTGACGTCGCGCATGATGTACTCAACCGATTTAAAGGCGAGTTCGCCGTCGGGCTTGTAATTCATGGTTAAGAAAATGCCGGTAACGATCTGAATAATCAGCACCATTAAAGACAAAGCGCCAAAGTAATACCAGAAATTGAAATTCTTGGGCGCGTAGTATTTTGTGACGTGCTCTTCGAGCATTTTGGTGAGTGGAAACCGGTCATCAATCCAGCCCATCAGGCCACCACCAGAATTAGTCTTACTCATGCTGCTGCTCCCTGATCAACACCAATTTTGATAAGGCCATCATTGAGATAGGTGTAAGGCGGAACTTCAAGGTTGGTTGGCGCAGGCACGCCTTTGTAAACACGGCCAGCCATGTCGAACTTGGAACCATGGCATGGACAGAAAAAACCACCTTCCCAGTCGCTGCCTAAATCGGGGGCAGCCAGCTCTGGTCGATAGGTTGGTGAGCAACCAAGGTGCGTGCAAATACCAATGACAACCATGAATTCGTCTTTGATTGCTCGGGTTGCATTTTTGGCGTACGCAGGCTGCTGTTCTACTTCGGAGTCTGGGTCGGCCAATTGATCGGCAACCGACGTTAGCGATTGCAGTGCTTGCTCTGTACGGCGCACAATCCAAACAGGTTTGCCACGCCATTCAACGGTCAATAGTTGACCGGGGGCCAACTTACTGATGTCGGCCTCAACTGGCGCACCAGCCGCTTTGGCTCGCGCACTTGGCGACATGGATGCCAGCATGGACACACCCAGTGCACCCACACCCAGTCCGCCTACGGCACTCATCCCGCCAACCAATAAACGGCGGCGCTTGGGGTCTAAACCCACGTCTGAGATAGAACTATCTCCGGCTACCCGACCTGTGTCGGCGCCCGTTTTCTTCGCACTCATGCGACACTCCACTTAACATTCAAAATCTTTACCCGCAAAATCTTTACCCGAAATCGCCAATCAGAACTGCGGGCATCTTAGCGCGCGTGGTTCGAGTCGATACTCGATTTCGGTTCGGTATTCGTTAGTCGGGCGTGATACTCGTGGCCGAAATCACCCCGCCGATGCAACCCACAAGATTAACACACAAGCGAGTCAAATCAGGCTTATCAGCGCAATTGTTCGCGCCATATCAAGCCGGATTATCAACGTCAATAAACTGATGAGTTAACTGTAGTTCCTCAGACAATTTTTCGCCAAGCGCCTGCACACCATGGCGCTCGGTAGCGTGATGCCCGGCAGCAATATACAAAACGCCGTTTTCGCGCGCTTCGTGAGTCGTTTGCTCGCTAATTTCACCGCTGATAAATGCATCAACACCTAACGCCGCAGCGGCACTGACAAAACCCTGCGCGCCACCTGAACACCAGGCAACTCGTTTAATAGCCTGGTTGCTGCGACCAACAGCTGTGACCTCACGGCCAACTCGGGTGGCAATATGCTCAACAAACTCATCGTTACCCAACGGCGTGTCCAGGCTGCCGTGAAATAACAGGCCATCGGTACCACCGGCAGCGACTCTACCTTCTACGTTGAAACCAAATAAACGGGCCAATTGCGCGTTATTGCCCAATTGCGGATGGACATCCAGGGGCAAGTGATAGGCCAGAAGAGAGATATCCGCATTAATCAACAATCGGATGCGCTCAAGCTTCATGCCGGTTAGCACCGGGGACTCACCCTTCCAAAAGTACCCATGGTGCACCAGCACAGCGTCGGCGCCGGCGGCAATGGCCTGCTCCAGAAACCGAGCACTGGCCGTGACGCCGGAGACGATGTGCTTAATTTGCTCACGCCCGGCAACTTGCAAGCCATTGGGACAGTAGTCGGATATGTTATCGATTTCCAAGGTTCGGTTAAGATACGCTACTACGTCGTCTCGCTTTTCCATTGAGCACCATTAAAAAACATCGTTAAGGAATATTGCGCTGAACAAACTGTTATTCATGCTGTTATGTACTGTTGGCGGTGTGCTGCTGGGGCTTGGCCTGTTTAAAGCTGTTCCGGCACTGAGCGACCTGTCAATGTTACCCAATGCGGCACAGCAATCGGGCACTGGTGCTACCGTAAAAAAACGCTTTTCCAAGCACTCTTACCACGCGGGCATTATGAAGGTAGCGCCTTCGGTGGTCAGCATCTATTCCAGCGAAACCATTTATAAGTCGCCTGTACGCAGCCCTGGTGGTGAGGAACAATCGCCCGTCATCGCCCCGCGTGAGCGGCGCAGCACCAGTCAGGGCTCAGGCCTGATTATTGATAATGTCGGTCACGTGCTGACCAATTGGCACCTGATAGAAACGGCAGATGAAATCAACATTGTACTCAGTGATGGTTCGCTGCATGTTGCGAAAGTCATCGGCAAGGATGTTGAAACTGATCTGGCCGTTGTCAAAATAAACGCCACCGGCCTGCCAGCGGTCGAAATCCGGCCCGATGCTGGTTTACGTGTCGGCGATATTGTACTGGCCATAGGCAACCCTTTCGGTGTAGGGCAAACCGTGACGCAAGGCATTGTTAGCGCAACCGCCCGAAGAGTCGCCGGCACCAGTGCCTGGCAAAATTTTGTACAAATTGATGCGGCGATCAACCCGGGTAATTCCGGCGGCGCACTCATCAACCCCGAAGGCGAGCTGGTTGGGATAAACACGGCGGTTTTTCTGCGCGACAACGGTGCCGAAGGCATTGGTTTTGCCATTCCAGCCGAATTGCTGGCCTACGTGGTGCCGCAATTAGTAGAAAACGGGCATGTTATTCGAGGCTGGCTGGGTATCGGCGCTGATAATCTACAAATGTTTCCAGGAATTAATAGAGAGGTAGACAGGGGGGCTGTCATTACTGGCGTGCTGGAGGGTAGCCCGGCGCATGTCAGTGGCTTACTGCCTTTTGACGTGGTGGTGAAAGCGGCTGATCAGCCCATTTCCAACGCCACCGAACTGCTTTTATTGATCTCAGGACTGCCACCTGGTACCCAAGTGCCGCTGGTTGTGCTAAGAAATGGTCAGTCTGTGAACATTTCGGCCGAACTCTTCGAGCGGCCTGATTTTGAACAATAATTTTGTAAAAAGACGGCATCGACTGGTTGGCAAACCCGCCCTCAGAGGCCTTCATTGGCGTAAAAACCAAGTCTGACCGGGTCAGCGGCAGGGCAAATACCTTTGCGACCGGCGATTAATCGATTTATACTGGGATTAACACGTAACGTAGGGAATATCGACCTCGCAGGCAGATCGATCTTGCACCTAGAGATCTTTCACTTCAGATACGATCACTTTGAGATGATCAAAAAAGATATGATCAAAAAACTCTCCAAATGGATTCACAAGACGGCTGTTGTGCACCATATCAAGGGCATAAAGTGTCGGGATTTTTCGATTATTGCCAGCAACTGCACGGGCACGCTGCCCTATCGCTTCCTGAAAATGCCTTACCTGACCCCAACGGTCAATCTGTTCTTTCATGCGCCCTGCTACATCAAGTTTGCCAGCCGTCTAGAACACTACCTGGCCCAGGCACTCGAATTCGTGCCCAGCTCGCGTTACCCGCAAGCGCACGACACCCATGCCAAGTTCAACTCCTACCCTATTGGTGTGCTGGATGACATTGAAATTCACTTTATGCATTACAAAAGTGAAGACGAGGCGCGGGACAAATGGAATCGTCGCAAGGCTCGCATCAATCGTGAAAAGCTGATCTTCGCGTTTACCGATCGCGATTTGTGCACACCAGAGCTGATGCAACACTTTGACAACCTGCCCGGACAAAAAATTTTACTGACCGCGCATATTTGCCCATGGCTAAAATCAGCCGTGCACGTTCCGGCCTATCGCGGGCAAACAGAAATGGGAGATGGGTATTCAAACTTCGACACGCTCTCTCATGTCGATTATCGCGAATTGATTGACGGCGCTCCGTTTAACAGCGCACCTGAATCGAATCCGGTTTCTTCGCTGGTGTAGTTTCCGTCAAAGATGACAAGCCGGTTGTCTAGGTAGCAGCCGAACGACCAAGCGACAATCGCGTCACGCCGTTCAGCAACACCAACCCCAACAACACGCACAACGCTTTCCACGACAGGGCACCAGACTTAGCAGCCGCTGGTGCATCTATCGCTTGTGCATCGGCATCAGAACTCAGCGGCACTGCTTCGGCAAATATCAGGTGTTCATTTGTACTCGACTGCTCGCCTACCGAATAGGTTGCGACGTTGTTCGCCGGTGTGAAGTCTTGCGTACCAGTGGGGCTAAGCTGTGCAGTAACCACGGCATCAGCATGATTTTGCCCATCTTTAATAGACACAATCACATCGCGTCTTTCACCTGGTTGCAATTGATTGATCGCGCACTGCGCACTGGTTGGTGACATTGCATTGCAACCGGCGGGCAATCCTATAAGCCCGGCTTCACTGACTTCAATAACCAAGGTGGCATCTTTGGCAACGGTTGAATCCAGATTTGCCAGCTCAAAGCGAATGCCTCTGTCGGAAGAATAGGCACCCAGGGCCATGTCAATGGCATCGACCAGACACGATTTAGATCGCGCCCCGGCCAACGATGTTTGCGAACAGGTACTAAATTCAACGTTAGTACGACTGGAAATATGCGGCCACATGATTTTGCTGGAGTCTGCACTGCAGCTTGTGTCAGAGTCGTGCTGCGAGCCCAATGAATGACCAAGCTCATGAGTCAGCAAGACATCGCCAATCGCACTTGGCGTAATGATGCCAACATCATAACCGTCAGTGCGGCACAAAGTATCTATCCAGGCCAGACCCAGCGTTGGGTCGGTGCGTTGCTTACCGGTAAACAAATAGGTTAACGCGCTACCCGAGAACAACGTTCGGTGTGACTGGCGATAATCACGAAAACTATTCAGGTAATTTTCCAGCGTAGCCGGTGCTTGCAACATTGGGTTGGCGTCGCTGTCTCCAAACACTTGGACTTCGTCTACCGCCAATGCAATACCAAACTGACGATAAATACCATCTGCCACATTTAGCTGATTAAGAGACACAACCAAACCATTACCGCCATGATAACGATCAAATTCGGCATCAATAACAATAGAGACTGGCACGACTCGCAAGTCACCGGGCTTGCTTGCTGTGCGATACCTTAGCGCAGCACCGAGCTCCGGTGGCGCTTGTATGCTGTCGAGCTTGACTTCGGCCTCGGTCGATATTGAGTCGGGACGACTTGCCGAGCGAGTACGAGAACTACGCGGCTGATAATAATCGAGCGTACCAATCAATGTACCCGGTTGCATGGTGTAGGTTTGCCCAAATGCAAAAGCAACACCGGAAATGGTGTTTTCAACGATGACGGCGCGAACCCACGAGTCATCATCACCAACAACCTTGCCAACAAACACGCCAGCCGCTGGTGGCAAGCGATCTTGCAAAACGCCATCGAGCCAGGCTGTTTTATTGGTCAGTGGGCTGGGCGAGAGTTCGTAGGCCAAATCAACACCATCAACGTTAACATCAATGCGCAAAGTACCTGAATCGTCAACCTGCTTTGTGCGCATCTGGCTTGCTGATGCACCACGCTGGTCAATGATATCAATGCGTCGATCTGCACGGTCATACCAGTAACGCGACAACACGTTACCTTCGGGCCAACTAAAACCAAATGGCAAAGACAATGCCGTGTGTTTGTCTCGCAAAGCCTCAAGTGCTTGCCTGGCCTGAGCTGTTTGGCCCAGTTGTTCTAAGGCTATGGCATCCAGATAGTCAACCGAATCCTGATACGAAGAGTTGGGGTAATTCTGCTGTAATGTGGCAATGGTTTTTCTTGCAGCGTTAAAGTCGTATCGATCCATGATTTGAACATAGGCTTTCAAATACAAGGCATCGTCTTGTAAGGAACTGTCTTTGTATTGCTGCAATATAAAATCCAGCGCGCTAACCGCACCTTCTACATCACCTGCATCACGTTTATCCAGCGCGTTAAGGTAATGCCCAAGCACGTTATCAGCACCGTCTGCTTCTTGTAACACTGCAATTCGTGTTTGTACCGAAGAGAGTTGCTCAAAGCCTGGGTAATACGCTTGTATTCGGCGCAGCAACGCCAATGAGCTGGTGTATTCCCTGGACTCTATTAACGCCAAAGCGTTATCGTAGTGCGCGGCAGCAGGCGTTTCGCGAAAGCTGGCTTTATCGTTTTGCGTTGCGTACGCCGAGCCCGAAACAAGTGCTAGTAGAAACAGTAGCGCAGGCATAAGCCTGGTACCACTGCAAGTTAGCATTGGCTTTGAACATTCCATTAGCGTCAGCATGGGCTTGTGGTTATTGATCTTGTTGCTTGTTAGCCGTTTGCCGCAGGTCGCTCATCGTCAGCAACTTTGCCTTGATCAAAGAAGTTCAGCACATCACGACAGTTTGCCAAGGCTTGCTCTACTTCCTTGGCATCAGGTCGTGGCTGTTGTTCAAGGGTGTCGAGTATGCGGGTTTCCTGTCTGGCTTCCTGAACCTTACTTTGAATTTGTTCAAGGGCCCGATTAAGCGCTTCGCTTAAATCAGCAAATTCTTTGGCATCACCTGATCGAAGCCTTACATCGAGGTTGCCATCGCCCATCTCGTTCAAGGCTCGTCGAATGGCCATTAATGGGTTGCCCAGTTTGCGCATAATGTAAACAGCGATTGCGGTAGTGATAATCGCGTTAATGCCCAACATAATGACAACCCAACGCATCATGACTTCTTTGGTGCTGGGAACACTTTCGTTAAGTAACTGCAAATCTTCAGAGGCAAACAACAGCGGTGCTGTGCCTGCCACCATTTCACCCAACAAGTAATGATAAAACACACCCAGAATCAGCGTTGATTGCACAATAAACAGCAAGGTGAGCAACAACACACGTCGAATTTGGCGAGTCTGAAAATTCTTGTCTTTAATTAAGGAAAGCGGAAAAACTGAGTCTGATGAGCGTGCCATGGTGGCCCCATTCTTGATAAACACCCACAACGGGTAACCTATAAAAAATCGGCCTGTCGAGCACTTACTTGATGGGACGGTGGCGCAGGATGACTGCGCGCCTGACTACAAGGACAAAACTGTGATGCGCTTCTCGGTGCTGCGACAGCGATAGCGCTTAAAAGACGGGGCCTTTTGGCGGTCCTTTTGGCGGTAGCAAAGCAGACAGCAAACCAGGCGGGTACACTGGTCAGCATTAGTCGGCGCTAGTGCGCAGGGATAGCCGACGGCGCTGATTCAAATTTTACATCTGATTCCAGCAATTGGTCGCCATCAAAAATAAAGCGACCATCAACGTGCTCACCACCAAGTACCCTTGGTAACCAGATGCGATCATCTTCCCACATTTCGTGATACGGAATTTTTTCGGGTTCAAACCACAGTGGCGCCGCTTCCTCAGTTTCAGTTGGCGTGCCATGGAATTTAGTGGCCAAAAAAACACGCACATCGATGGAATAGTTATCAACAAACTGAAATCGTAATCTGCCCACGTTGCTTGAATCATCAATGCGGATGCACAGCTCTTCAAACACTTCGCGGTGAGCGCATTGCTGCGCAGTTTCGCCAGTATCGAGTTTGCCGCCAGGCCCGTTTATTTTACCCGCGCCCAAGCCGCGCTTTTTTCTGATTAATAACACCTTGCCTGCATGCACCACAAACAACAAGGTTGCCTGATGTACGGCTGTCCAGTTGGCATCAATGTGATCAAGCGTGTATTGCACCTGATTATGTTCTAGGCTTTACGCCGTGCAATAACGGCCTGCGCCAGCATATCAAGTAACGGTGCTGTGTCATCCCAGGACAAACAAGCATCCGTCACACTCTGACCTCGTACTAACGGACTGGCCGACGGGCTTTGTGCACCTTCAACCAAATTACTTTCTATCATGACACCCATAATGCGCTTATCGCCGTCAATCAATTGCGAACAGATATCCCGGCAAACGTATTTTTGTCGATGGTGTTTTTTGCGTGAATTCGCATGCGAGCAATCAATCATGACTCGCTCGGGCAAACCAGCCTTACTTAACATAGCGCAAGTATCATCAACACTGGCAGCATCATAGTTAATGCTGGCTTTTCCGCCACGCAAAATCACATGACAATCGGGGTTACCC
The DNA here is from genome assembly GCA_938035525.1 of uncultured Granulosicoccaceae bacterium. Lineage (GTDB taxonomy): Bacteria > Pseudomonadota > Gammaproteobacteria > Granulosicoccales > Granulosicoccaceae > Granulosicoccus. The sequence goes on from CALHOI010000077.1 coordinate 80,617, forward strand.
GCGGTGGTAAAAATACTGGAATGTCCGTTCTTGGACACCGAAAGAAAGTTGTGCGGTTGGGTTGCAGCACCAATGGCATCGACGGCAATTTGCATACTGCCAGCGGTACCGTTTTTAAAACCAACGGGGCATGACAAGCCCGATGCCAGCTCGCGGTGACCCTGGCTTTCGGTGGTGCGTGCACCAATGGCACCCCAGCCAACCAAGTCTGCAATGTACTGAGGACTGATCAAATCAAGGTACTCAACGCCGGCGGGCAAACCCATGTTATTGATGTCTGACAACAAGGTGCGCGCCAGCTCCAGACCTTTATTGATGTTAAAGCTGTTGTCCATATCCGGGTCGTTGATCAAACCCTTCCAGCCAACGGTAGTGCGAGGTTTTTCAAAGTACACTCGCATAATGATGCAAAGCTCTTGCGCGTATTGTTCTTTTAACACCGCCAGCTTTTGCGCATACTCCAATGCAGCCTCAGGGTCGTGGATTGAACATGGTCCAACCACCACCGCAACACGGTCATCTTTACCAGCCAACATGGCACTGACTTCTTTGCGCGCTGCAGTCACTGTTGCCGCGGTTTTATCAGTGACGGGGATTTTTTTGATCAGCTCTTCTGGCTCGCGTAAAACCTGCGTGCCCGTTATGCGTAGATCGTCTGTGCTTGTACTCATGCGCTTTGTTTTTCCTTCACTGCTATTTCCAGTTTTTGCAGCAATTCACTGATAGGTTGGTTATTGGTTTTCAATGCAGCCCGGTTAACCACTATGCGTGACGATATATCAGCAATGTGTTCCAGGGGTACAAGTCCGTTAGCAGCCAGCGTTGCGCCCGAGTCAACAACATCAACAATCAGATCACATAGGCTAACCAGCGGGGCAAGCTCCATTGACCCGTAGAGTTTTATAATTTCGACTTGCCTGGCGTGCTTGGCAAAGTGTTCGCGTGTGCAATTGACATACTTGGTAGCCACTCGCAAACGTTGTTGTCCGTCCAGCTGAGTATCAGGATAACCGGCAACCATCAAGCGGCACTTGGCAATGTGCAAATCGAGTGGTTCAACCAGCCCTTCTCCACCGTGCTCCATCAAAACATCTTTGCCGACCACCCCAATTTGGGCTCCACCGTGCTGAACATAGGTAGGTACATCGGATGCGCGCACAATCAAAAATTGAACGTCAGGACGGTTGCTGGGCAAGATGAGTTTACGCGACGTTGAGGGATCGTCCTGCGGCTCGATACCGGCAGCGGCAAACAGCGGCAAGGTTTCCTCATAGATACGCCCCTTTGACAAGGCAATATTAATCACCGACATTAGTCGCGATCCGGTACACGGCGAATATCAGCGCCAAGCAAATGAAATTTTTCTTCAATGCGCTCATAGCCACGATCAATATGATAAACACGACGCACGGTGGTCTCGCCGTCGGCAACCAAGGCTGCCAATATCAAACTGGCCGATGCGCGTAAATCGGTCGCCATGACGGGTGCGCCACGCAACCGTTCCACGCCGCGAATGGTCACCGAGTTACCATCGATGGTCATGTCAGCGCCCATGCGTTGTAATTCGTTGACGTGCATAAATCGATTTTCGAATACCGTCTCGGACACTTTAGCTGTGCCACTGGCCACCGCGTTCAACACACAAAACTGTGCTTGCATGTCGGTTGGAAAATCCGGATACGGCGCTGTGGCAATACTCACCGATTGTGGTCGCTCACCGTGCATATCAAGTTCAATCCAGTCTTCACCGGTTTTAATGTCGGCACCGGCTTCTTTTAGTTTGTCCAGCACGGCGCCTAGCGTGTCAGGCACCGTATCGCGAACGCGGATTTTGCCCCGCGTGACACAGGCACCCACCAGAAAAGTACCTGTTTCAATTCGGTCCGGAACCACTTTGTAAGCACAACCATTGAGTTGATCAACACCCTCAACGGTGATGGTGCTGGTACCGGCACCCTCGATTTTTGCACCCATGGCAATCAGGTAGTTGGCAAGATCAACCACCTCGGGCTCTCGTGCTGCATTTTCCAAAACGGTTTCACCTTTGGCAAGCGTGGCTGCCATGAGCAGATTTTCGGTGCCAGTCACCGTGACCGTATCAAAAGCGATGCGTGTGCCTTGCAAGCGGCCAGCCCTTGCACGAATATAACCACTGTCAATATCGATATCAGCGCCGAGTGCTCTTAAGCCCTCAATGTGTAAATTGACAGGACGAGCACCAATGGCACAACCGCCTGGCAACGACACCTCGGCTTGACCGTATCTGGCGACCAATGGGCCCAGCACCAGTATGGAGGCGCGCATGGTCCTGACCAGCTCGTATGCCGCGGTGTAGTCATTCATGGTCGAAGGGTCAACACTGACTTCCATGTTGTCGCCCATGGTTATCTGGCAACCCATTCGGGCCAGCAAAGACATGGTGGTCGTTACATCGTTTAAATGCGGGACGTTGCTGATTCGCGACGTATTACTTCCCAACAAGGTTGCCGCCAAAATTGGCAGTACCGCGTTTTTTGCACCAGAAATTCGCACGTCGCCGGAAAGTGGCGCGCTGCCTTCAATCAGTAGTTTGTCCATGGAGACCTTTGGCCGTTAATAAAAAAGGGTCCACTCTTAAAACGGCGAATACGACCAACGGCGAAACCACCAACGGGCGAATGCGACCGGCAAAGAGCAGCCTGAACAGCCCAATAAGGAACGCGCGCTCAATGAGCGACGACGTTCGCGTAGTTGATCCGGGGAATACCATTCCCTGGACGGGCTGCCCTAAAAAGTCTGAGTGAGCCCGTTACCGCGCTCTGGGGAAGAATTATATCAGGCTGTCTACCTGACAAACGGCTGAAATCTGATGAAGTGAGTCTGGAATATTCGCAAAACTGATTTGCCGGCCCGTTCGCTGGGCCTCAGCAAGCCATTCGATCAACAACGCCAGCCCTGCGCTGTTGCTGTGGGTGATACCGGCAAGGTCGATAATCCGAGCACCACTGTCACCGACAGGGGCGGCTGCAATTTGCTGGTTGACTGCTTCAAGCGCCTGTTTTGCAGTGCCGAAATCCAGGCTACCCGAGAGCGATATGGTATCGCCCTGGGTACTAAACTGGAACTGGGTATCAGGACTTGGCATTCTTGTCTTTCATGGTCTTGATCAAACCATCGATACCGCCTTTTTCGATTTCACTGGAAAAAGCCGTTCGGTAGCTGGTAACCAGCGAAATTTGATCGACTTCGATATCGTAAATCAACCAGCCCTCTTTATCGCGTAGCTTGTACAACACCGGTACAGTGCTGCCGCCGGATTGTTTGAAAACCGATCGAACAACAGCGCGATCGTCGCGCTTTTCTGGCTTAAACGGCTGGAACTCAATTGACTCACCACTGTACTCCGTTAGCGCGTTGGTGTAAGTATTCAATAATAAAGCCCGAAACTCTTCAACCAGTTCGACGCGCTGTTTATCGTCTGCTTTTCGCCAAGACTTACCAACAGCCAGTTTTGTCATGGTGTTGAAATCGATATTGGGCACCACGTAAGCATCTATCTGCTTATCAAGAAACGCTTTATCGGTTTTAATTCGCTCACCTTCCGTCTTTAAAACGTCCAGTAATTTCGAGGTTGATGACACGACCAGATCTTGCGCTGGGTGGTCATCGGCCGCGACGGCCGCGGTGCTGCTTAGCATCGACACGCTTATAACTGAAGCGCCGACCAACAACAAAGATGCCACGGCCTTTGTGAAGTTGAATGTACTGACCCGATTAATCAGGTTGTCCACATTAAGCATATTTATAAGCGTATTCATTTAGAAATCCCTACTCCGCTGCCCAGCGCGTTATGCCAGGGCTGTTATCGGTTCAGTAACACCTGACCGATGAGACGCTCGAGCACCAATGCCGATTGCGTCAGTGTAATTTCATCCCCTGCGCTCAGAGTGTCTTCTTCAGCGCCGGGTTCTAATCCAATGTATTGCTCGCCTAACAGACCTGCAGTATAAATGCTGGCTGTTGTATCTTCTGGGAAGCTTGAATATTGTTCGTCAATGTTAAGAGTCACTTTAGCCTGAAATGTTTCAGCGTCGTACTCAATTCGTGACACTTGTCCCACGCGCACACCGCCTGCAGTCACGGGAGCGCGCGCTCGCAACCCACCGATGTTCTCAAAATAGCCGTGTAGCTGGTAGCCACTATTACCTGAGATACCCGTTAAATTGCTGGCTTTTAGCACCAGAAACGCCATGGCCAACAGAAACAGGGCCATAAACACGCCCACTAATATTTCAACCGTTCGAGAATTCATTCAGTAAGTAACCTTATAAACTAGAACATCAGTGCCGTTAGCACAAAATCAAGACCCAACACAGCCAACGACGAATAAACCACCGTGCGCGTGGTAGCGCCACTGACCCCTTCAGAGGTTGGCACACAGTCAGCCCCCTCAAAGATTGCAATCCAGCAAATAACGAACCCAAACACCAACGCTTTAAACAGACCATTCAATACGTCATGCGTAAAACTGACTTCTGACTTCATTTGGGACCAATAGGCACCAGCATCGACGCCCAGCAATTCGACACCCACTAAATGACCACCCAGTATGGCCACGGCACCAAACATGGCTGTCAGTGCAGGAACCGCCAGAAAACCTGCCAGCAAGCGCGGCGCAAACACCCGTTTGTAGGGGTCAACAGCCATCATTTCTAATCCCGCTAACTGCTCGGTGGCTTTCATCAAGCCAATTTCTGAGGTCATGGCTGAACCTGCACGACCCGCGAACAGCAATGCGGTGAGTACCGGTGCCAGCTCGCGAAACAACACCAGCGCGACAAACTGACCCAAAGCCTCTTCGGCGCTAAAGCGCACCAGAGAGTTGTAGCCTTGCAAAGCCAACACCATTCCAACGAACAAGCCTGACACCAGAATAATCAGTAGGGTCATGACGCCGGTGGAATGAAGCTGCTTAATGAGCAAACCCCAACGACCAAACAATGATGGCAAAGCCGCAATCAATTGGAACAGGAACATATGCGCTCGACCGAACCGTTCAAAGACTTCAAGCCAACCACGACCGAACTTTTGGAATAAGTTAATCATGATTAGCGAGCCACAGAGCCATTTGCCGCAGGCGTATTAGACCCAGAACCAAGAAGATCATCTTTGTAGTCAGGCGCATCCAGCTGAAATGGCACTGGGCCATCGGATGCTCCGTTTAAAAACTGTTGTACCCAAGCAGAACTGGAGTTGCGCAACGCATCGGGCGAACCAGCCTCAACAACTTTCCCATCTGAGACGATAACAACGTAATCGGAAATCGACATGGACTCGTGCAAATCGTGAGAGACAATCAATGAGGTTAAGCCCAATGCGCTGTTAACGGTTTTAATAAGATCGAGCAGCACACCCATGGAAATAGGGTCCTGGCCAGTAAAGGGTTCGTCGTACATGATCATCATGGGATCAAGAATCAGTGCTCGTGCCAGGGCGACTCGGCGGGCCATACCACCCGAGAGTTCGGCCGGGTATAAGTCGCGAGCACCTCGCAAACCAACTGCGTGCAGTCTCATTAGCACCAGGTGTCTGACTAAACTTTCAGGTAGGTCGGTGTGTTCTCGTACTGGAAACGCCACATTGTCGAAGACCGTCAAGTCGGTGAGCAATGCGCCGGACTGAAACAACATGCCCATGCGCTTGCGTAAATCGTAAAGGCCCGCCCGTGACAATTGGGAAACCGATTGCCCGTCGACCTCAATAGTCCCTTTTGCGGGCTTGAGCTGACCACCAATCAACTTGAGCAAGGTGGTTTTACCAGTGCCGCTGGGACCCATGATGGTTGTCACTTTGCCGCGCGGAATATCCATTTCGATACCACGAAATATGCGCTTGGACCCACGCTGGAAGTGCAAATCACGAATTTGCACCAGCTGAGAACCAGATTCAGACGTTGTGTTCACATTACCCATCATCAAAAAGCCCACATGAAGTGTACCAGTTTGGCTGATTTGCCAAACTTATTGCATGTATCCGTTGGTAACCCGCCACTACACGCGTCACGGGGGGTTCAGCTACACTTGACCATCGACGCACAAAATTGTGGACCACAGGTTCGGCTCATGAAAAATATCATTACAGGGTTGTTGCTGATTATCCTTTCCGGCTGCGCCTCCAACCCGCCTAACGGACCGGTTTACGACCCGTGGGAAAACGTCAATCGGAAGGTATTCGACTTCAACACCAAATTGGACAAGACCATCATCAGACCCGTGGCGCGTGGTTATCGCGCCGTGCTACCCGACCCAGTTGAAAACGGCATTGGTAATTTCTTCAGCAATATTGATGATGTCACCGTATTCGTCAACGATGCACTGCAGGGCAAAGGTGAATTGGCAGGTAATGCCGCCACTCGATTTGCGATCAATTCCGTTTTTGGCATATTCGGGATATTCGATGTGAGTACACGAATCGGACTACCCAAACATTCGGAAACCTTTGGACAAACCCTGGGCGTGTGGGGCGTGGGTGAAGGACCCTTTGTCGTGTGGCCATTGTTTGGTCCTAACAACATGCGAACCACTGCAGGCCTGTTTATAGAATCGCAAACCACGTATCTGCCGCCGTACTTTACCGATGATTCGGGGGTGTTGTTTGGTTTAACAGCACTGCAGATTATCAGTCTAAGGGCACAGTTCCTCAGCGCCAGCAGCGTCCTGGACACAGCGCTGGATCCGTATCTGTTAGCACGCGATACCTGGATAACGCGTCACCGCAAAGCCACACTCGATTCTAACGAGCGACTGGTGTTGGGTTCAAACAACCCATCAGATGATGACGAGCTTGACGAGTTAGATGAACTCGATGAACTCGATGAAGCCGATGAGCTGGATGAGCTGGACGAACTTGATAAACTCGATGAAGCAGACGAACTGGATGAGCTTGACGAACTGGATGAATTAGACAAGCAAGAAGCAGACGAACTCGACAAGCTGGGTGAGGATAAGCCTGCGACATGAACACGCGCGGTTCTGCCCTGGATGAGGAAGACAAAGCGGGCATCGTAACACTGGCAAAAGCCGTGATCGATACCGAGCTTTCCGCCATTACGGCACTGCAGGACAGACTCGATCAGAGCTTTGTCGATGCAGTGACTTTATTGCTTGGATGTCAGGGCCGAATCATCGTCACCGGGATTGGTAAATCTGGTCACATCGGCAATAAAATTGCCGCCACGTTTGCCAGTACTGGCAGCCCCGCCTATTTTATCCATGCAGCCGAAGCCAGCCACGGCGACATGGGCATGATGCAATCTGGTGACGTCGTTATCGCGATCTCCTATTCTGGCTCATCAGAAGAGTTGCTCAAATTGGTGCCTGGCATAAAGCGGCTAAATTTGCCGCTCATTGTATTAACCGGCGAATCAACATCACAACTGGCCACAGCCGCTGATGTGGTGCTTGATGTCAGTGTTGCACGTGAGGCTTGTCCGCTTAATCTGGCCCCCACCGCCAGCACAACCTGCACCCTGGTGACCGGTGATGCGTTGGCCGTGGCCCTGCTTCACACCCGAGGCTTTGATGCAGATGATTTTGCCAGATCGCACCCTGGTGGCCGACTGGGACGGCAACTACTGCTGCAAGTCAGTGATGTTATGACCGCCGGTGATGCCACGCCACTGGTTAACGATGACGTACCCTTATCAGCCGCCTTGCTGGAAATCAGCAAGAAAGGCTTGGGCATGGTGGCAGTGGTGAATAAGCAAAACCAATTATTAGGCATATTTACCGACGGCGATTTACGGCGAACACTTGAGCATCACATTGATATTCACGCCATTCCCATTACCGATGTGATGACTAAAGGCGGTCACGCCATTGCACCTGATGCATTGGCAGTGGCTGCAGTCAGCAAACTACAACAACACCAGATAACCTCGTTACCGGTAATCGAAAATGAAAAAGTGGTTGGCATAGTCACCATGCACGGCTTGTTAGCCGCAGGTGTGGTGTAGTGCAAATGATGCGCAATAGAGCCATGCCGGGGCCGCCCCTATGTTGATGCGATTGATCTCACGCTATTGGTTACTGGTGCCGTTGCTGGTTCTGGCTATTGTTATTCGTGACTGGGTAGAAACCACACCGGAAAACATTGAAGTAGAAGACACCATCGACATGAGTGCCACCAAATCAGACTACTACCTGGAAGATTTCAACACCAAAAAGTACAACGAAAACGGCCAACTCGAATACCTGGTCACCGGGCAGACACTGGCGCATTACCCAATTGACGACCGCTCGGAAATAACCGACCCGTCGCTGGTGTTCTATCGCGATGCAATCGAATGGAAAATTGACTCGGCATTGGGCGAGTTCGAACAAAATCCATCGATGTTTACATTGCACGGCAATGTGGTCGTGAGACGTGAATCTGACGACGGCGCACCAGTGATTATGCGCACTGAAGCCATCTCTATCCTGACCGATGCGAACGAAGTTCGTACCGACAAACCGATAGAAATTGTGTCACAAACATGGCAATTGCGCTCAGTGGGCTTGCAGTCCTCACTCGACAAAGGCAAGCTGAACCTGCTATCCACCGTCACGGGGCGTTATGAAGTTGGAAAATCAGACTAAATTGAGCATCTACCTCAAACCATTTCTGGCATGCAAACGCTGGCTCAAATGCTGCCTAAGTCGCACCACTGCGGGCATTCGGCTGCAAGCTAAGTCGCATGGCAACGGGTACGGTTCCCTGCAAAACATAACACTGAGCAAGGCACTTGGCGCGCTGCTGCTTGGCGCAATGCTGCTCAGCCATAACGCCCACGCACGTAAAAGCGATTTCAGTCAGCCAATCGATGTCAGCGCTGATCGCTCCGAATACGACGAACGCGCCGGTGTGCAAACCCTTATTGGCAATGTTGAAATCACCCAAGGCACCATGACCATTAAGGCTGACAAAATTGCGATAAAACTTGTCGACAATCAGCTTAGTCGTATTGAAGGCAGTGGCTCACCGATTCAGTTTCAGCAAGAAAACGAAGCCGGCGAACTGGTGACCGGTACCGCCAACTCTATTGACTACGATGCCATCAACGGCAGCCTGATACTCACTGGCAGCGCCACCTTAAGTCAGCCTCGTCAACGTTTGCAAAGCGAACGTATCGTGTTCAATTCGACCGAGCAAAAAGTCAGTGCAGAAGGTGGCAATGAAGGCCGCGTTAGCATTCGTATTCAGCCACCTGCTCCCAAGCAGTAGCAATAGCAGTCGTAACACTGGCAAGCTCAGTTTAAAACGCAAACGAAACCGATAACTTGAACGCGCAAAACGTGGACTCTCAACCATCATCGCTGACAGCAAAGCCTGAACAGCCACAAGCTGTGCAGCACTCGCTGGTCGCTCAGGATTTACACAAAGCGTATAAAAAACGCAAGATACTCGAAGGGGTGTCTATCTCAGTTAATAGTGGCGATATTGTCGGCCTGCTGGGACCCAACGGTGCCGGGAAAACCACCTGCTTTTATATGGTTGTGGGTTTAGTCAAACCAGATCAGGGTCAAATTCTGTTCGATGGCAAAAACATTACCGAACACCCTATGCATGCCCGCGCGCGTCTGGGTGTTGGTTACCTGCCACAAGAGGCTTCTGTTTTCAGGCAACTAACGGTTACCCAGAACATCATGGCCATTCTGGAAACTCGCAAAGGCTTATCGAAAGACGATCAAAGGGACAAACTTGAAGCCTTACTCGAAGAACTGCAAATCACACACATTCGCGACAGCCTCGGCATCAGTTTATCTGGTGGAGAAAGACGGCGCGTAGAAATAGCCAGAGCACTGTCAGCTGATCCCAGTTTTATTTTGCTCGATGAACCGTTCGCCGGTGTTGATCCAATATCCATTCTCGATATACAGCGCATCATTGAACACTTAAAAGAACGTAACATCGGGGTCTTGATAACCGACCATAATGTTCGGGAAACACTGGGTATTTGTGACCGCGCCTATATTCTTAGCCAGGGCCATCTAATCGCCGAAGGCGAGCCAGATGTTGTACTGGCAAATGAACAGGTCAAGAAAGTCTACCTGGGTGAAAATTTCTCTATTTAACCCACTCTTTCCGCACGCGATCACTTAAGAAATCGCACTGGAAAACGCAGTTGTAATCCGCATGGCATAAGCCATACTCATTAAAGAATGCGCAAACCTTCATGTTGCTAGCCCATTTGTATTGGGCTGATCTGCACATGCGCGTCATATTTCTGCCAGTATGGCCTAACAAAGACGTTAATCGACCCTCGTCGATCGTCCTCAATATTAAGTGGATAGCTCAATGAAACAGTCACTGCAAGTCAAGATGGGTCAACAACTGGCGATGACTCCCCAGTTGCAACAGGCCATCAAACTACTTCAGCTATCAACGCTGGAGTTGCAAACTGAGATTCAGTCAGCATTGGAAAATAACCCCATGCTCGAAATGACTGATGACGAAGGTGCAGAGCCTCGCGAAAACGACGCTGCCAACGAAAGCCAGGCCGAAAACACCGAGCGCAAGCGCAACGAAGAAAAGTTAAAAAAAGAAGAAATAAAAGAAGAAGTCAGCGCCAGCTCTGCTGACGACACGATCGTTGAAGAACACTTTGAAGCGGCGACAATGGCCGAGCAACCCGATGCTATTCCCGATGAACTACCCGTGGACAGCGCTTGGGAAGATGTCTACGAGACCAGCTCGCCAATCAGCCAGTCCAGCGGTTCCGATGGCGAAAACCGAGACTTCACTGAGTTCCACAATTCTGGTATTTCCAGTATTCAGGATCATTTAAACGATCAAATACAGTTTGCACCTCTTTCAGATCGCGATCAGATTATTGCCGAAACCCTGATAGACGCCGTGGATGACAATGGTTACCTGATCGACGATGTAGACACCCTACTCGCCGGCCTCAATCGTGACTTCACAGACCCTGAAGACATGTTCGAAATGAGTGAACTGGAAACGGTTCTGCATATGGTGCAACACCTTGACCCACCAGGCTGTGCTGCACGTAATGCCAGCGAATGCATGGCAATTCAACTAGCACAGTTACCTCAAACAGAGTTAACCGATACAGCCACGCGTATCGTTATTGACCATCTGGACTTGTTGGCGGCACACGATTTTTCTCGCATGCGACGCTTACTGAAAATCAACGACGAACATTTGCAAGAAGCCATTGCACTTATCCGATCTTTAAATCCTCGACCAGGACGACAACTGGTTCAAGACCACGATCAGTACATTGTGCCTGATGTGTTTGTGCAAAAAGTTAAAGGTGTGTGGCGTGTCGAACTGAACCCTGATATTGCACCCAAGCTTGGCATCAATGCGTTATATGCCGGCATGGTTAAACGTGCTGATAAAAGTGATGACAACAACTTCCTGCGTAATCACTTACAAGAAGCACGATGGTTCATTAAGAGCTTGCAAAGCCGCAACGAAACTTTATTACGTGTTGCTACTGCCATTGTTGAACGCCAAAGAAACTTTTTAGAGTATGGCGAAGAAGCAATGAAGCCGCTGGTGTTACGCGACATTGCTGAACAATTAAGTTTGCACGAATCCACAATCTCACGAGTGACTACACAAAAGTACATTCATACACCGCGCGGTATATTCGAATTTAAGTATTTCTTTTCAAGTCACGTTTCTACTGCAAATGGTGGGGAATGTTCCGCGACTGCGATACGTGCCATGATTCAACGTTTTATAGACGCTGAAGACCGCACGAAACCCCTAAGTGACAGTAAAATCGCCAGCACCCTGGTCGCTGACGGCATACAGGTTGCACGCAGAACAGTTGCAAAATACCGCGAATCAATGGGCATTGCGCCCTCTAATGAACGTAAGCGATTGAATTAACGTTCATATAAATTTTCGTGCCAAACAGGGCTCATTTAACTGTTAAAAGAGCCCAAAGATGCATTGTTTATTTTTGCAGAGTATGTAGACTGAGTCTAACGATCAAAAAAACAAACGCACGAGCAGTGCATGCGGATACGCAGATAAAAAGCGGTAAGCAGATAACAAAGAGACCAACATTACGTAAAACAAACTTTTTAAGAATACAACGCACTAATGCAGACTGGTTAACGCATTAAGGCAACCTACTCTTGAAATCATAGGCGCTAAGCATATGGTTACTTAAAGGAGTTACATGCAAGTAAACAATTTTCGACCCTCACGATTCGCGCCTACGGTTAGCACTTGGCTCTCACAACTAACCAGCAGGCAAACCAGTTTGTCGAATAGCCGGCCAACCGGTCTGCTATTCATTAAACAGTTAACTCAATCCACCCGAATCACCCGTTTACTTCGTTCATCCTCGGAAGTGCACTCTTCCACCTTCAGCCACATCTGTTCAAACACTAATCAACTTGCTCAAAGCATCAGCAATAGATCAACAATCTGTCGCCTGAACTGCCAGCAAGCGTTGCGGTGCGAACAGTCTTTTTTGTTTTCTAACAGGAGAATCACATGAATCTATCCGTTACTGGGCATCACGTCGACGTTACCGATTCGATGCGCAATTACGTTGCCGAGAAACTACGGCGACTCGAACGACATTCTGAAAACCTGTTTGACATACACGTCATCCTGTCCGTAGAAAAAGTCCGCCAAAAAGCCGAAGCCACCATACAAATAGCCGGCAACACCATTTATGCTGATACCACCCAACCAGACATGTACGCCGCCATTGATCTAATGATGGACAAACTCGACCGGCAGCTCATTCGACACAAGGAGAAATCCCAAAATAAACACCGGCGAGCCAAAAATATCGCGTTCGAGGACACACAATCACTAATGGTGTGATGTCAGACACTTTCCTATCGCTCGCTAAGAGAGCACAATAACGGGATGTGGGCCCGCCGCGGCAATAGCTGCGGCGGGCTCTATTTGATTCAAACCCGGTTTTCATTAATGATTGAACTATCAGAGCTGCTGGAACCCAGCCGCATCGCCTGTCAGTGTGACATTCGCAGTAAAAAACGAGCCCTACAAACGCTGGCCGAATTATTGGCCCCCAGCGTCATTGACGATCTGGACGACGATGAGTCCTCTGATATGGACATTTTCGACGCACTGATCACCCGAGAGCGCCTTGGAAGCACCGCATTAGGGCACGGCATGGCTGTACCCCACAGCCGTATGCCCCACATCGAAAAGCCTCTGGCGGCAATGATCACCTTGTCTGACGGTGTCGATTATGAAGCCGCTGACGGCCAGCCCGTCGATTTACTGGTTGGGCTGCTGGTGCCCCAAAAATGCAACGACGAACACCTGGAAATACTGGCAAACCTGGCCAAACGATTCAGCGATGAGTATTTCCGCGACGAAGTTCGCGCATTCGGGCTTGATCAGGCCGAAGAGCTGTACGAATTTCTCCAACAACCCGCACCCGCGGCTTAGCCAACAGGGCCTGCGCACATGTCAAACAAAAGTCGATTGACTGTGGCAAGTGCCTACACCGAATTCAAAGATGAACTTAAATTCAACTGGACAACGGGACGACAGGGCGGCGAGCGATTATTAACCAGCGAACGCGGCGTCGCGAAACGCCCGCGCCTGCTTGGCCCACTTAATTTCAACAGTCCAAACCGTATCCAGCTAATAGGCAAAGCCGAAGCCAGGTTATTTGCCAATGCCGAGAACCTCGCGCCAGATCGATACGAATACCCATTGGCTGAGAGCTGCGAGTTGATCATTGTCACAGACAATGGAACACCACCCGCGCCCATTGTGGCCTTGTCTGAGCAGAATCAAATTCCTCTGTTCATCACACCACTGACCTACAGCGAGCTGATTCGCAATCTACGTTACCGGCTCACATTGCTGCTGGCCGAGTCCGAAATCATTCACGGTGTACTCATGGATGTACATGGCACAGGCGTATTGATTACCGGTGAGGCCAGCGTGGGTAAAAGCGAACTCGCACTTGAACTTATCAGTCGCTCGCACATTTTGGTGGCAGACGATGCACCCGAGTTTCGTCGTATAGCACCTGGCACGGTAGAAGGCCGATGCCCACCCTTGTTGCAGGATTTTCTGGAAGTGCGTGGATTGGGCGTGCTGAATATTGCTCGTATGTACGGCGATGCAAGTACAAGATCAAGAAAAATCCTGCGCTTTATTATTAACCTGCAAAACGTGGCCACCGGTGATTCGGAAAACGCATTAGAACAACTGGTTGGCGAGCGCCTTGGCGCACCCGATGTACAACGAGACGTGCTGGGCGTGAGAATTCCACAGCGCACGATACCTGTCGCCCCCGGTCGCAACTTGGCCGTGTTGGTTGAGGCGGCAGTCAGAGACTACATATTGCGCTCGGGCGGCTACAATGCAACCAGAGATCTGGTTGAAAAACAGGCATTAGCGCTAAGCCAAACATGAATCAAGCCACCATGAATCGCCTTACCATCGTCACCGGGCTCTCTGGGTCAGGCAAAAGTGTTGCTTTGCACACCCTTGAAGATGAAGGTTTCTATTGCATCGACAACCTACCCAGCTCGATGGTCAACGACCTGTTAAATAACGTCCTGGCCGAAAAAGACAAACTGTTTGAAAAGCTGGCTATCGGCATAGACATGCGTGGTGAACACAGCACACCCGATGAATTTCTGAAAGTGTTGAAATCACTTCATGCCCGCTCAGATGTCATTACCGATGTACTGTTTCTGGACACATCAAGACAAACGTTATCTACCCGGTTCAGTGAAACACGTCGACGGCATCCACTCAGCTCTTCCAAAGTACCTTTAATGAATGCCATTGATAAAGAAATAGAACTGCTGGCAGGCGTCAAAGATGAAGCTGACCTGGTCATCGATACTTCGCTGCTAAACTTACATCAACTGCGAAGCATCATCAGCACCGATGTGCTGGGCAGCACTTCAACGGGCTTGTCATTAATATTTCAATCTTTCGGTTTCAAGCACGGCCAGCCGGCAAGCACCGACTTCATGTTTGATGTGCGTTGTTTGCCCAACCCGTACTGGGAACCCACGCTACGAGAATTCACTGGGCGTGACGAGCCCATCATAGATTTTCTGGGTGAGCAGGAGAACGTGCAAACCATGTTCAACGATATTCGACGCTTTGTCGAGCAATGGCTACCAAGCTTTGAAGGTGAAAACCGCGCCTACTTGACGGTTTCTGTCGGCTGCACCGGCGGACGCCACCGGTCAGTGTATTTATGCGAGCTACTGGCCGCCCATTTTAGTGCCAAACGTGAAAACGTCTCATTGCGTCACCGCGAAATTAACTGATACCGATGCGTTTAAGCATCGAGCGAAAGGTAGGTCATGATTACTCGCGAAATAGAGATCATCAACAAACTCGGCTTGCATGCACGAGCTGCTGCCAAACTGGTAAAACTCAGTGCTGGTTTCGAATCTGACATTGACATTGAAAAAGCCGGCCAAAAAGTGAATTGCAAAAGTATCATGGGAGTCATGATGCTGGCAGCAAGCTGTGGCAGCCGTGTCACTCTGTACGCTAACGGTTCCGATGAAAAGGCGGCAATTGAAGCCTTGAGTGATTTGATTAATCGCTATTTTGACGAGGACGAATGATACTATCGTAACAACGGTATACCTGCTCAGAGGACGCACATGACACTGATGTTCAATGGCATAGGGGTTTCAAAGGGCTTTGCCATTGGTGAAGCGCATGTGTTACTTCGAAACCAGGTTGATGTCGCAGCGCGTAAGCTCACCAAAAAACAAGTGCCTGCAGAATGCCGCAGACTACGCAAAGCCATTAAAATCGCCAAAGCAGAATTACTCACTGCACGCGATAACATCCCTGAAGATGCACCCAGCGATATCAGCGCGTTCATCGAAACTCACATACTCATGCTCGACGATGGTTTGTTGAGCGACACGCCAGTAGACATCATAAAAACTGAGCAGTGCAATGCCGAAGCGGCCCTGCAACAGCAGCGCGAAGCCATGGCCAAGGTCTTCGGCTCAATGGAAGACGAATACCTTGCCACACGCATTGACGATGTTAACCATGTTATTGACGCTGTTTTGAATGCCTTGGTTAGCGGTGAAGAGAAAGCAACCACAGAGAACTGGAAAGGCCAGATTGTTATCGCAGACGATCTGTCACCGGCCGACACTGTGTTAATGCAAAACCAGGGCGTTGCCGGGTTCATTACCGAAACCGGCGGCCAACTGTCGCACACGGCTATTCTGGCGCGAAGCCTTGGTATCCCGGCAATTGTTGGCGTGCACAATATTCGCCAGTATGTGCGCACAGGAGAAATGCTAACGCTTGACGGCAAGCTTGGCTTATTGCTGGCCGAACCCACCGCTGCCATGCTCAGTGACGTTCGCAAACAGCAAAAAGCGTTTCGTCAAAAACAACGCGACTTAAACAAGCTCATCGATACACCGGCAGTAACTCAAGACGGCGTGAGCTTACAGTTAAGCGTAAATATCGAAATCGAAGACGATCTCAAAGCTTTAAAGCGCATTAATGCCGATGCGGTTGGTTTATACCGAACCGAGTTCATGTACCTGAATCGCGATACAACACCTACTGAACAGGAACATTTTAAAGCGTATACAAAAGTTATTCGTGCGCTTAAGGGTGCTCCACTGACGATTCGCACAGCCGACTTGGGTGCAGACAAAGACATCAGCCACGCACATGTTGCCAGCAGCGGGACTATGGCCCACAACCCAGCCATGGGATTACGTGGCATTCGACTTTGTCTCAACGAGCCGGCCCTGTTCGTAACACAACTGCGGGCCATTTTACGAGCATCGGCAAAAGGCCCAGTGCGTATTCTGTTACCCATGCTAACCACGGTCGCCGAAATCACCCAAACCCTGGCCATCATAGAGTCGGTTAAAGAAGCGTTAAGCGAAGAGGGCCTTGAGTACGACGAACACATAGAAGTTGGCGGCATGATTGAAGTACCGGCAGCGGCAATTGCGGCCGATCAATTAGCCCAGCACCTGGATTTTTTATCGATTGGTACCAATGACCTCATTCAGTACACCATGGCCATTGATCGTGTTGATGATCAAGTCAACTATTTATACGACCCACTGCACCCAGCCGTTTTACAACTGATCAAGTACACCATTGAAGCTGGCCAAAAGGCCAACATACCGGTTGCTCTGTGTGGTGACATGGCCAGTGACACCCGCTTTGTTCGCGTGTTACTGGGCTTGGGTTTGTCAGAATTCAGTATGCCGCCTAATTCGCTTTTAGCCGTAAAGCACAGCTTGATAAACGCCAGGCGTGTCAGGGTGCGTCGTTTCTCCACCGCTTTAATGAAAACCAGCGACCCGGAAGAACAAGCCAGCCTGTTGGAACGCATCAATCGTAGTTAGTCTCAAGTTATCCAGTTAAGAAGGCGCAATGGTTAGTGAGCGATAAAGACCTCCAAGATCAATCAACGACACTGGCCGATAGCATCCATGAAGGCTCGCTGAGTGCGGCGCGTCAAGTCATGCAGGCAATGCATCCGGCTGAAATTGCCGATGCACTTGAATCACTGCCTGCGCAGCGCCGCCAAATCCTGTGGGAGCTGGTAGATACTGAAGTCGAAGGCGAAGTCTTGATGGAAGTGCACGACGAAGTGCGCGGCGATCTGGTCGAACAAATGGACCTCGAAGAGATACGTCAGGCTACCAAGCGACTTGATCTCGATGATCAGGCAGATTTCGTTCAATCGCTACCAGAAAAACTCACCGCCGATTTGTTATCCGGCATGGGCCGTCAGGACCGGGACCGTTTAGAGCAGGTGCTCTCCTACCCCGAGGACAGCGCCGGTGGTTTAATGAACGTAGACATCATTACCGTCCGCGATGATGTCACGCTTGACGTTGTACTGCGTTATTTACGCCGACGCGGCGACATGCCTAAACACACCAATAGGCTGTGGGTTGTCGATTTACATGGACACTACCGCGGTGGCTTATCCATTCGAAAATTGCTAACCGCCAGTGGCGCAACCCTGGTATCCGAAGTGGCTGTTAACGACATAGAGCCGCTGCATGTGCTCACACCCGATAAAGACGTATCACGCGCCTTTGAAGATTACGATCTGGTTTCAGCTCCCGTCGTAGACGACAACAATCGTGTCATTGGCCGCGTGACCATCGATGACGTCGTTGATCTTATTCGTGAAGAAGCCGAACAATCCGTGATGAGCATGGCTGGCTTGAGTCAGGAAGACGACACCTTCTCGCCGGTGTTGCGCAGCGCCAGACGTCGCGCCATCTGGCTGGGAGTTAATTTGATCACCGCCCTACTGGCAGCCTGGGTTATTGCGCAGTTTGAAACAACGCTCGATCGGGTCATCACATTGGCCGTACTAATGACCGTCGTGCCCAGCATGGGCGGCATTGCCGGGAGCCAGACACTGACGCTGGTTATAAGAGGACAGGCATTGGGGCAGATAAATCGTCGCAATACACGAGCGCTGCTGACCCGAGAACTCAGCGTGGGCTTAATCAATGGATTAGCCTGGGCACTGGTTGTTAGCGCGTTTACTTATTTTTGGTTCGGTAGTATGCAGATCGGGATTATTCTGGGCGTGGCTCTGCTAATTAATCTGCTGTTTGCAGCCATTGCCGGGCTGTTTATACCCATTTTAATGCGACGCTTCAGTATTGACCCAGCACTGGCCGGAGGCGTGGTGCTAACAACCATCACCGATGTGGTTGGCTTGGTGGCCTTTCTTGGATTGGCTACGTGGTTCCTTTAAACGGGTCCAGCCACCCCTAGCGATGACCGGACTGTCGAATTATCCGCGGATGGCACCACACATACGGTTGGTGCTGTCAGAAGAGATGTTAGCCAGTTTTTCTGACTCAATACAAACGTACTCAGCAGCTTCCTGAACATCGTTCAAAAGCGCCTGGCTATCGACAATGAAACCTTGAAACATAAAACCAGTCTCTTCCCAGGGACGGTCCAATTCACGAACATACATTCCAA
>CALHOI010000078.1 GCA_938035525.1 uncultured Granulosicoccaceae bacterium
GCAACACTGATTTGTAATCAGCAGCTAATACAGTGGCACCAGCAAGGAGTTGTGCAGCTTTGCGTAAAGTGGGTTCGTCGCAAAAATTGGGATTAACATACTTGCCGTAGGGCACATTAAACTGTCCCTTTTTATTTACCCGAAAAAGTCCGTTAAAACAGGTTCTATTCAAGTATAGGGTTCTTGATGCAGCCTCAATATCACTTAAGGATTCCAACTGCCGTGATCGTAATGCATAGAAATATTCGGCGGTGTTCTCGTGCTGTTTGAGTGATTCAATCAGTGCATCTATATTGCTGGCAATAACCTGATATAAATTAATCAATTCAGCGTTGGCATCAGCGATTACCGCGTGTTTGGGTTGCAGATGGAAATACAAAGCACCACCGCCAAAAAAGGGCTCTATATAGTTATTATAGGTTTTGGGCAGGCGATCCATGAGTTGTGGAAGCAACTGACGTTTTCCACCGGCCCATTTCACCACCGGCTTGGCCGTGTGGTTGTTTTTTAGTACTGCTGGTTCGGCGGGCATGTTGAGCGTGTTATGAACGGAGCGATGGTAATTGTACGCCAGGACGGCTTCTATCCAGCACACCGTCATGGCAATGTATCGCGCCCCCTACTCTGACGGCACGGTAAAGCGTCCCGAGTGTCGATTCCTGTTTTTGGATCAACGACATACCCAAAAAAAGCACTATAGCTCATGATATTTGGTTGGTCAGCTGTTGACCAGCTGGTCAAATGTATCGTAGTGTGTCAGGTTCGTAAGTTTCGCAGGGTTGCTATGTCCGTAACGTCTATCGATGCCGCACGAAAAAGCAGTCGCCCGCGTGGCGATCTGGAAACGCTTGACAAGCTTTTAAGCTCTGTTGCCATTCTGGTGGTGGACGATGAGCCTGGAATGCGAAATTTTCTCAAACGAGCGCTCGAGAAACGTTGTGCCTTGCTGGAAGTGGCGGGTAGTGCTGAAGAGGCTGAAGCACTTCGCCTGCGATACCACTTCGATCTTCTGTTGGTTGATATTCGTTTACCCGGCTTGTCGGGTCTGGAATGGCTGCGACAACTCCGAGATGCAGGTGTTCAAACACACGTTATCTATATGACGGCCTATGCTGATCTTGATATGGCGATCGCGGCGCTGCGCAACGGTGCCGACGACTTTATTATGAAGCCGTTTCGTACCGAACAAATGCTCATGTCTATGCAGTTGGCGTTACAGAAACGCCAAATCCTGCGTGAAAATTCTTTGCTCCGTTTACAACTGAATCAAATAAAAGTTGATCGTGGCGTTATTGGTGAAAGTGACGCCCTAAAAAACACCATGAAACTGGCAGAGCGGGTCGCGCCGACACAGTCTAATGTCTTGATTCACGGTGAGACCGGCACCGGCAAAGAACTGGTTGCGCGTTCGATCCACGCTATGTCAAAACGCTCAGGGCCTTTTGTACCACTTAATTGCGGCACGATCGCACCGGAACAATTTGAAAGTGAATTGTTTGGACACACCAAAGGCGCGTTCAATGGTGCAATGCATTCGCGTGAGGGTTTGTTTCTGCATGCCGATGGCGGCACCTTGTTTCTTGATGAAGTCGGCGAATTGCCTTTACCGATGCAAGCAAAATTGCTCGGTGTTCTTGAATCAAAAACTATCCGGCAAATTGGCAGTGAAAAAGAAATACCCGTCAACGTGCGTGTTATCGCTGCAACTAACCGCAATTTAGCGGCCGACTCTGCGGCTGATCGTTTTAGAACCGATCTGTATTATCGGCTAAACGTTCTGCCCATAGAAGTACCAGCGCTTCGCGAGCGTCGTGATGATATACCTGCTTTGGTGGAACACTTTTTTGACGTACTTTCTGCCGAAATGCGACTGGTGCCGATCGAGCTTATGCACACCGATTGGCAGAGGCTGAATGAATACCAATGGCCTGGAAACGTCAGAGAATTAAAAAACGTGATTGAGAGAACCTTGTTAATGGGCAGATTACCTGCCGATTGTCTGCACGACTCTGACCCCATACAAGATGAAAAAGTGGAAGGCTATCCATTGAACTGGACAGTTGATGCCGTGGAGCGAGCACACATCGAATTGGTGCTGGCTTCGGTTAACAATAATAAGTCGGCAGCGGCTCGACAGTTGGGCGTATCAAGAAAAACCCTCGAAAGAAAACAAAACCTGTGGTACGGCTCGGCCAGCGCTACTAATCAGACCAGTTAGTCTGACGTTAATGTCTTCTGTTATGGATTTTGTGAGAGGGCTGAGTCTTCGCCACAAGTTGCTGGCGTTGGTTTTGGGGCCGTTACTGCTGCTTACCGGCACACTCATATTGTTAACGGCACAATGGTCTACCGCTTATACCTATAAACAGCTGTTTGCCAAAGTCACTACAGATTTAAATGTTACCCACGATGTATTTCAGCGCATACAACATGACAGGCAAAGCGCGCTAACGTCGCTGGCCAACAGTGCAGCTTTAATGGCGCGACTCGACTCCAATGACTATGCATCTGTGCAGCGGTTGCTTGTGCAGCAGCAGAACGATGGCGGATTCGATTTCATTAATTTCCTTAATGATGATGGTTCAAAACGGCTGGAAGAGTCTGGTTGGGAAAATTGGTTTTTGAAGACCTCACCTTTAACCGACAGCGTTTTTAGTCCTGCGCCGCTTGCGTCATCACCCGATACCGCTACCGGTATTGAGATTTATCAAAGTGAAACCTGGCAAGCTGAGGGTGAACACCTGGCAAATAAAGTTATTTTTGCGTTAATCGATACACCGCGAGCAGCACCATCAACCAGAACGCAAGAAGATCGCGCCATGGTCATTCGCGTTTTGCAACGTGTGCGCGACACGCAGGGAACCACCAGAGGTGTGTTGGAAGGCGGGCTTTTACTTAACCGCAATTATGCGTTTGTGGATGAGATTCGCGACCTGGTTTATGGTCCGGGCAGTCTTGCCGCAGGCAGCCGCGGAACTGTGACAGTGTTTCTGGATGATGTTCGAATAACCACCAACGTGCCAAGAAGCGATGACACTCGTGCATTGGGCACGCGTGTATCTGACGAAGTGCGAAATTCTGTTTTAGGTGAGGGCGCCACCTGGGTGAACAGGGCATTCGTTGTTAACGATTGGTATATCTCTGCCTACGAACCTATCAAGGATGTTTATGGAAAGCGTGTTGGGATGCTTTATGCAGGGTATCTCGAAGCTCCGTTTCGGCGAGATCTTTTCCACGGTATTTCAATCATTGCTGCTGTGGTGCTGGCGGGTTCTTTATTGGCTGTGGTAGCGGCCATCATGGGCGCTAAATCTATATTCAAGCCGGTGGAATCAATTGCGCGAGTTGTTCGGGCAACGGCAGATGGAGAACACCGCCGCATTGGTAAGTTGCAAGTCAACGATGAAATAGGTGAATTGGCTACCCAGTTTGATTCTATGTTAGACAAGCTCGAGCAGCACAGTGCAAAAATTGAAGCCAATGCCAGTGAGCTGGAAAACAAAGTACAAGAGCGTACAAACGAACTCAAAATGAAGAATGCGTCTTTGCAAGAATCCATCACCATGTTGCACAGCGCACAGCAAAAGCTTGCTACAGCAGAGCGTTTGGCCGCTGTGGGCCAGTTAACTGCGGGTGTCGCGCATGAAATCAATAATCCAACCGCAGTCATATTAGGGAATATGGATATATTGATTGAAGAAATAGGCGAACATAGCGCCGATGTTCAAACCGAAATTGATTTGATTATTGAACAGGTGTATCGCATCCGCTCAATCACTGATCGACTGTTGCAATACTCTCGTCCCAACTCCACGGTACCGCTGAAACAACACGAATTGGCAACAATAGGTTTTCCTCCTACGTTCGACCAAAACGCTGAGTTGTCTCCTGAGCGTGACATTGTGATTGATGTAAACGCTTTACTTGAATCATCTTTGATATTAGTCGAACACGAACTAACATCAAAGCACATCAAGCTTGAAACTTACTTTAGCGATGTACCCACAATCTATATGGATGGTCAGGAACTGCAACAGGTGCTGATAAACCTTGTACTTAATGCAGCGCAGGCGACCCCCGAGTATGGCTTGATAACCATTACCTCAAAACTGGTGAATAACGAATCTGTTTATATTGAGGTTAAGGACAACGGCATCGGCATAGCGCAAGAGAACCTTCATCGAGTATTTGACCCGTTCTTTACTCACGCTAAAGAAAACGGTACCGGGCTTGGTTTATCGGTAAGTTACGGTATCGTACAGCGCTACGGTGGCAACATTGATGTGGTGTCAAAGCCCGGTTCAGGGTCGACGTTCACCGTCAGGTTGCCAGTGCACACGGATGGCCGCCTATTGATTGAAGGGGCGTCGGATAACACGTCGGAAAACACGTCGACGTTTGCTTCCGTGTAAGCACCTCGTCCTCAGCCATTGGTTTTTAGTCTTGGCTATATTAGCCCAGCGCCCTTAGTACGAAGCGCAATATAGCAACAGGACTACAACTGTGATTTTCCATCAAGCCACACCTGTTGCAATTGCATGTCATCATCGATGTGCACCACGTTGGCAAAAAAACCTGTAGCCACTGACCCCAAATTTTCGATAGCACCGATGCAGGCACTTGGGTAGCTGGACGCCATTCGCGCAGCCACTTCGGGCAGCACGCCTACATCTTCAATTAAACAGCGCATTGCGCCCAGCATGTCAATATCGGCACCAGCGAGCGTACCGTCGGGCAATACCAGCCTGCCGTTTGATCGGCTGATGGTTCTGCCGTCAAGTTGGAATTGTTGCTCTGAGGTTCCCGCTGTGGCCATCGCATCAGTCACTAAAAACAATTTTCCTGGGCCTTTTTTGGAGCGCACGGCAAGTGAAAGCGCTGCCGGACTCACGTGCACGCCATCGGCAATGATGCCAGCGTAGATGTTGTCGTTGAAAAGGGTAGCTCCCGGTAGTCCAGGTTCGCGGTGGTTGAGTGCGCTCATGGCATTAAATAGATGCGTTGTGCACGCAGCGCCGGCCTGGAAAGCCTGGTTACTTTGATCTGAACTTGCATTGCTGTGGCCCAGGCTCACTATTATTTCAGCTTCCGCCAGACAGGCTATTTGTTCAGGGCTCACCATCTCGGGCGCTACAGTTATCATCAAGTACGGTAAGGCTTTTTTTGCATCACACAGCTCCTGTAAATCTTCATCGTTCATTTTTCGCAGTACGCGTTCACTGTGCGCACCTTTTTTTTCAATCGATAAGTGTGGTCCCTCCAAATGAAGGCCCAGAAATCCGGGTATGTTTTGCCGGCTTGCCTGCGTAGCCGCCTGTATGGCTTTGGAGGTTGTGCTTTTGTCTGCTGAAATTAAAGTGACCAGGGTTCGACAAGTCCCCAATCGAGCATGTGCCTGGGTAATGGTTTTTATGGTTTCAACAGTGGGATCATTGTTGAATAGCAATCCGCCGCCGCCATTGACTTGCAAGTCAACAAAACCGGCAATCAGTGTCCCGCCGTTAAGCTGCAGTGGTGTGAAATCAGAAGGGATTTTATCTTCTGTGCATATGCCGACGATGGTGTCGTCAGAAATCAATACAGCGCTATCGGATACCGCAGTCGAACCCAAACCAATGGTTGCGCCAATTAATGCGAAAGTATTAGTCATGCTGTTTGTTTGTGTTTAACTGAGGTTGGCGGTTTTGGGCTAATGGTACCAATTATTAGCCAATTTAGCGGTTGTATTACTAGTATGACCTGAGGATCTCACTGAGTGGGTTGGTTTGTCTCTATTTAATGAACTGATTGAATGGCTGTACTAAATAACTCTGGACAATTAGGGACCGTTTGGCATTATTGGATGGCTGATGTGTGTCAACCCATTTGAAAGGAGCGAGTTCATAGTGAATACAACAAATAAAGTAAACAAAACAGCGTCGCTGTTAGCAACGAGCATGATCGGACTAAGCGCTTTAGGGCTAAGCGCTGGTGTGTATGCGCAAGACGCGGAACTGACCATTGAAAGCTGGCGAAACGATGACTTGTCCATATGGCAGGATAAAATTATTCCTGCGTTTGAAGCCAAACATCCTGGTATTAAAGTGACATTCGCACCATCTGCGCCGGCAGAATACAACGCTGTACTCAACTCAAAATTAGAAGCAGGCTCAGCAGGCGATTTAATTACATGCCGCCCCTTTGATGCTTCCCTGGCGCTTTACGATCAAGGTTATCTTGCATCACTTGCCGATTTACCCGGTATGGGTAACTTTTCTGATGTCGCCAAATCGGCCTGGATAACCGATGATGGAAAAAATCCGTTCTGTGTTCCAATGGCCTCTGTTATACACGGCTTTATTTATAACAAAGATGCGTTTGCCGAGCTTGGATTATCAGTACCTGAAACTGAAGCTGATTTTTTTGCCGCGTTAGACAAAATAAAAGAGCAGGGCGACTACATACCCATGTCCATGGGAACCAGTGACCAATGGGAAGCGGCCACAATGGGTTATCAAAACATTGGTCCTAATTATTGGAAAGGTGAAGAAGGCAGGCTTGGGCTTATTGATGGCTCGCAGTCTCTTACCGATGCACAGTGGGTTGCACCCTACGAGCAGTTAGCCAAATGGGGAGCGTATTTGGGTGATGGCTATGAGGCTCAAACCTACCCCGATAGTCAAAACCTGTTTACGCTTGGACGCGCGGCCATCTATCCAGCAGGTTCATGGGAGATAACTGGCTTTAACGCCAATGCAGATTTTGAACTCGGTGCGTTTATTCCACCAGTGGCTGCAGCTGGAAACGAATGCTACATTTCCGATCACACCGACATTGGTATTGGCATGAATGCAAAATCAGAAAACGCCGATGCCGCTAAAACATTTTTAAACTGGGTGGCATCTGCCGAATTTGCCAGCCTGTATGCCAATGCGCTGCCAGGATTTTTCCCTTTGTCTAACGACCCGGTTACGCTTGAGGACCCATTAGCGCAAGAGTTTATTTCGTGGCGTGAAAAGTGTAATTCCACCATTCGCTCCACATACCAGATTTTATCTCGAGGTACCCCAAACCTTGAAAATGAAACATGGAATGCGTCGGCCAATGTCATTAAAGGCACTGAGTCGCCGGCGGATGCAGCCAAGCGATTACAAGATGGTTTGGCTAGTTGGTACAAGCCTTAATCGTTAAGCCATAATTAACACCCACTCACTGCAGCCATAGTTGCTGCAGTGAGTGGCTCATCTATTATGTTAGTTACCAGTCCGGGTTCTGGGCAAGTTAATAAGCCTCAGCGTCGCTGGCACATAGCGGTGTTTCTTGCGCCCGCCGTTCTGGTTTACACAGCTATCATGATTTTGCCGTTGTTTGGCACCATGCAATTGTCGTTGTATAAAATAATAGAGGGCCAACAAGTATTTGTTGGGCTGGATAACTTTAGGCACCTGCTGGGTGATGAGCGGCTGTCGTCCACCTTTTGGAATGCACTTAGTAACAACAGCATATTCTTTCTTATTCATATGCTGGTGCAAAACCCCATAGGTATTTTACTAGCGGCAATATTGTCCAATAGCCGGCTGCGGTTTAGAGCATGGTACCGAACGGCTATTTTTATTCCCACAATTTTGTCTTTTGTCATTGTCGGTTTTGTTTGGAAGCTCATCCTCTCTCCTTTGTGGGGTGTTGCGCCAGACTTGCTTGACCTGGTTGGCTTGAAGTCTTTGTATAAGCCCTGGTTAGGCAAAGAACAATATGCACTGATAACGCTCAGCTTGATATCGGTTTGGCAATTTGTCGGTATTCCGATGATGTTAATTTATGCCGCTCTTATCTCCATCCCCGAAGATATACTCGAAGCGGCGGAGTGCGATGGCATAACCGGTATGAAGCAATTCTGGAAAATCAAGCTGCCGCTTATCTTGCCTACCATTGGTATCATTTCTATTTTGACTTTTGTGGCCAACTTTAATGCCTTTGACTTAATTTATGTAACCCAAGGTGCTTTGGCGGGGCCAGATTATTCAACCGATATTCTCGGCACTTTCCTGTACAGAACATTTTTTGGTTTTCAATTGCAATTGGGGGATAAAAACCTGGGTGCTACTATAGCGTCGTTGATGTTTCTGATTATTCTGGCTGGCGTTTGTATCTATTTGTTCGCGATACAAAGACGTTTGCGTCGTTACACATTCTAGGATTGCAGTGAGCACTGTTCGCAACTCCATATCAAATTCCGTTGCATCACATGCTGTGTTGCTTCTGTATACATTCATTGCACTTTTTCCGGTTGTTTTAATCGTTATTAATTCGTTCAAAACCAGAAAAGCGATTTTTAGATCACCATTAAGCCCTCCAAACGAAGAAACGTTTTCTACTGTGGGGTATGAGACGGTAATGAAGCAGGGTGATTTTATTTTGTATTTTCAAAATAGTTTGATTGTCACGGTGGTGTCGATATTTTTTGTATTGCTATTTGGTGCAATGGCAGCGTTCGCACTGTCGGAGTATCGGTTTAAGGGTAATACGCTTATGGGCTTGTATTTAGCGTTGGGCATCATGATTCCCATCAGACTCGGTACCGTTTCTATTTTGCAGCTAATGGTGGCTACTGGTCTGGTCAACACCTTAACTGCGCTTATTCTTGTATATACGGCGCAAGGCTTGCCGCTGGCCATTTTTATTTTGTCGGAGTTTATGCATCAGGTATCAAAAGACTTAAAAGACGCGGGGCGTATTGATGGTTTAAGTGAGTATCGAATTTTCTATCGATTGGTAATGCCATTGGTTAGGCCCGCTTTGGCAACAGTGGCCATCTTCACCATGATTCCAATTTGGAATGATCTGTGGTTTCCATTGATTTTAGCCCCTGCAGAAGCCACCAAGACTGTCACACTCGGCTCTCAGGTGTTTATTGGGCAATTTGTCACCGACTGGAATGCGGTTTTGGCCGCTTTGTCTATGGCGATCGTGCCGGTGTTATTGCTGTACATTATATTTTCGCGTCAACTCATTAGTGGTCTGACAGCAGGAGCAGTAAAATGACCAACGCCAATCCTGTAAGTGTGCTGGTTGCCGGTATGGGGCATATGGGCATCAGCCATGCCAAGGCCTATCATCAGCAAGCCGGTTATAGCGTCTGCGGTTTGGTTAATCGATCAAAACCAGATTTACCTGAAGAACTAAAAGACTACCCCGTGTTTTCAGATTTTAAGGTTGCCTTCGATGAGTTACAGCCCCAGCTTGCTTCCATCAGCACTTACTCTGATAGTCATGCCGAGTACGCAATACATGCGATGGAGGCCGGTGCACACGTATTTATAGAAAAGCCGCTTGCCACCAACGTAGCCGATGCCATTCGAGTGGTCGATTGTGCAAAGGCCAATAATCGCAAGTTGGTAGTTGGTTATATATTGCGACATCATCCGTCCTGGGTAAGGCTGATTCAGGAAGCCAGAAAGTTAGGTGGGCCTTATGTGTTCAGAATGAATTTGAACCAGCAATCCAGTGGCCCAACATGGGAAACACATCAAAGGCTAATGGATACAACGCCACCGATCGTTGATTGTGGTGTTCACTATGTTGATGTCATGTGTCAAATCACCGATGCCAACCCGATAGAAGTGCGTGGCATGGGCTTAAGGCTCAGTGATCAAATAGCACACGATATGTATAACTATGGGCATTTTCAAATTTTGTTTGAAGACGGTTCTTTAGGTTGGTACGAGGCTGGTTGGGGACCCATGATGTCTGAGAGTGCCTATTTTGTTAAAGATGTTGTTTCTCCGGCTGGTAGCGTATCCATTGTGGTTGACCCAGCGGCAAAGTCAGATGATGTGAACACACATACCAAAACCTCTTTGCTAAAAGTGCACTCTTCGCAGTTAAACAGTGATGGTAGTTTCCTGAAGCAAGACAACAATATATCGATGCTTGATGAACCTGGTCACGACGAGCTGTGTGCGCGTGAGCAGGCGTATATGCTAAAAGCGATTACTGAAGATATTAATTTGGATAGGCATATGCGCGATGCCGTACAGTCTTTGAAAATATGTATTGCTGCAGACGAGAGTGTTCGCTCTGGCGACGTCGTTAAACTATAAACTGGACATAACGTGGGCTCACTAACGCTGCAAGATATCCAAAAGTCGTTTGGAAAAACAGATGTCCTCAATGGCATTGATCTGTCAGTGTCCGACGGTGAATTTTTGGTGTTTGTTGGGCCATCTGGCTGTGGTAAGTCAACGTTACTTCGCATTGTTGCCGGGCTTGAAAACCCCAGCGCCGGGCAAGTGCTCATCGATGATAAAAACGTGACCACAGTGCCGCCTGCTAAGCGTGGTATTGCTATGGTGTTTCAAACCTATGCGCTGTACCCGCATTTATCGGTGCAAGACAACATGAGCCTTGCTCTTCAACAAAATAATGAATCAAAGCAATTGATACAACAGCGGGTAGAAAAGGCTTCTGATTTATTATCGCTCGATACGCTTTTAAAACGTCGCCCAGCAGAGCTCTCAGGTGGTCAGCGACAACGTGTTGCTATTGGCAGAGCTATAGTGCGCGAACCGTCTTTATTTTTGTTTGATGAACCCCTGTCAAATCTGGATGCTGCTTTACGTGTGCAGACCCGTTTGGAAATAGCTCGACTGCATAACGAGCTCAGCGCCACCATGATTTATGTCACTCACGATCAGGTTGAGGCAATGACCCTGGCCGACAGGATTGTGGTGTTAAACAACGGGTTAATCCAGCAGGTAGGGACGCCCATGGAGCTGTACAACAACCCGGTAAACTTGTTTGTAGCAGGTTTTATCGGCACACCAAAAATGAATTTTATTCCGGGCGACAAACTCGGCTTACCCAATGTACAAACCATTGGTGTGCGTCCTGAGCATATTTCACTTGTTGAGTCAGACGGCGAGCTGCAAGGTACGGTGACACACGTAGAGCACCTTGGCGCAGACACCAACATTTACGTAAGCTGCGAGGGATTAGAGCCGGTTGTGGTGCGTGTGTTCGGGGAATTTCATGTTGATCAGGGTGCCAGTGCGGCTCTGCGTTTCCAGGAAAACAGTGCTTTACAATTTGACGCAACCGGTATGCGTATTTGAACGCGTATCTGCGGGCGTATCTGCGGGCGTATCTGCAGACGTATCTGCAGACGTAGTGAAGTACTACTCAGCAGCCAGCACATCGAGCCTGGTGTGTAGCTTATACCCGCCCATTCGCGTAGCGATAGAGCGCGTGTTATCGCTTATTAGTGTATTAAAAAATAGCTGCGTTAATGAGCGAAAGTAGGTTCGACGTGTCATCACCATATCTATAGATACGGTTTCCAGTGGGATAAACGGTAATTGAAATTCGTGTGCCGCCGCTTGCGTACCAAAAGTGATGTCGGCCTCACCTGTATTGACAGCGCCCGCTGCCCCGCGCTCGGTGTTGCTAGCGACACTCAAGTTCAGGTCGCTGTAGTTGTGGTTATGGGTAGTGCAGATATCTTCCAGTAATCGGGTCGCGCCTGCATCGGCACTGCGGTAGGCCCATTTTAATGACGAGTCGGTGAGCAGCTGTATAGTGTCGGCGCGTTTGTCTGCGCATACTCGCTCGGAGTAGTGTTTGTCAGCGGTCTGTTTTTCAGAGCTTTGTTTTTCAAAACTCTGTTTGTCAAATCTCTGTCTATCAAAGAACTGCCGAGACAAAATAAAGCCCTGGGTTCTTTGTAAGCATCTGACAATGATCCAGCTGCCATGATTTTTGTAGGCTCGCATTAGACCAAGGTGTCTGCGGGCGCTGTGGTCTGCTGTTCCCCAGTTAATAAAGCAGGCATCAGCTCGACGTGTATCAAGCATGCGCAGACCATGTCGTGTACCGCACGGGCTATAACTGAACAGCGCGGATTGCTGGTGTTCTACGGCCATGTGATTACAAACATGATTCAATAAGCGATCATCGCTGCCGGCAACGATAAGTCGATCACTTAAAGCGCCGCCATGGCTGTTCTCTGCAATCCAGTCTTCGATAAGGTGGCGGGGGAAAATCCACTTGCCGGTGATTTTTGTTCCGGGTAAGTCGCCTTCACCGGCTAATTGATAGATTTTTTTTTCGTTGACATGCAGTAGCTGTGCGAGTTCTGGCACAGTCAGAAAGCTGTTAGTGCGAGGATGTTGTTTAATCGTGCTTGACATGAATTGCAGCTCTAGTCATGTGTCCCGGTCATGTGGTAGTGCACCTTAGCTTAAATCCCGCATACCTTTTGTGGGTGGCGGCGCGCGTCGCACAGGTGGTTTGTCATCTAGCTCTATGTGTTCTGCACCGTTGTATATTAAAAAGTGTTTTCCTTTGGCTCTGGCAATCATGGTCATACCAATCTCTTGTGCCAATTCCAATCCCATTTGCGTCACGCCAGAGCGAGACAGCAGTACAGGGATGCCCATGAAAGCTGTTTTCATGACAATTTCTGATGTCAGTCGACCAGTTGTGTAAAAAATTTTATCGTCGCCTGGTAGGTCATCCAGCCACATTTTTCCAGCAATAGCATCTGCTGCATTGTGTCGACCCACATCCTCAATGTGCATGAGTGATTGCTGGCTGGTGCACAGACCGCAGCCATGTACGGCACCGGAGACACGATAAACATCATTTAACTGGCTGACGTTTTTGATGAGGCTGTATAACGAGGATTGTTTTAGTTTTGGGGGATTCAGTTTTACCTCATACAGTTTATCTACCGTGCAGCTGAAAATAGTGCCTTGTCCGCAACCACTGGTAATGATGCGGCGTTTCATTTTCTCTTGCCAGTCGGAAATGCCTTCGCCAGTGTGCGTTTCTACATCTACCAGTTCTCTATCCCAGTCCACGCTGACTGACTTTATGGTGCGGATATCTTCAATGAGCTTTTGATTTCGAATATAGCCCAAGGTGAGCGCCTCAGGTTCGGTACCCAGAGTCATTAACGTGACGACCTCCATTCCGTCAACGCGAACGGTTAACGGGATTTCTCCGGGTACAAACACACTTTGCGTTTCGCCGAATTCGTTGACGGCATCAACACCATGTGCGGGGTCGAGGCCTTCTTTAGTCATAAGTGGCCGATAGGTTTTGGCGGCAACGTTCATGGCGTCAGTGATTCTCTTCTTTAAATGTTGGCACTGCGTTGTAGTGTGCACCCAAAGTATGCTGGCACCTAGGCATTGTATTGCAGTCCTGCGTGTCTTGCGACAATTTGTCGCATTATGAAATGGCAGTCGATAGAATTTAACCCGTTGACTCTCATATTTAGTCAGCTCAGCGCCCAATAGCCTTTAATTTCGTAAGGTCTTGAAGTAGGCTGACACTGATTTAGCTTCATGAGTGTGCAACCTTGCCAAGCGACATTATTAAGCCATCGAGTATTCGCCTCAGTTTGCCGGTGACAGTGATGCTGGAAAAGCGAATGCTAAAGACTCAGCGATGGCAGCTTCCCTCCTGGTACCTTCACGGCGTGGCCGTGGGTGATGCTGTAATCCATCAACAGCAGGCTGGCCAGAAAGTCGGTGCAACTGACGATGGTGAATTATTTTCATTCGGCGGCTATAAAGTGACCTTGTATAAGGATGCTTGCGAACGTTACTGGCATGCGCTAATTGGCGATAAACCATTGGTTTACGTGGTTTGTAATGAAGACGTTGAGTCTGATGAACACACGCTTCCAGTCGAGCCTAAATTGGTTACTGTCGACTACGATGAAGCAGTATCGCATGCTGAAACCGATGCACTGGTGCTATCAACCGCCATACCAGCTGAACTTTATCGATACATGGAAGCGTTTGTTTTGGAGCATTACAAACCCAAACCGTTTGAAAAGCGTAAGCGAAAAAAATGGGTTGATAATCCAAAGGCGCAACCGTCATGAGCAACAGCAATAAGCCAAGTTCAAGTGATTCGTTTGTTAGTCGTTGGTCTCAACGTAAGCGCAAGGCTCGGCAGGAAATAAAAGAAGACGCTTCGCAAAGTCCTGATGGCGCGCAAGCACCATTAGTCGGCGAAGCGGTGTTGCAAGTTGATACCAACTTGGACTTGGTAAATAGCCCTGCAGTGCTCGACCCGGAAATACCTGCTGATCAACCACCATCAAATTTGCACTCGAATGTCGCGCAAGAGAATACCGAAACTGAAGAGCTGTTGTTAACGGATGACGACATGCCCGAAATTCACACCTTGACTGCCAGCAGCGATGTCAGTGGGTTTTTTAATCGTGGTGTATCAGATGCGTTGCGCAAAGCCGCCTTGCGTCACGTGTTTTCGTTGCCGATTTACAACGTAAGGGATGGCTTAAACGATTACGACGAAGACTACACTGTGTTCGAACCACTGGGTGACACGGTTACCTGCGATATGAAATACCACAAAGAGCGCAAGGAAACACTTGAGCAAGAACGTCTTGAGCAGGAGCGCCTTGAACAAGAGAGACTGTTAGCAGAAGCAGAAGCAGAAGCAGAAGCAGAAGCAGAAGCAGAAGCAGAAGCAGAAGCAGAAGCAGAAGCAGAAGCAGAAGCAGAAACAGAAACAGAAGCAGAAACAGAAACAGAAACAGAAACAGAAACAGAAACAGCGGAGTCGACTGTCGAGTTGGCAGCCACTGAAAGCGATGCTCCATCGGCAATTGAGCAACAGCAGCACAGCGAATCTTTGCCTAACGGCGAAGATTTACAACTTGAGATCGCGGCACGCCTGCCTACTCAACACCCTGATCGGCAGGCTGTTTTGCAAACCCGTCAGCAGGCCGACCAGCAAACCGACCAATTGGTCGATCAGCAGACCGATCAGCAGATAGAGC
>CALHOI010000079.1 GCA_938035525.1 uncultured Granulosicoccaceae bacterium
GCTGATGCCGCTAGCGATACAAGCATAGTTAAGCTGGTAAAAATTAACGTGAACAAACCCTTTGAAGGTTTTAAGCGACGCACTACGTTTCTTCTGTTTAATTCCATTGTATTCACCATTAGTCCATCAACAGATCAATTATCGGCGTTATGTCTACGCCAGTGGGGCTTTCTGGCGGACGCTCAATCTCATCGCCATCACTTATACCGTCACCATCGGTGTCTGAATTTGTGGGTAAAAGACCATATTG
The DNA here is from genome assembly GCA_938035525.1 of uncultured Granulosicoccaceae bacterium. Taxonomy (GTDB): domain Bacteria; phylum Pseudomonadota; class Gammaproteobacteria; order Granulosicoccales; family Granulosicoccaceae; genus Granulosicoccus. Next base: position 251 of record CALHOI010000079.1, read on the forward strand.
GTATTCTTCTAAGTTGGTTAACCCATCCATGTCGCTGTCCCCATTAGCGTCATTGACTCGTATATCCAAACCATGCAAACGTTCGAAATAGTCCGGCATGCCATCGTTATCGGTGTCATGGAAGTTATGGCTACCAAACGTGGCTATGGTGCGGCCATTGAGTTGCACGTTATCGCGTGCCTCCCCAGACTCGACATCGAACTCGTGCATTAACTGACCGGCTAGATTGTAAATATAGTAGGTGGTACTGATATTGCCGTCGCGATTCGTCACACCTTTGACTCGCATATTATGACCATCATAAATATTGTTTAAAACGCTTGCGCCATCATCAGACTCAGCTAAACGATTGAGTTGATCAAACTTATAGTCGGCCAAGCCGTGTTGAATCATATTACCGTTACTGTCGTAATTGATAATACCGTAATTGGACGTTAGCTCATTTGAAGACACAACGGTCATTTGATTACTGGCGGTACTGTAGAAATAATTCATATTATTACCACCTACATGCTTTTTCTCAATGTTGCCGATAGGGTCGTAAGAGAATCGCCCTATTTCCCAAACACCAGGGGCATCAGCGCGGGTCAGTCGATTAAGTCCATCGTAACTCATATTGATCAATGACCCGCCGTTGGGTGGGAAGTAATTGTTTATGCCAACAATATTGCTACGATTATCATAGAGATATTTAAAGTGAAACAAGGCATTCGCATCCTCGCCTTCTGTACGCCATACATCTGGACGTTGATAGCTGTCTTCGGTTGACGAAAAACGAGTGCCATTGGCAAAGTCTATATTTTCTACTGTACCCGTTGGGTGGTAGGTGATATTTGACGCTACACCTTCAATAGACTTGGCTAAACCAAATCCATTAATGGTGTAATCAAACTCACGCTCAAATGAGCCATCACTGGCGGGATAGACTATTGAGTCAACTTTTGCGAACGTATCGTATCCGTACTCAATTCGAAATGTTCGGCCATCTATTGTGAGTTGCTCACTCTCCAACAAGTTGACATAGTTATAATCGTAGGTCCACACGCGGTCACCATGAATCACGTTCTGTAAATCCCCGTTGGGGTAGTAACGATACTCAGTGGTGGGAACACCAACAGTTTCACCAGCTGCACCAGGATTTTGCGCATACCTAAGCCGATCCATGGGGTCATACACGTAGGTGGTCTGAGCATTATTAAAATTGGTTGCTTTGATTACATTGCCATTGGCATCGTATTGATCAACTCGCTTGGTACCAAACTCCGGGTGATTCTCTGATTCAACCAAATACGTGGTACTGCCAGCGCGTGAGTAGGGTTCGTATATTCTGGAAAAAGCTGGACTGCTATTATCCGATCCTTTTTGCCTGACTTCATTAATAAAGCCCACTTTATTCCGAAATATTTCAGTAATAACGGCACTGTCAGTTGAATCGTTCCAACTTCCTGGTCTGATTTCCTGCCTGATTTCTACCAGCTCTTTGTTACCTGGATGACCAAACGAGCGATAATTGTGCACGGTCACATACCCATCCTGGTCGCGCATAGCGTAGCCATCTTTTACCGCACCAATGGTGGCAAAATTGCCGGCACAAGTGGGGCCATGACAATATTGAATAGCCGGGCTGTTTGCCAATGGATAACGAATATTCTCGATTCTGCCAAAGTTATCGTACTCATAGTGGGTACCATAAGTTGCAGTGTTATCCTCACGTACAAAGCCCTTAAACGTCATACGCCCCAATTTATCGTAGGTGAAACGTTGTATCCGCTTTTCAATAGGCCCGGTTAAATCACTCTCGTCTATTGATACCACACGACCTAACACATCGTAATTTGTGTCCTTTCTGTATTTGCCATAGACGATCTCTGTCTTCATTCGATAATTGCTATCGTCACTAGTGGCAAACTGTGGGTTTTGGATGTTGGTTGCTAAATAATCGCTCTCGCTTGGATCAATGCGACGTTTTGATAAACGCTTATATCGATCAGAATAGGTGTAATACACTTTTACACCATTTTCATCTGTCTCTTCAGTGACGTTGCCAACACTATCTACTTTGCGCTCTACTTGCGAAAGATCTCGGTTTACCACCAATTTTGGAATACCACGGCTGTACGCTGTTCGGCGCTCTGGCTGATTACGCCCATCTATCACCATATGAACATCGCCGTTACGATGGTAAGCATACGATGTTGTGAAACCGGCTATGGTCTTTGAACCCAATAACCCTAACGGGTTGTACGTGTATCGATCGATTAATGGAAAATCCTCTCCTGCGTTAATCTCCCGATACTTAAGCGCGCTGACAAAATAAACCTGCTTGCCGCTATAGTTATTATCGTACGACATAGTGATGGTACGAGAATTCTCCACGCCACCAACACGGTGAAATTCTTGTATTTCGGTTGGGTTATTAAAGAAATCAAATTGATTGTATTTGGTTTCATACTCCACACCATCGACCTGTGTAACGGTACTAACCAGATTCACGCGTCGACTGTCCAATAAATAAGCTAACCTGTTATCGTGCCAGCTGGCATACACCCCTGATGTCCGACTCCAGGATGATGTTGGAGTATGACCTGCACTAAGCGGGAATCGCAAAGCCTCAGCGTAGGTGTTTGTGGTGGTAACCAATGGCGGCTTATTCAAATTAGTGGAATCGTACAATTGGTAAGAAAGCAACTTTCCACTCTTGATTTGTCTGTCAGTTAATGCTTCCGTTGGAATGTTGTCTCTGTCCAGACGACCAAACACCATCAAATGCCAGGATTCTTCATCAAATATAACGCGATCGACCGTGTAATCGTCATCGCGACGGTTGTATAGTATTTGGGTTACTTGATCGCTAAGACCTTCACCGGATACTGTCCGCTTGGTTACCCATGGTATTTTTTGTCCATCGGCATCGTCGTCACAATAGATGTCTACGCTGCGGTAACGACCATTATGCGTATCCTGATAATCGCAGACCCGGCCTGTTCTGTAGGTATAACGCGTTGTGGCGCCCGTTGGCGTGGTAACCGCATGCAGCGGAAGAAACCCTGTGCGATGGTAATAGTCAGGCCAGCTACTTCTTACAGCCGATATGGGGAAGTAGTAACTTGATTCACTACCAACGGCTCCGTATTCGTAAGTCCAGGCTCTTCTGAAGTTGTAGTCACCATCAGGGTCTAACTGAGGCTGCGATTCAATGTTATGCAACACTTCTTTCAAAACACAACGCGTCTGTGGTGCATCAATGCTTAATTCATTATCCGATACCGGCTCATAGTTGTACTTAACCTGTGACACTTTTGTACTTGTGGAATGCACGCGTTCCAGTAAGCCAGGGCACTGCTGATAGGCACCCCGATAGGTAAAATACATGAACTGATTTTCAGTTAATGCTGGGTCAGGTGATGTTTCATGAGACACCCGCAATTCCACGCGGGTTAAGCGACGCTTGTTTAGCAAAAGACCCGTGTATATATTGGCCGACCCATTCCAGGCCTGAAAATGCATTGGTGGTCGCACACGATAATCCTGTACGTCTGAGTACGGATTACCAGGGTCATTATTCTGTGGGGCTTGGGTGTATACGAACTTAAGCTGAGAGTTCAATCGCTCTATTCGGTCTACGTATATTTTATAATTCATAAAATAATAAACAGATCGAGAGCCATCACCATTTTGCGGGCTATTGTTGTATGTTGCCCTTTTCTGCCTGTAAGATTCCGCCCCTTGAGCGTTAAAATAATAGTTCACGCCATTCGGCGATCGGATGCGGTATTCCTCTCCAACGCAATCCATACGCCAATTGTCGTGACTGAGAAAGTCATTTTTCAGGTGATCGGGATTTTGTGCGTCATAAGCATCATCGTCAGGAATAGCGATATCAGGAAATAGCCCTCGCACTGCGGGTTGAACTCGGGTTTCGTCAATAAGATTTACGTTTCCGTCTTCGTGCTGAAAGTTGATGCCATTAAATAGTCGAGAACTATTAGTTGTCATTGAGTCACAGGTTGCAAAAGCCGGTAGCTCGCCACCTGCCAAAGCAAACTGAATATTAGGAATCCGAATAGACATGGTGGCTAAATCGTAAGGGTATTGGGCGGGCTTTCTTTCAAAATCACGCCTGAGTTTAAAACTCAGTAAACCGTTGCCACTCATTTCCATATCCACAGTGGAATGACCAATCTCGCCAGTTAGTTCATTAAACGTCTCACCCGGTGTTTTAATGGCAAATAGCTGCGGTCCTCGCTTGTCGTATTTTTTCATTAATTCGAGTTCGTTCGTGTACTCCTCGTTCTGCTCATCTGTTTGCGCATACACATCAACAGAAAACGCAGATAACAAACCGAATAAGAAAATGATTCCGATATTAGCTTTCATAATTTAGGTTCTTTATCGATGCTGTTTATTAGAATAGATTTCATGCACAACTGACCGGCTCGGGCTAGGCAAGCTGGAATGAAAATCGATCGAAATATCGTGGGAATATTTGAAATAGGGCAAAAAGACAAATCATTATTCATCTTTCGAATTGCAGTAATCACTTACAAATTCCTTTTCAGACAGAGACATCCTCACCAAACAATATCGAAGAAATCAGTCAAAATCAAAACAGATATCAATAAGTGCGGCCTAGTTTTTATTTTCTGACCAAGCCCTTTAAACGTGCACACTTCTCATTTTTATACACGGTTTATAGAGAAATCCAATTTGGTAGTGTAGTGTTTGCAGAGCGTTGATCGTTGTTCAACAAGCTTTACTAAGGAAAGTAATAAAAATGCATCCCCTAGTCACTGCCTCCAAACAAACTTGCACTTAGCAAAGTGCCTTAGTAAGTTGCCCTGAAAGCGCGGCCGTTTAATTAACACTATTTTTTGGAAAAAGAAATGAAAAAGATAAATTGGATTGCAACCCTACTGCTATTCGCTCTACCCGCAACTGGTTTTGCAGCAGAAAACAGTGCTAGTGCATACATATCAAACATCACAGCCCGAGACCAAGGGCAGCATGCTGTTTTTTTACACGGGTTTCAATATCAGAACTTTGATGAGTGCATACTAAAAGACCGCGCAATATTGATCAATACTGACGGTGAAAACAAGGCATTGCTGGCGACGCTACTGACCGCCATGACCAACGGATTTAAGGTTGAGCTACGCGTCACAACGTGTGTGCCCGTACAGGTTGGGTCGAACAACACGGCACCTAAGTTAGTTAAGGTTAAGGTGTTTGTTCCAGTTCCGGATTCTGCATCTTCGCCTTAGTGGAAGTCGCCCATATCAGCAATTATTTTGATTTGGGCTCCAGAACCAAATAAGCATACCCCAACCCTTCGTGCTCCAGATCTTTTCTGGAGCACTCTTGCCAGTCTTTCCAATCAAAGCTATCCAGCCACACATCACCATCGTATTCGTGATCGATAACGGTTAAGTACAACCGGTCGGTGAGGGGCATGGCTTCGGCACATAAGTTAGCCCCACCAATAACCACGACCTCAGAAAGATTTTTATCACCTGCGTTATCCACAACCCATTGAGATGATTTGGCAATGGCGTCACCCAGTGATGAACAAACCTGCACACCATCAAAATGCCATTCGCTGTTGCGGGTAACAACAAAGTTTGGCCTACCCGGTAGCGCCCTGCCAATGGAGTCGAACGTTTTGCGGCCCATGATGATGGGCTTGCCCATGGTGACTTCTTTAAAGTAAGCCTGCTCACCGGGAATATGCCAAGGCATGCCATTAGCCTTGCCAATAAGCTTGTTTTTATCCATTGCCAGCATCATGGCAACCTTAATGTCATTTACTGATGTATTTGAATTCATGTTGGGTAGCTATTATTGGCGTAATTAAACAGCAAGCGTGTTCAGAAACTATGACAGAGTCAGCGCAGATTTTACCCGAAAAAACCATGCGGCATAATTGCGCCTGACTTTTAGCTACCACTGACAAAATTCGTTATTTGAGCACCATCCCCCAATCGCGCCGGTTCACTAGGTTGATACGGGTAAAAATACCGTTTTCCACCGCAGGCCTCTCTTTATAATTTGCACTTGGCTTGAGGGAAAAAACCATGGATAAGCTTAAGAACATCAATCAGAATATATTACTGTGCGCCTGCTTTGCACTAAGCGCATGCAGCGCATCAAACGATGAACCGGCAACAACGGCCATTCCAGAATTAACTGGTGCACCCAATGTAGCAGACACACCAATTACTCAAGAGGACACAGGTTCTGAGCAAGTAGCCGAACCCGCTCCCGAACAAAGCAACAACACCGAATCCCTTGGCCCACCATTGTGCCTGTCACACCCAAACGGCATTGTGTATTGTGTCGATCACAACAATCGGCGTTTTTCAGCGACACAAAGCGACAATGCAGAATGGTGGGCGTTTACCCTGCCAGGAGACAACAACCGTAACGCCGTTATTGCCATACTGGCCGTGGAAGATAAAGTTGCCATCATTGCCGATAAAACACCCGACGCTGAACAAGCTGAAAAAGAATTTGAAAACAATCGCTTTGAAGTCTCATTATTTGAACCTCATGGTGACTTTATCGATACGCGACAGCTGCTGAAAGTACCGTCCGAAAATGCGTTTGTGGCCATCTGTTCCAATGAAAGCACAGACAATTGCATCCAGTCACTTGCCACCCACCAATTTACCAAATACGACTCTTGGCAATACGAGCATGCATTGCCACTGATCGAAACGTATTCAACAAAAGCGATCAATGCGAATAATTTTGACACACTAATTCGTGATTTGCCGGACTTTTGGGGGACAGACCATTTTGGTTATATTGGTGCAGAACTGTCTAAATTTAAGAGTGCTGTTAAAGATCAGTTGGTGGTTAGTCTGGACATAACACAAGACGATATTCCAGCCGACTGGCTACGAAAATACTCAGACCGCACCGACCTTTACACACTTAAACTGTGCCCTGATGGTGGCTCGATCATCTTGTTCGAACACAATCCACGCGCGACTTTATTTAAAAATTGTAACTACCTTGACTGGACGGTCAATGGCGAAATTTCATCAAAAGCTGCACACCGCACATCAGACTTTCGCTATAAAAACATACATGTAACGAGTACCGATGCAGAACATGCTATGAACGGTGGTTACTCCTTTACCGGCGGCGGCTTGTATGGCTCAAACAGCTTCTCAACCAGCTACTTGTTAAGCTCAACCACCGAGCGACGCACAGAAGTAAAAGGCCTCTCCTTTGGTAGCAGCTATGGCTCTGATTCACGCGGTTCAAACGATGGTTGGAGAGTGGTTCTTGCCGATGGACGTACCGGAACCTTCATTGATAAAGGCCACTATTTTAGTAAAAGCTCGGTTGGATTCTGGTTGAAGGATTCAGTATTCTCCAACATACCAATCAACGTTTCAGCGCGAAGAGAAACGAGTGTTATTCGTGAATCTATTCGACTTAGCGATGGCAGTTATGTGCCAGCAAATGAGGAAATCACTTATACGCTGATTGACCCAGGCGACGGACGACGCGAACAGACATCAACTTTTCACGATATAGTATCGCCACCCTACTTTACATCAGGAACAACCACCTTTACTGCCGAAGACGGCAGTGCATTAATTATTACGCCCTACTTCGAGCACCACACACCTCTGGCAAAAGTCAATTTATACGGCGCCGATCACGAATCCCCACAAGTAACAACATACATGGACTATCGGCGGCCATCCGAATAACAACAAGCCAGTCTAAACAGCCACCTCTGCTTTAATGGCATCGTGTGGCTCGTAGCCCTTAACCTCAAAATCCTCTATACGATAATCGTCAATACTGGCTGCTTGCCGTGTGATTTTCATTGTAGGAAATGCACGGGGCTCACGTTTTAATAACTGGCGCGCCTGATCAAAGTGATTTAAGTACAAGTGTGTATCACCTCCAACCCAAACGAGTTCGCCCGGTGTCAGGCCAGCTTGTTGCGCCAGCATCAGTTGCAGTGATACTGCGCCCACATAGTTAAACGGTGCACCCAAAAACAAATCAACCGATCGTTGCAGTAACAAGCAATTGAGTTTGCCATCGGATGTGACGTGATACTGATACACCATATGGCACGGTGGCAAGGCCATGGACCCCACATCAGCGACGTTCCAACCATGGAAAAGCATGCGACGACTGGCAGGATTTTCGCGAAGGGTTTTAATAAGATCAGCTATTTGATCGTATTCTTGGCCATCTACCCCAAGCCAGCGGCGCCACTGCTTGCCATACACAGGACCAAGCTCACCCCAGCGGGCAGCAAAGTCATCGTCTTCAAGAATGCGTTGTTCGAATGCATCTTGTGAGATTTTTTCGCCAGTTTGTTTTTGATAACTCGCCAGAGGCCAATCGGTCCAGATTTTAACGTTCTCTTTTAACAGTGGCTGTATGTTGGTACCACCGGTTAAAAACCACAGCATTTCTTTTACAGCGGTTTTCCAATACACACGCTTGGTGGTCAGAATAGGCACCGTGCCATCAGACAAATCGAAGCGCACCATGGTGCCAAACAACGAGCGCGTACCCACACCGGTGCGATCGACACGCTCATCGCCTCGTTCCATGACGCTCTGCATAAGGTCGAGGTATTGATACTCTGGATGTCTCATTGTTTACCCCTACACTTTTTGGTTTTTATAAGCAAAAAACATCAAGGCCGCACCGATAATAATCATGGGCAAGGACAGCAACTGCCCCATGGTTAACCAATCCATGGCAATAAAGCCTAAGTGCGCATCGGGTTCTCTGACAAATTCCACCAGGAATCGATAAATGCCATAACACAAAGTAAAGAAGCCGGAAACGGCCATGCGAGGTCGCGGCTTACTGGAAAACCACCACACCAGACAAAACAAAATAACGCCTTCACCAATCATCTGGTAAATGGGATTCGGGTGACGAGGCTCTGGCCCGCCAGCAGGAAACACCATGCCCCAGGGCACATCGGTCACACGGCCGTACAACTCACCATTAATAAAGTTGCCCAGACGCCCAGCCCCTAAGCCAATTGGAAATGCCGGTGCGATAAAGTCGGCGACTTGGAAAAAGCTTCGCTTGGTGGTGCGACCATACAACCAGAACGCCACCAGCACGCCGATAAACCCACCGTGGAATGACATACCGCCACGCATGGGGTTAAGGGCTGATAAGGGGTCACTTAACAGTTGCTCGGTTTGGTAGAACAACGCTGAGCCTAATTTGCCACCGACAATGACACCGACGACGATATAAAACACGATGTCGCCGATCTCGTCTGGCTGCCACCCTGAGCCGGGCTTGGCGGCGCGGTATTTGGCCAACCACCAGCCAATCAGGAAGGCCAGTAGGTACATGATGCCGTACCAGGCAACGGTGAACGGACCAATTTCGAAAGCAATCGGATTGAAATTTGGGTGTTGCAACATAGCCGGTGCTATTTCCGCTGTGGAAAACACCAATTATACGGGTTTACAGCAGGCGCGCGATAAACCCTTTCAAGTACAAGGTTTCTGACATCGCTGCATTAACCGGATGATCAGCCGCCTGTTGAAAACTGTCCAGAATTTGCAAACCCTGATTGTTTTTGGGCACGCCCGAGCGCATGGCTTGCTGCAAGTCGTGCTGGCTGAATGCCTGAGAGCACGACGCACTGAGCAGCATCCCGCCAGGCTTGAGTAACTTTAATGCAAGCCGGTTGTTCAAGGCATAGTGACGGACACCGGCATCACGGTCTTTTTTGCGTTTGATGAACGCCGGCGGGTCCAGAACGATCACGTCAAATTGTTCACCATCGGAAAACAGCGAGCGCATTTTTTCTACTGCGTCTGCCGCTTCGGCAATGAAATTGGTTTTAAGATTATTGGTCTGTGCATTGTGGTTAGCTGCATCCACGGCCGCCTGTGAAGAGTCTATGGATAACACCTCAGATGCTCCCGCTTTGGCCGCATTTAATCCAAAACCACCAATGTAGCTGTACAAATCCAACACACGCTTATTTTTTACCCACCTGCGCAATGCCAGACGACTGGCACGGTGGTCATAAAACCAGCCGGTTTTTTGCCCAAGCTCAGTGGGCACCTTAAAGTCCAGCTCGTTTTCACGAATGTGCAATTGTGCAGGCGCACTGCCCTGCACCCACTCAACATACAAGGGCAAGCCTTCCAGCTCACGTACAGACGAGTCGTTTTGCAAACACACGGCACTGGCGTCACACAGCGTGCTCAAGGCATCAACAATGTCATCTTTAAACACTTCCATGCCAGCGGTGGTGATCTGCACAACCACAACATCTTTGTAGCGATCAACAGTTAAACCGGGCAGTAAGTCACCCTCGCTGTGCACCACGCGGTAATAGGGTTCATCGAACAAGGCTTGGCGCAGCGCAAGTGCCTGGGTTAGGCGCTCGCGCAAAACGGTGCTATTGAATGCCTGAATTTTATTGCGGCTGGTGATACGCGCGCTAATTAAAGAGGACGGATTAACGTAAGCGTGCGCCAGAAATTTACCTGACGAGCTTTCAATGATGGCACTGCTGCCCGGCTCAATACCCTTCAACGGGGCATAGGTGGTGTCAATTTCGTTGGAAAAAACCCACAAGTGCCCAGCTTCTAAACGGCGCTCTTCTCTTTTTTTAAGGCGAAGGCGCACAGGGCTTGAGCCCGTTGAATCGGGCATGAGGGAGAGCCTTTAATTCTAAAGTGAGCCCTATTATAAGTGGTTTTTTATTTCTTCTGTTGCAGCGCGTCGAGAATCTGGTCTTCGAGTTCGCCGCGAATAGCAATGATCTGGCCCAAACGAGACAAGTCTTTGGCAAGCATTTCGACGTCTTCAGCAGAGCCTTCAAAGGCGTCGTACTTGTCGTTAAAGTCGACGAGAAAATCCGTGGTTTCAGCAATGGCCGGATACACTTCGTCGGATGTTTCTTTAACGGCAACACGTCGCTCTTTGCCCTCAATGATGCGTTGATACACCTCAAAATGCCCCATGGCAGTGTAGTCGACCATGATCTGGCAGAAGCTGCGCAGTTGTTTAGCATTGACTGAATGCGGCTCCAGCTCGCGCTTCTCGAAAGAGCTGACACCCGACAGCTTGCAATAGCTGACAATGACGTCTTGTCTGAGCTTGATCAGTGAATCGATCGTGTTTTGAAGCCGCTCTCGCCGATCGATCATAGGTGCATTTTCTGATTCATCAATTTTTGCGTGTTGAGATGCCATTATTTTCTCCGCGCCTGCGAGGTAACGTATTCAATATCAGTGGACTACCTAAGCAAGGTTACTGCCACTACTGAGTCGCAATTTAACCACACTTGTCAGCAATTTCCCACACTTATCGAATATTTTACAAATACTCCATAACTGAATGAAAAACCTACAAATAATTTCTTGACAATGCGCCAATATGGGCTAGTCTGCCCACACAATCAGATGATGCTGCCATTCCACCACCGGAACCGACTCTTCAGAAAAACAACGCCCGCCAACGGCAATACCAGCCGCCTGCACACTGGCTGGGTCTCCGCTGATTAATGGATGCCAGTCTGACAGTGGCAACCCTCGCGCCAACTTCACATAAGCGCAACTGGCCGGTAGCCAACTGAGCTTCTGATCGTCCAGGGGGCGAACTTGCAGGCAATCTGGCACATGCTCAAAGCGATTTTTGTAATGCGTGCATTGGCATGTGTTGGTATCAAGTAATTTACAGGCAACATCGGTGTAATGAACTTCACCGCTGTCTTCGTCTTCAAGTTTGTGCAAACAGCAACGGCCACAACCATCACATAACGACTCCCACTCGGCATCGCTGAGCTCATCAAGCGATTTATGCTCCCAAAATTTAAGTGGGTTGTTCATGTGTTTAAGTTGATGATTGGTGGTAAGCAACAACGCGTTCTACTTCTTCTGTAGAACCCATTATTACCGGTACACGCTGATGCAAGTTATCCGGTTCTATATCCATGATAGAAACCAATCCGGTGTGTGCCATACCGCCAGCCTGCTCTATTAACATACCCATTGGATTGGCTTCGTAAAGCAAACGCAGCTTTCCCTGCTTTCCGTCTTTGATCATACGTTCATCAAGCGGGTACATAAAAATACCGCCACGACACAATATACGATGGATGTCACCCACCATGGAACCGGCCCAGCGCATATTAAAAGACTTACCAATAGGCCCGGCCTTACCAGCAACACATTCGTTTATATAACGTTTAACCGGTGCCTGCCAGTGCTCGGAATAAGCTGCATTAATAGCAAATTCGTTGGTCGCCGTTGGCACCTGCATATTGGGGTGTGTTAACACAAACGCATTTTTAGCGTTATCTAAAGTAAACCCCGCAACACCCGAACCCAGCGTAATAACCAGCATGCTGGCCGAGCTATACAAACAATAGCCCGCACAAACTTGTTTACGACCACTTTGTAAAAAGTCGTTGTCGCTTGGTGCATTGGTATCACTGTGTTCGGTTATCGAAAAAATAGTACCGGTTGCGCCATTAACATCAATATTGGAAGAACCATCTAACGGATCGAAGGTTAATAAATACTTACCGCGCTGGTGCTGCTCGGGGATTGGATAATGATTATCCATTTCTTCTGAAGCCAGGCCCGCCACTCGGCCGGTACTCTCGGTCATTTCTATGAATACATCGTTAGCGATAATGTCCAGCTTTTTCTGGTCTTCGCCCTGCACGTTTTCTTTGCCAGCAGCACCCAGCACACCGGCAAGCTCACCACGGCGCACCAGGTCTGACAATTCAATACAGGCCTTAGCAATGTCAGCCAGCAAACCACGCAGGTCTGCCTGATCACCTGGCAACTGCGCCATGTGTGTTTCTAAAAACTGATCGAGCGTGACGCCTTGTTGCATTACTCTATCTCCACCATATCGAAATCATCTTTTACCGCACCACAATCGGGGCAACACCAATTGAGCGGCACATCACTCCAGCGAGTCCCGGGAGCCAGGCCTTCCTCTGGTGCGCCAGCCGCTTCATCGTATTCCCAACCGCAAACGATGCACATGTATTTTTTGTATTCACTGTTCATGCCCTAACGATTGTAGCTGACAAAACATGGGCAAATACCCTCAGCATTGCACAACACCATGGGTGCCTCAGTGCAGCTTTGGCCGTGTTGGCGTGGTAAATTGGCCACATTAGATTGCATATGGAGCAAAACCCCTTGAGCAACGCAGAATCCTTGTTTGAACGCGCCCGTCAAGTCATTCCTGGCGGTGTTAACTCACCCGTGCGTGCATTTGGTAGCGTCGGTGGTACGCCGCGCTTTATCAAAAGCGCTAAAGGGGCTTACATAACAGATTCTGAGCAAAACGAATTTGTAGATTACGTTGGCTCGTGGGGCCCGATGCTGCTGGGCCACGCCCACCCCGATGTTATCGACGCGGTACAAAAAGCCGCCACGCACGGTTTAAGTTTTGGTGCGCCAACTGAACTTGAAACGCAAATGGCCGAGCTGCTGTGCAAAATCGTGCCATCAATAGACTCGGTTCGGATGGTCAGTTCGGGCACTGAAGCCACCATGAGTGCGATTCGCCTTGCCCGCGGTTTTACCGGTCGCGACAACATCGTTAAGTTTGAAGGTTGTTATCACGGCCATTCTGATTCGCTGCTGGTTAAAGCAGGTTCTGGTGCGTTGACGTTGGGCGTACCCAATTCCCCCGGTGTGCCGGCCGCTTTTGCGCAGCACACATTAACCCTGCCCTTTAATGACATCGACGCGCTCAATCAATTGTTTGCCGATCAAGGCGACTCCATTGCCTGCATCATCGTAGAACCGATTGCCGGCAACATGAATTTTGTTGAACCGGTGCCCGGGTTTCTGGAAGGTTTGCGACAGGTGTGCGACAAGCACGGCAGCGTGCTGATTTTCGATGAGGTGATGACCGGGTTCAGAGTCGCTTCGGGTGGTGCGCAGGAACGCTACAATGTTATGCCCGATATAACGACACTGGGTAAAGTGATTGGCGGCGGCATGCCGGTGGGGGCATTTGGTGGTCGCAAAGACATCATGGACCACATAGCACCTGTCGGCGCTGTGTACCAGGCCGGTACCTTGTCTGGCAACCCAATTGCCATGGCCGCAGGCATTACCACATTAGAACTGTTGTCGGCCCCAGGCTTTCATCAACAACTGGATGACACTTGCGGCACGCTGATGTCAGGCCTGCGTGAGCTTGCTGGAAAACACAACGTAGACTTTTGCGCATCGCACGCCGGTGGCATGTTCGGATTATTTTTTACCAATGCGTCTAAGGTCAGTAGCTTTGCACAAGTCATGGCTTGTAACGCCGAGCACTTTAAAACCTTCTTCCACACCATGTTGGAACACAATGTGTACTTGGCTCCATCCGCTTTTGAAGCTGGCTTTATCAGCGCTGCGCACACAAAAACAGAGATTGATAAAACACTGAGCGCAGCCGATGCTGCATTTGCAAAAATTGCTGGTGAGTAAACGAATAGCGAAACAACAATGGGTGTGAACATTGCCATGTGGTCGGGCCCACGCAATATATCCACAGCAATGATGCGCTCGTGGGAAAACCGTACCGACTGCCAAGTGATTGATGAGCCGTTTTACGCGCACTTTTTAAAGCACACCGGCATCGACCACCCCATGGCTGATGAGATTATTGCGCACCACGAACACGACCTGCCCGCACTCATAAAGCAGCTCAGCACAAAACCGGCATCGGGTGTGTTTTATCAAAAACACATCAGTACCCACATGCTTGAGCACATACCACTGACCTGGCTCAAGGAGGTGCACAACCTGTTTTTAATTAGAGACCCTCGCCACATGGTGGCCTCTTACACGGCCAAGCGTGATAACACCACAGCCAATGATCTTGGCTATACGCAACTACAAACAGTATTTGAATACAGCAGCAATCTAGCCGAACAATACCCACTGGTGATTGATAGCGGACGTTTTCTACAACAACCCGAAAAACATTTGCGATACATCTGCTCTCACCTGGGCCTGAGCTTTGAACCGAGCATGTTGTCATGGCCAAGCGGTGAACGCAGCTCCGATGGTATCTGGCACAAGCACTGGTACGATTCGGTTAAACAAAGTCGTGGCTTTGGCATGCCAAGGAAGACTCTGCCATCATTAAGCCGCGAGCAACAAGCACTGGTTGACCAATGCATGCCACATTTTGAAGAACTCAATCGGCATGCACTGGCTTTGGACTAACTCATGGGCGATAAAAAAACGAGCGATTAAAAATAGAACTTGATACCCAGACTCACCGCCGAAATATCCCTGAACAAACCCTCATCACGAACGTAACGCATGTAGTCTGCGGTTAAATCAGCGCGGCGGCTAATTTTTGTTTCCAACCCAGCTCCGTAAGAAAAGCCGTATCGTTCATCGGAGAACTCAGACCCGTTAACTTCCTGCGTTAAGGTAACAGCGCTGTAGCCACCCAACGCATAAAAGGCGCTATTAAAACCAATAGGCACATACCCTTTTAAATACGCTCCGGCATAGGTAGTACCAAAATTATCGTAAGCCGAATCGCGCGCATCAGCACCAAAGCCAAAGTGCCCTTCTATGTCCAGATTGTCAGCGATTGGCATACCCAGCCGAAAACGCAAACCCACGGGGTTAAGTTCGCCGTCGAGATTATCTTGAACGGTGACCGAAGTGCCATCTATGGTGATATAGCTGCTGGCCGATGCCGAGGTTGCTGCCATTAAGGCAAATAAAGTTGCAATGATTAGCCGTTTTCGCATGCTGCGCTCCTGATTGGTTTTAACTCTCAGCAACAGCCTACTGTTTCAAACTGAACGCTGTCTGAACGAACAGCCCTCGCGATACACAGCGTTACAACAATCGCTTGAACTCACCCACAAAAAGCCAGTTTAGCTGGCCGTGGACGCCTCATCCTGATAGTCGGACAATGGCGGGCACGAACAAATCAAGTGCTTATCGCCGTAAACGTTATCAACCCGTGACACCGGCGGCCAGTACTTATCAGCAACGGCCATTTTCTCAGCCGGGTATGCAGCCTCGCGACGGCTGTAAGGCCGCTGCCAGTCATCATCAAGCAGAATAGCAGCGGTGTGCGGTGCATTAACCAAGGGATTGTTGTCCGCCGGCCAGGTGTTATCGCCCACTTTGCAGGCCTCAGCATGAATCAACAACATGGCATCAATGAATCGGTCTATCTCAACCAATGATTCACTTTCGGTGGGTTCAACCATTAACGTGCCCGGCACCGGGAAACTCATGGTTGGCGCATGGAAGCCATAGTCCATTAATCGTTTGGCAATGTCATCGACTGTGATACCCATGTCTTTTTTCATGCCACGAGTATCGAGTATGCATTCGTGCGCGACATAACCTTGCTGACCACGATACAAAATCGGGTAGTGTTCCGATAAGCGATGAGCAATGTAATTGGCATTTAATATGGCAACATCAGTGGCGTGCTTTAACCCCGACTTACCCATCATGCGAATATACATCCACGTTATAGGCAGAATCATTGCACTGCCCCACGGCGCCGCGCTGACCGCACCTTCACTGGATTCAAGCTCATGATGCCCAGGTAAAAACGCACTCAGATGCTCACCCACTCCGATAGGCCCTACGCCAGGGCCACCACCACCGTGTGGAATACAAAACGTTTTATGCAAATTAAGGTGTGATACATCACCACCAAATTTTCCGGGTTTGGCAACGCCCACCATGGCATTAAAATTGGCACCATCAATGTAAACCTGACCACCAGCAGCATGCACTCGTTCACAGACATCCGTAACACCGGCCTCGAAAACACCATGGGTCGAGGGGTATGTGATCATGATGCCCGCAACTTCATCACCGTGCTCGTCAAGTTTCTTTTGCAAGTCGTCGATGTCGACGTTACCGGCATCATCACAATCGACCAACACCACACTTAAACCACACATTTGCGCACTGGCAGGGTTAGTACCATGAGCTGATGTGGGAATAAGGCATTTGGTTCTGCCGGTGTCACCACGACTTTCGTGATAGCGCTTTATAGCCAACAGCCCGGCATACTCGCCCTGACTTCCGGCATTGGGTTGCAACGACACGGCATCATAGCCGGTGCACTCACACAACATGCGTTCAAGGTCGGCAATTAAATCTCGATAACCCTGCGTTTGATCGGCCGGTGCAAACGGATGGATGTTGCTGAATTCGGGCCAGGTGATGGGTTCCATTTCTGATGCCGCATTAAGCTTCATGGTGCACGAACCCAATGGAATCATGGCTTGGTCGAGCGCAATGTCTTTATTGGCCAAACCACGCAAATAACGCATCATGTCAGTTTCGCTGTGATACAAGTTAAAACACGCTTGAGATAAATAGGTCGCCGCACGATCTGCCTTTGCGTCACGAGACTTCGGGTCTTTTAAGCTCACCTGATCAATGGCAAGGTTTGCCAAAGCGGCAACGGTAAAACGTAAATCTTCTGTGGAGGTTGTTTCATCAAACGAAACGCTCACATGCGTCGCATCCACTTTACGCACGTTGTACCCATGCTCCAATGCGCGAGCAAGACACGCATCCGCATTGTCAACCTGCACGTGCAAGGTATCAAACCAGCGCGCATTCACCACCGTTAAACCATGACCCTGCACTGCCCCTGCAACCGTGTCGGCGGCTGTTCTGACACGATGAGCAATGTTGCGCAAACCATTTGGTCCGTGGTAACACGCGTACATGGTGGCAACAATGGCCAGCAAGGCTTGCGCGGTGCAAATGTTGGATGTGGCCATTTCGCGCCTGATATGTTGTTCACGCGTTTGCAAAGCCAGACGATACGCCGACTCACCGGCTACGGTAATTGATTCGCCAATCAAACGACCCGGTAGTGTGCGTTTGAGCTTATCGGTGGTAGCCATGTAAGCGGCATGCGGACCACCAAAACCCATGGGTACACCAAAGCGTTGCATACTGCCAATAACGATGTCGGCACCAGCATCACCCGGTGCTTCGAGCAACAGCAACGATAAAGGATCGGCCGCAACGATTAGCAATGCACCTTTTTCATGTGCGGCGGCGGCAATAGGTTCTAAATCGACTATGTCGCCAAACGTACCCGGGTATTGCACCAGCACAGCAAACACATCATCGCCATCGGCCAGCACCTGTTCGTTCATTTTTAACGCTTCACATGAAACAACATCAATGTTCAACGGCTGCGCACGCGTTTGAATAATATCAAGCGATTGCGGATGACAATCACTGGCAACTAACAGCCGAGAGCGTTTTCCTCTGCACGCACGATGGGCCATGGCCATGGCTTCGGCGGCGGCTGTTCCCTCATCCAATAAAGACGCGTTGGCAATGGCCATACCGGTTAGTTCTGTCACCAGAGTTTGAAAGTTAAACAAGGCTTCCAAACGCCCTTGTGCAATTTCCGGCTGGTACGGTGTATAGGCGGTGTACCAGGACGGGTTTTCAATAACATTGCGTTTGATAACCGATGGCGTATGACAATCGTGGTAGCCCATACCAATTAAGCTGCGTAACACTTGGTTGCGTGACGCAAGCTTACGCACCTCAGCCAAAGCGTCAGCTTCATTAATGCCATCGTCCAGATCAAGCTCTTGGTTCAGCGCGATGTTGGCGGGAACCACTTTCTCAATAAGTGACGCCAGCGAGGGTTCACCTAACGTGTCGAGCATGTGTTGAATCTGTTGATTGGTCGAGCCTATATGCCGACGCACAAAATCGCTGCTGAACTGATGGTCATTCATGGTTATTGGTTACCGGTATGTTTTTGGGTTATTCGTCGGCCGACACCATATTGGTGTAATCGTCAGGGTCCATTAAGTTTTCAACGTCGCTGACATCGTCTGGTTGAATTTTAAAAATCCAGCCATTCTCGTAGGGGCTGTCGTTGATGAGCTCCGGACTGTCAGCCAAGTCAGCGTTGGCATCGATAATGGTGCCGGCAATAGGCGCGTACAAATCGGATGCTGCCTTAACAGACTCAACCACAGCAACCGCTTGCTCGGGCTCACACTTGGTATCAAGCTCTGGTGTTTCAACAAACACAAGATCGCCCAATTGCTCTTGTGCGTGTTCGGTAATGCCAATGGTCACCGTGCCATCGTCATTGATTCGAGCCCACTCGTGGGTTGCAGTCAAACGCAGATCACCAGGAATATCCATACATATCTCCAACAATTTAAAATGAAACGATGAGTGTAGTTTTTATATGAGCCCAGGCTAGGCCAACTTGGTAAACGGCAGTTCAACCGGCTCGGCCGCAAAAGGCTTGTCACGGATTATCACATCACAACCACCGACCACCGGCTTGTTGACGCGGGCCAGCGCAATCGACTTTTGTAAAGTCGGGCTGAAGGTCCCCGACGTAACGGTGCCTATTGCTTGCCCTGATCGCTGCACAACCTGACCGGCCCGCATGATGCCTTTTTGACTCAATACCAATGCAACTTGATGAACGTCGGTGCCCGTGGATTTTTGTTCATAAAGCACATCACGGCCGATAAACTGGCGCTCAGGGTCACGCACGTCAACAGCCCAGCCAATGCCGGATTGAACAGGCGAATGTGATTCGTCGAGGTCTTGGCCATACAGACACATGCCCGCTTCAAGCCGAAGCGTATCGCGTGCACCCAAACCACACGGCGCAACGCCTTGCTCTAGCAATGCTTTGAACAACAACGGCGCCAGTTCGCCAGGGACAACGATTTCAACACCGTCTTCGCCGGTATAGCCCGTGCGAGCAATAAACCAATCGCCTTGCTCAAGCGCAAAAAAACGTTTTAAGTTTTGAATATCGGCACCGGCACCCATTGAATCAAGCGCAATCGCCGTCTTGGTAACCGCATCGGGACCTTGCACCGCCAACATGGCCGAATTACTGGGCACAGCCAACTTGACGTCACCACTAACATGTTGCTTTAACCAGGCAATATCTTTTTCGCGCGTGCCTGCGTTAACCACCAGCCGGTATTGTGTATCGTTAATTTTGTAGGCAATAAGATCATCGATGACGCCGCCCTCTTCATTGCACAGGCAGCTGTACAAAGCCTGCATGGGTGCAAGCTTAGCGACATCATTGGTTAACATGCCACGTAACCAGGCCTGCGCATCCTGGCCGCTCACATCAATGATGGTCATGTGGGAAACATCAAACACACCAGCGGATTGTCTGACGCTGTTGTGTTCGTCTATTTGAGAGCCATAGTGAATCGGCAGCTGCCAGCCGTAAAAATCGACCAGCTTTGCGCCTGCATCTTTATGTGATTGGTATAACGGTGTTTTCAAGTCCACAGCATAGGCCACCTGTTAAGTGCGAAAAAGACACACTTGCAGATACGATGCACGTGCATCGCAGCCCCTCTGTCCGGGAACCTGAGAGATTCAAGCACACATTTGTGTCTTTCACACATTGGTGCTCTTTCCCCTTGGGCGGATTGCACTGGCTTGATAAGCCGCGTCAATCACTCTCCAGAGTCGACTAGCTGTGTTGGTCCGGGTGCCTGAGCGTTTCCGGGCGGTTTCGCCTTCGGCGCCGAGCAGTCATATGACCGTCGGACTCTCCCAACCAGCGTTCGTCGAGACACAACTATAAATAGCTCGGCGATTAATGTCCAGTGTGTGTTGCGCTCTTGCCAGCAAACCGGAATAAAAGTGCGCCCAACAGCACAATCATGGCCACTATAAAAACCGGCCAGTTACCGGTTTGCGCGTACACACTAGCGCCCAGCCGTGGATACACAGTGACATCGATAAAACCCTGCGTGTTGTGCGCAATGGAATGCTGGATTTGGCCTTGGTAGTTAATAACCGATGTCACGCCGGTGTTGGTGACACGAATCATCGGCCTGAGCATTTCACGCGCACGCATCTGGGCTTTTTGCTGGTGCTGATAAGGCGCAATTTTTTCGCCAAACCACGCATCGTTAGACACGTTCACCAACACCGTGGCTTCGGGTAAGTGCTCACGCATCTCTTCACCAAAAACGTCTTCATAGCAAATGGACAAACCCAGCGGCTCGCCTTTTAAGGTGAGAGGCAAATTGGGTCCACTGCCACGCCCCAAGTCAGACATGGGTATATCGATGTAGGCGGCCAACCAGTTAAGCATAAAACGAAACGGCATGTACTCACCAAATGGCACCAGATGCCGCTTTTGATACAGGGCTTTTTCACCGGCCAGTTGACGCACACTGTTGTAACTGGATTGTCCATCAGAGTAAAACCCACCAGCCAGTACTTCGATTCCACCGGCGTGCAAATTATTGGCAAATGGTTCAATCACATTTTCAACGTTGGCAAAAAAAGTTGGGATAGCCGTTTCAGGCCAGATAATGATATCGGTTGCCGGTGGTAAGTCCTGCACGGAAAGCCGCGTGTATTGTTCCAATGAACTTTGTAAACGTTCTCGCGAAAATTTAAGCTCCTGCTTGATGTTGGCTTGCACCAAACGCACATTCAATCTGGTGCCCTTCTCGGTGGATTGTTCAATATTTTTAAGTTGTCCAAGCCCTAGCGCAACGCCAACACTGATTAACCCTACACAAACCAAAGCAACCCAACGACCCAAACTTTTATGCCATTGATACCGCACAAAGTCGCCCAGAAAATTAGGTAGCAACGCAATGACAAAACCAATGCCGTACACACCCACCCAAGGTGCCAGCTCGCCAAAGTGTGCGGTTGTTTGACTGTAACCAATGAGTGCCCATGGAAACCCGCCCATGATTTTTGCACGCGCCAATTCGGCCAACGCCCATAAACTGGCAAACAACAGGGCACGCGCAGGCCACGACACAGCATTTTTTAACCGCAAATACGCCCATACCGTCACCGCCGGAAAAACCGTCATGACTAAAACAAACAGCAAGGTGACCGCTGCAGCCAATGGCGCGGTTGCCGAGCCAAACATATAAATGCTGTTATAAACCCAGTTTACCGATAGGCCAAAATAGCCAAAGCCAAAACACCAGCCAGCCCAGAACCCCTGTTTGGGTGTGAGATGTTGAATACTTTGATACAGCACAAACAACAACACGAAAGCCAAAGACCAATGCATCGAGTAAGGTGCAAACGTCAGCACCATTAATGCACCGACCAGCAGCAACATTAGACACAACCACTTAACTGGCATAGTTGGGAGCGCTTTGGAGGAATCCATAGTGATGGAAGAGCGTTAGTGGGTTACGCAGGCGAAGTCACCTGCAACAAATGTATTCGGCGTGAATCGGCAACCATGACGCGAAACAGACAACCATCAATGACCGCTTCTTCACCATTTTTAGGCATGTGGCCAATGTGCTGCATTAGCAACCCACCAATGGTATCGAATTCTTCATCACTGAATTTGGTACCCAAGGCTTCGTTGAATTCTTCGATGGGTGTTAGTGCGCGTATGGTGTAGTGACCGTCACCATTGTCTTTAATGAGCTGACCTTCGTCTTTGTCGTGCTCGTCGTCAATTTCTCCAACAATTTCTTCAAGCACATCTTCAATGGTCACCAAACCGGCAACACCACCGTATTCGTCCATCACGATGGCCATGTGATTACGCTCTGCACGAAATTCTTTTAGCAGCACATTAAGGCGTTTGGTTTCCGGCGTTATGGTTGCCGGGCGAATCAGTGAAGCAAGATCGAACGATTGCTTTGAGTCGCCACTGGCGTGACGCAATAAATCTTTTGCCAGCAACACACCCACAACGTTGTCTTTGTCTTCGGAGATAACCGGGAATCGTGAGTGACCCGACTTAATAATAACGGGCAGCATTTCTTCAAACGATGCGTCGTCTTCGAGCACCACCATTTGAGCCCGCGGCACCATGATATCCCGCACACGCATTTCAACCACCTGAAACGCGCCCTCAACCATTTGCAGGGTATCGGCGTCGAATATGTTGCGGGCATGCGCATCGCGCAGTAAATCAAGCAGCTCGTCACGATCACGCGGCTCACCGCCTAACGCGTGGACGATGCGATCCATTAAAGACCGACTGCTGCCATCCGAAGTTTCTTCACTCATGATTGTTTGGCCGACACGGCAAGGTATGGGTTGGTGATGCCAAGCTTGGATAATATCCGAATTTCCTGAGACTCCATAGTGTAAGCACTGTTTTCATCTTGATGGTCTAACCCTAACAGGTGCAACACACTGTGCACCAGCATATGCGCCCAGTGCTGCTCAACCGTTTTGTGTTGTTGTTGCGCCTCTGCCATCAGCACGTCCGGGCAGACAATTACATCCCCTAACACCACGGTATCGCGCCTGTCGTCTTGCAGCGGTGGCATCAATGGCATATCAGCCGGAAAACTCAGGACATTAGTCGGGCGGTCCTTGCCCCGGTATTGTGAGTTTAACGCACGAATATCCTCACTGCTGATACAACTGAGTGACACTTCGATATTGTGTGCACGCCAGGCATCAGGTAAAGCATCGCCAATGGCCGTGTGCAGCCACTGTGTCAATTGGGTGTCGGTGGGTAACCACGAGCTTATTTGCGATGCGCTGTCACGATCAAACAGCAAGAACAATTGTGCTTTATCGAAGCCGGTGGTGTGCATATCAGGACGGAGGTTCTGACGAATGCTTGGCCAGATCTTCAGCCTGTTTCTCGGCAGCCTCATAGGCGGCAACAATGCGTTGCACCATTGGGTGACGCACTACATCGGCTGAGGTGAATTTACAAAAACCCACACCCTCCACATCTTTTAACACCGTTTGAACGTGTTTTAAACCCGACAATTGATGCTTGGGCAAATCCACTTGAGTCACATCACCGGTCACGATGGCTTTTGATCCAAAACCAATACGGGTCAGAAACATTTTCATTTGTTCCACTGTGGTGTTCTGTGCTTCATCCATGATGACGCAAGAGTGATTAAGTGTACGACCACGCATGTAAGCCAGCGGCGCAATTTCAATCACGTTGCGTTCAACCAGTTTTCCAACTCGCTCAATACCCAAAAATTCATACAGCGCATCGTAAATGGGGCGCAAATAAGGGTCGACCTTTTGCATCATGTCGCCGGGTAAAAAGCCAAGACGTTCACCTGCTTCAACTGCCGGGCGAACCAGCACCAGTCGTTGTACCTGTTCTGACTCAAGCGCCTCTACGGCAGCTGCAACCGCTAAAAACGTTTTGCCGGTACCCGCCGGCCCAATGCCAAAGGTAAGATCACGCTCTTTAATGCTGCTGACGTATTCAATTTGTCTTACACCACGACACTGCACTGTGGAGCGGCGCGTTTTTATGATTTCGCCGCTAACAGCGGACTTGGGGCTTTCTTGCATATGTTCGAGTCCTGCATCCTGAAGGTAAAGATGAACACGTTCGGGCGCGAGTTCTTCGGTTTCGGTTGCTGCATAAAGGTGGGCAATAAGCTTTTGCGCGTTAGCCACGGCGTCGTCACTGCCAACGACTTCAAATTGATCACCCCGGTTGCTGATAGACACACCAAGACGTTGTTCAATTTGCTTTAGATGCTCATCAAACTGACCACATAAATTCGCTAAGCGCTCATTGTCAGCAGAAGATAGTCGAAACGCTAGTTCGGTCATGCAGGGCTAAGTGAGCTTTGATGTTCGGTTCGATGCACATCCACCAACTCACCACGCAGTGAATTAGGCAAGGCTTCGGTGATAGTGACATTCGCAAATTGACCAATAAGCTCATGGCTACCAGGAAAGTTAACCACGCGATTGTTTTCGGTCCGCCCTGCCATCACGTTGTTGTCTTTACGCGATGGCCTATCTACCAATACCCGCTGTACCGTGCCAACCATGGATTGGGAAATAGCAGCCGCTTGCGCATTGATGGTTTTTTGTAAACGCGCCAGGCGCTCTTTTTTAACCGCCATTGGTGTTTCATCTGCCAGGCTGGCCGCCGGTGTTCCAGGGCGCGCACTGTAGATAAAACTGAACGAGTGATCAAAATTGAGATCGGTGATCAGCTTCATGGTGTCGTTAAAGTCTGCTTCGGTCTCCCCGGGGAAACCAACAATAAAATCGGACGATAACGTTAAGCCGGGTCGTGCTGCCATGAGCTTACGAATTTTGGATTTGTATTCCAATACAGTGTGGCCACGCTTCATTGCTGCCAATATACGATCAGAACCACTTTGCACTGGCAGGTGAACAAAACTGACCAGCTCTGGCACATTTTCAAAGGCCTCTATTAAAGAATTACTGAATTCGACCGGATGAGAAGTCGTAAAGCGAATACGCTCAACGCCATCAATAGCCGCGACGTAATGAACCAACAGTGCCAAGTCGGCTATTTCGCCGTCATGCATAGGGCCACGATAAGCGTTGACGTTTTGACCGAGCAGATGAATTTCACGCACGCCCTGCTCGGCTAAAGCCACAACTTCAACCAGGATGTCGTCTAGCGGGCGGCTGATTTCTTCACCACGCGTGTAAGGCACAACGCAAAAACTACAGTACTTACTGCAGCCTTCAATGATAGACACATAAGCTATAGGGCCGTCGGCCTGCGGCTCGGGCAAACAATCAAATTTCTCTATTTCGGGGAAGCTGATATCAACGACCGGCTTTTTGGTTTTGGCAGAACGATCTATAAGCTCCGGTAAACGATGCAGGGTTTGCGGTCCAAACACCAAGTCAACAAATGGTGCGCGCTCATGAATGGCATCACCTTCCTGGCTGGCCACACACCCACCGACACCAATAACAACGTCTTTTCGGGCGTCTTTGAGGGGTTTCCATCGGCCGAGTTCGCTGAACACTTTTTCCTGTGCTTTTTCGCGTATCGAACAGGTGTTCAACAGCAAAATGTCGGCTTGTGAGGGGTCGTCTGTCGCTTCTACCGGGCCATCATCAGCAAGTACGTCGAGCATTTTCGCCGAGTCGTACTCATTCATCTGACAACCATGGGTTTTGATGAATACTTTTTTTGTCATTGCTACCGGATTTGCCGGTGATTTCCTATGGAACACGAAGGGTACACGGTTTGGCTGAAACCTGCAGTGGATGGGGGCTGTAGATACCCAAACAGAGAGCCATACAACAATTTTCCGCACCCACACTAGCAACAGTGACCGACAGCACCAAACCCTGGCCCCGGCATCAATTTTGATGTGTAAAACATTTTCCATTCAATTAATCCTAACGTAAAATATTGTTTTTAAAGCATTTTTCCTCTAACCACAATTTCACCCAGCATCAGGAACAATCATTGCTAAAAACATTTACACTATTGCCGCAATTAAATATTTAATAGCATCTGCTCGCTTAAACATGACCAGCAACACAAAAACAGCTAACGACCTGAACGTCCAGCGCCGTCGCGCGGTACAGCTGCGGCTCTCTGGCAGCACTTTGGCAGATGTGCGTCAGGAAGTTGGCTTGAGCACGCCCACCATTGTGGCAGCCGTCAAAGCATTTAAAAGTGGCGGCTGGGCAGCGGTTGATGTGAAACCGCGCGGCCGGCCAAGCAATAAAGACAGCCGCGATGCGTCGGTTGCAAACGCAAAGCCTGCCCTGCTGGCGCACTTGCTCAGCGACAACGCGGCGGGTTTGTGGACCACGAAGCGTGTCAAAGACTGGCTGACAAAAGAGCAACAACTGGACGTCAGCGTGCAAACCGCTGCTGGGTATTTGCAGTCATGGCAACTGCTGCCGGACAACCAGTATCGCCGCATGAGCGCATCCAAAGCCAGCGCCGCACAAACCTGGCTGAATGGCGAATACCAAGACTTCAAACAGCAGGCAAAAAACAACAGCACCACCCTATTGTGGGTAGGCATGCAAACCATTGATGGCGGTGCAACACAATTGTTCGCACACACCCTGCGCGGCCGAGCGTTGTGGATGCAGTTTAAAAAAGCGCCGGCAGCTCAAGACTACAAACAGTTTTTCTCGCAACTGATCATTGAATACCCCAACGGTATTGCACTGGTGCTGCCCAATAAAAACATCTGCGAGCAAGCGATGAAAATGCAATCGCATTGCGACGCACCACTACTTTGTATTACGTCTCTTTCAACACATTTTATTTCAACGAATCAAATCGCCAACACAAACAGCGAAAAAGGATTATTGATGAATCAACCATTACCCAGCCATCGCAATGCGGCCAACCAGGAGTTAAATAAACAAAACGACTCACTGGCTAAGCCCGATAACGCTGGTTTTTCCGCTTTGCCAACATCAGAAACCGGCTTAACACATTTACAAAGACTGGAAGCCGAAAGCATTCATATTATGCGCGAGGTCGTTGCTGAGGCAAACAACCCGGTCATGCTGTATTCCATTGGTAAAGACAGCGCCGTAATGATGCACTTGGCACGTAAGGCATTTTTTCCAGCCCCTCCTCCGTTTCCACTGTTGCATGTAGATACCACGTGGAAATTCCAGGAAATGTATCGCTTCCGCGACAACATCGCCCAGGAATTGGGTTTTGAACTTATAACGCATGTGAATCAGGAAGGTGTTGAAAAAGGTGTAAACCCGTTTACCCATGGCTCGGCGCTGCACACCGACATCATGAAAACGGAAAGCTTGAAGCAAGCACTGGATAAACACGGGTTTGATGTGGCCCTTGGTGGAGCACGTCGTGATGAAGAAAAGTCGCGCGCAAAAGAGCGCGTGTTTTCATTCAGAACCGCCCAGCATCGCTGGACACCCAAAGACCAGCGCCCTGAATTGTGGAACGTGTACAACACGCGTAAACAGCCAGGCGAAAGTATTCGCGCATTCCCGTTATCAAACTGGACAGAGCTTGATATCTGGCAGTACATCCATTTGCAGAACATCCCGGTTGTGCCGCTGTATTTTGCCGCAGAACGCCCGGTTGTTGAGCGCGATGGATCACTGATTATGGTGGATGACGATCGCATGCCATTGCATGAAGGTGAAGTACCCATGATGCGCAAAGTTCGATTTCGCACACTGGGCTGTTACCCGCTTACTGGCGCTGTTGAATCTGAGGCAACCACATTGCCAGAGGTGATTCAGGAGATGCTGTTAACCAAAACATCAGAACGGCAAGGTCGCATGATCGATCACGATAACGCCGCGTCTATGGAAAAGAAAAAACAGGAAGGCTACTTCTAATGCAAGCAGAATCAAACAAATTAATTGCCGAAGATATTAACCGATATCTAAAAATTCATGAAAGCAAAAGTCTGCTGCGCTTTATTACCTGTGGCAGCGTGGACGATGGAAAAAGCACGCTTATTGGTCGACTGTTGTATGAATCAAAAGCGCTGTTTGAAGATCAATTAGATGCAGCCGAGGCTGACTCAAAAAAATGGGGTACGCAAGGCAGTGAAATGGATTTTGCCTTATTGGTTGATGGCCTGGCAGCTGAACGAGAGCAAAGCATAACCATTGATGTTGCCTACCGCTACTTTGCTACCGACAAAAGAAAATTTATTGTCGCCGATACACCGGGGCATGAGCAGTACACCCGCAATATGGTTACCGGCGCATCAACGTGCGATGTGGCTATTTTATTGTGCGATGCACGCCAGGGCATACTGGTGCAAACTCGCCGACACGCGTATTTAGCATCGCTTTTAGGGATACGCAATGTTGTACTGGCGGTGAATAAAATGGACTTAAAAAATTACGACGAAGCGGTATTCAATACCATCGTTGATGAGTTCAAAACCTTCGCCAGCGACCTTAAATTTGACAGCATCACCACAATTCCCGTGTCAGCGTTGCAAGGCGATAACATTGTTGCCAAAGGCACCAACACGCCTTGGTACCACGGCACCACCTTACTCAGTTATCTTGAAACGGTAAAAGTGGATACCGACATTATGCGCCATGCGCCGTTTCGTATGCCAGTGCAATGGGTCAACCGCCCTAACCTGGATTTTCGAGGCTTTGCCGGTACAGTGGCAAGTGGTGAAATTCGCCCTGG